>NZ_JBIUCH010000005.1:0-315635 GCF_044548625.1 Micromonospora sp. NPDC051925 | reverse complement strand
GGACCTTGGCATGCCAACAGAACATCAGCAAACACGCAAACTGCACTCATCGAGCAGCGGCTATTGATCCATGCTCAAGTGAAAGACCGAGGTTAGCACGTACAGCTGCGGGCTACTGCTTCTGCCTTTTCTCAAGTTTGTAGCCTTGCCGGAGGCGCAGTAACCGCAACCCCGCCACCGACCCAGCACCGTCGGCGGACCCAGCCTCCGATCCCCCACACCGCGTGGGCTGCTGGCGGCGCGCTCGGTCGGCTGTTGTCGACCCACCACCCGCCGGGTAACTGGCTGTCGTCATACGGCGGCCCCGGGCTACCCGCCAACGTGTTGCGTGGCCGGAGTCTTAGCGCCAGCGGATCGACGGACGCGCGCCCAGGTAGCGGCGGCCCGCGGCCCCTTCAGGCCGCCATGAAGACGTATTGAAGCCGTGAACTGCTCTAGCTCTCGGTCTCAAGCAGTCGGTAGGTTCTAACGACTGCTTTGACGGCCCCGTTTCTTCGAGTAAGGCTCTGTTGTTCCAAGAGTGCCGTGCCCACATCGACATCAAAAATGGCTGCCAGTTCGACGTCTGCGGTGACTTGACGCTTTTGCAAATCCGTCTCGGAACCCCCGTCCCGCCATGGCGCGTCTCCGCGAGGCGCGGCGTAGGTCCCGCGTCCGTGAGCGGTGACCACCAAGTCTGCCTCGCGCAATATGGCTATGGCCTGACGAATTGTGCCGCGCGCCGACCTGAACTCAGCGGTAAGTGCGCTCTCGGCCGGCAAGAGTGCCCCGGGCGGGATCACACCACTCTCGATGCGCTTTCTGAGTTCGTCGGCGATGGTGCGGTAGCGGGGTTGTCCGTAGTGCGGGGTGGGCACCTGTTCACCGTACCTGGCACTTGTTGTACCAAGTGCCAAGCAAGCGACGTGTTTCGACGTCTAGACAACTCGTCCACTTGTAGATACGTTTCCTGGTGTGCGGCCGGGGTGACGGCTCGTGTCAGGGGTGGTCGCGGTGTCGGCCCTGGCCGCACCTATGCGCGGCGTCCCTGTGGGACCGGTTGCGGTAGCCGCGTAGACAAGTTGGCTCGGCGATACCCGACCCGTCCGGCGTCGGACGGTGCGCCGTGCCTTCATCCGGGCCGGCGGTCGGCCACCACCAAGCTCGTGGTCGGCCGCCGGTTCCTCGTCTACCTGTGGAGGTGCGATGTCCGGCTCTCATCGTCGACGCGGTTGGTTGTCGTCCTGGTGGCCCCGCCGACGTACGCCGATCCCGACCACCAGCGGCAACACGCGGTCGGCGTCGTCCGGCGGATCGGTTGGCGCTGCGCCGTGGTGGTCGGTCGGTGTCACGCGGGAGCTGCCCATGCTGCGGTATGCGCCGTTGATGACGGTGGCGCAGGCGCACCGGGGCCATGGCGGGCGGTGGACACGATGACCCGCCCGAGCAAGCCGGCCCCGGTGACGAGTCACCCGGACTGGTGCACGCCGGAGCGCTGCGGCTATCTGGTGCCGCCGGTGATGGCGCACATGGCCCGTCGTCATCGCGGCCACATGCTCCGGGTCGGTGAGAAGCGGGCGAGTGGGCTCGTCGTCACGTACCTGATCAGTGCGGAGACTCCGGGCGCTCCGCTGGTGTGCGTGCACGCGTCCTGCCGGGCGGGGAACGCCTGGGCGGAGTTGTCGCTGTCGGAAGCGGCCGAGCTGGTGGAGCAGTTGCGGGGGTTGCTGGCGCAGGCCGGCGGGCAAGAGGCCGGCGATGAGTGACGGCTTTCCGATGATGAACCGGCGGTTGCCGGCGTCGCCTCGGCCGGTGGTGTGTCCGGCGTGGTGTCGTGGTTGTGGGCCGAACGATCCGATGCACCGGGGGTACCTGGCCACAATCGGGCGGGAGGGGACCGGGTGGGTGAGTCTGCAACTGCTCATCGACCGGTTCACCCGCCGCGACCCGGCGATCAAGCTCGACGCGACCCACTACGGCACCACGCAAACCGTGCTCCTGACGCTCACCCACGTCGACCGGCTCATCGAGGAACTGACCCACGCCCGACACGCCATGCAGGCACAGACCGGGCGAACCGGGCGGACGGGAGAGACGCGGTGAACGCCAACGGCCGGCGGGCCGTTGCCGCCCGTCCGCCTGGTGGGCGTCGTGGGCAGGCTCCGCGAGCGGGGGCGGTGGTGGTGCCGGCGGTGCCGGAGCGGCCGGCTGGGGGGACCACCTGGCAGACGTTGGAACGTCTAGGGGGTACGGTGACCGGTGTGCATGGCCGGGACTGGCGCCCTCGCTACCTGCAACTCGCCGAAGAGTTGCGGGCGAAGATCATGAGCGGGGAGCTTGCCCCCGGCACGCTGATGCCCAGCGAAACCGAGCTGGCCGAGTCCTCCGGGCTGTCCCGCACGAGCGTGCGCAACGCCATCCGGCAGCTCCGCGAATGGGGCTTGGTCCGGGCGGAGCAGGGGCGTGGCACCTATGTGCGGGCACCCCGCCAGCGGGTACGTCGCCGCAACACCGAGCGGTACCAGTGGGAGAAGGACCGGGTCCTGCTCGACGAGGACGAACGGTTGAAGACCGGCGCGACCGAGCACGACACCGGCCTGAGCGTCGATGACCTCAAGTTCCACGCCGAGTACACCCGCGTGAACGCCGATGAGGAGATGGCGGCGGCACTCCAGGTCGAGCCGGGTGCGCCGCTGCTGCGCCGGGTCTACTGGACGTCCTCGCGGCACGAGAACGCGCCGCTGACCGTGTCGTACTCCTACCTGCCCTACGACTTGGTCGCCGCGAACCGGGACCTGCTCGACGAGAGTAAGGAACCCTGGCCCGGCGGCACGCAACACCAGCTCTACACCCTCGGCATCGAGCTGGACCGCATCGACGACGAGATCCGCGCCCGACCCCCGTCACCGGATGAGGCCGAACTGTTGGACATCGACCCGGGCGTCTCCGTGCTCACCGTGCGGAAAACCTCCGTCGACACCACCGGCCGGGTCGTCGAGGTCGCTGACGTGGTGATGCCAGGCGACCGGACCGAGCTTGTCTACTCCCACAAACTCCAGCGGTGGAAAACTTGACGCAGCTCGTCTCGGTCATCACCCCGGTCCACGCGCCCAGCATCGAGTACCTGGCCGGCGCGTACGCATCGCTGGCCAAGCAGGAGATGCCGCCGGGGTGGGACTGGCAATGGCTCGTCCAAGAAGACGGACAGACCGGAGCCCTGGCCGACGTACTGCCCGATGATCCTCGGATCAGCCTCGGCACCGGTCGTCCGGGCGGGCCTGGTGTTGCCCGGACCCTTGCCCTGTCCCGTGTTGACGGTGACCTCATCAAGGTTCTGGATGCTGACGACCAGTTGACCCCCGGGGCGCTGGGGCGGGACATCGCCGCGTTCGACGCGCATCCGCAGATCGGGTGGACCACCTCGCGGGTGCTCGACCTGCTTCCCGACGGGTCGACCGCCGGATGGGACAAGGACCCGGCCGGTGGGGTCATCGACCGGGGTGCGGTCCTGGCGTTCTGGCAGGCCAACGACTACCGGGCATCCGTCCACCCGGCGACCCTGTGCCTACGCCGGGATCTCGTCTTTGCCCTCGGGGGCTGGATGGCCCTGCCCGCTTCCGAAGACACCGGCCTCCTCCTGGCCGCCAACGCCGTCACCGCCGGCTACTTCACCCGCGAATACGGCCTGCTGTACCGGAAGTGGCCCGGCCAGGTCACCAGCCAAGCCGCACACCGCGAACCCGCCGAGTACCAGGCACGCATGAGGATCATTGGGTCCAGAGCCGATGCCCTAGCCGCGATGATCCCGAACGGCTTCGACGGTCACCCTTGGGTTTAGCGAAGCTCCCGCCACGCATAGGGCACCACGCCCCGAGCTCAGGGACGTACTTAAACCACTAAATCGGTCTTTATGCATCCCAAGGTGCCTACACGTTGTGTAAGCATGATCCCTAATGAGGGTCAAGCACCGACACGGCTCACCGAGCGTGCATTCTTTTGACTGGACGAGCGCGCTTCGCCGGGAGATCCTTGCAATTCCTCCGGCACATATGGCTATGATTCATGCGAGCCAAGCTCACCCAGCCCTGCGGCGCACATAAGTCCGATCGCCTCTACCAAGCGGTAGGGCGATGAACGCATGTCCGCAGAGAGGTGGAGCATGGCGAAGTCCCTGAACAGACCGAAGCGTCGGGCACATCGAGGCAAGGTCAAGAGGGGGCCAGTCCGATGGCAGTGCCGCGTGATGGATGCCCTGAGCTGGTGTTTTAGGCTCGCGGCACCGATCGTTGCGTCGCTTGCCATGGAGTGGTTCAGAGATGGGGATGGAAGCCGGCCCGCCTAGGCGGACCGGCCCCCGGGCCTCCACCTTCGCTTTGGCCGGCAGGGTGGAGGCTCGTCTCTATGCTGCGCAGTGTTTTCGGTCTTGACGAACACCGCTAGGCAGTTCGCGATCTGACTCTTACGGTCCAACTGTCATAACCATGTTTTTGGCAGTGCCGGTTCAGCTTACAGTGTCAACGTTGCAGTATCTACTGAACGCCTTCACGCAGTCATAGCCAAGGGATCGATACTTGGAGCAGCGACGTCGATTCGTTGCTGACCAACGTTAACGACCTAGCGTTGCTAGTCAGGCTGACCGACGCATGACCAGCGCGCTCGCAGCAGCCGTGCGGGAACGTGCCCAGCAGGGGCAGGAAGCCTTGGAGTTCCCCTGGCGCTCCAACTCTCTCACCCGTACCCCTTCGGCAAGCTCGAAACTTGTTGACTTGTCTGCCAAGTAGCGTCTACCTTGGAGTCTCCACTTGGCAGACATGCCAATAACTTGGAGGTTGAGCGATGGCTCTGCGTGGCGGTACGAGGTTCGCCGTGCGTTGTGAGGACGTCTTCCCGGCGGGGTGCGCCCTGGTCCCCGAGTCGCTGGGTGAGGTCGAGGACTACGACGAGAAGACCGGGCGGCGTAGCCCGGCGAAGGACAAGTTGACCGGTCAGCGGGTGTGGCAGGTGCGGGTGATGGACCTGGACCCGGAGCTTGGCAAGCGCTCGCGGGAGACGACGGTCAAGATTTCCGCCGACTACCAGCCGGTGCCGCCGACGGGTGTGCCGTTCGAGGCGGTGGAGTTCGAGGGCATGACGGTGACGCCGTACGTGACCAACAACAACCGGATGGCGTACTCGCTGCGGGCGACCGGGATGCGTGCTCCGGCGGGTGTGGCGAAGAAGGCGGCGGCGTAGCCGCTGGTGGTTGGGGGCGGGGCTGTCTGGTCTTGGCGGACGGCAGCCCCGCCCCCTTGGTGTCTCTTTCCCCTGCTCTGTCGAGAGAGGTAGTGACGTGTCCAAGCGTAGGCGTTCGGCTGCCCCGGCTTCGCCTCGGTGCGAGGTGTGTCAGTCCCGGTTCGACCCGGCCACCGGTGCCGACGGTCGGTGTGCCGGGTGTGTCGGGCAGCTCGTTCTTCCGTTTCCTCCGGTCCGGGATGCGTCGGGCCGGTTCGTGTCGCTGCGCGGTGGTGGGCGATGATGCGCCGGCCTCGTGGCGGGGTGGTGATGGTGACCGCCGGGGATCTGATGGTGGTCCGGCCGAAGCGGTTCGTTCTGCCGATGTGGCTGGTCGTGCTCGGCCTGGTGCTGCGCTGGGCCGCCCGGTTCTGCTGGTGGTGCCTGCGTCACCCCGTCGCCGTCGGCCTGGTCGTGGCTGCCGTCGTCCTCTACGCCGACCATGGTTGGCCGGGCCTGGTGGTGCCGCTGGTGCTGGCGTCGGCGGTGTCGGCGTTGTGGCGGTGGCGCGATGAGGCGTCCTGGTGGCGGTGGTGCGCCGGGCCGCTGCTCGGCCGGTTCCGTCGGGTCGTCGTCTACCGGCGGGCCTGGCCTGAGGCGATGACCCTGTGCGGCCTGGCCGCGATGTATGACCATCTGCCGGTCCTGCCGCAGTTGCTGCGGGTGCGCTCGGATCAGGCCCTGGACGTGCTGACCGTGCGCATGGTCCGGGGGCAGACCCCGGCCGACTTCCAACAGGTCACCGCGAACCTTGCGTACGCCTTCGGCCGGCGGCACGCCCGGGTCTACTCCGAGCGGCCCGACACCCCGCCGACCCGTACCGGCTACTGGGCGCTGCCGCTGGGCTGGGTGGATCGGTTGCGGTTCCGGGACCGGCCGACGCTGGTCTACCTGGTGCTTGTCCGCACCGACGCGCTGCGGCCGGTTGTGCCGCCGTTCGACACCCCGGCGGTTCCTGACTTTACGGCGTTGCCGTTGGCGCGGCGGGAGGACCTGGGGACCTGGTCGCTGCACCTGCTCGCCACCCATGTGCTGATCGGTGGGGCCACCCGCTCCGGGAAAGGCTCGGTGCTGTGGTCGCTGGTGCGGTCGTTGGCCGGTGGTATCACGTCGGGCCTGGTGCGGCTGTGGGTGATCGACCCCAAGGGCGGGATGGAGTTCGCCATGGGTCGGCCGCTGTTCGCCCGGTTCGCCTGCAAGTCGTTCGAGGCCATGGCGGATCTCCTCGACGAGGCCGTGACGGTGATGCGGGAGCGTCAGACCCGGCTCGCCGGCACCGTGCGGGTGCACACGCCGACCGAGGCTGACCCCCTGGTCGTGGTCGTCATCGACGAAATAGCCGCATTGACGGCGTACCTGCAAGACGTCGACCTCCGTAAGCGCATCGCCGGGTCGCTGGGGCTGCTGCTGTCGCAGGGCGCGGGCGTTGGGGTGCTGGTGGTGGCCGCGTTGCAGGACCCGCGTAAGGAGGTGTTGCCGTTTCGGGACCTGTTCCCGACCCGCATCGCCCTCGGCCTCACCGAAGCCACTCAGGTTGATCTCGTGTTGGGTGACGGTGCCCGCAACAGGGGCGCCCTCGCCGACCAGATGCCCCGATGGGCCAAAGGCGTGGGCTACGTGATCCTCGACGGCACCCCGGAACCGATGCGGGTCCGGTTCTCCTACGTCACCGACGACGACATCCGCGACCTGGCCCAGCGGTACCCGGCCCCGGCCGACGCGGCGGACATCCTCGCCCAGGTCGGCCGCGAGTCCACCCCGGAACCCGTCCGGCCGGCCCTGCCCCGGTCCCGACGCGGGCCACTGCTACCCGACGCGCTGCGCACCATCCTCGACACCGACCAGGGCGAACCCCGATGACCGGCCCCACCGACGGCCGGCGCTTCTACCGGCTGCGTACCCCCGAACCGGTCACCGCCGTGTCCGTCCGCGTCGACCCCGACCGACCCGACCCGTACCCCGTCTATCTGGCGGTCGGTGCGGGCCGGCGGCGGATGTCCCTGACCCCCGATGAGGCGTGGGCGCTGTGGCGGTGCCTGTCCGAAGCCGTCGCCACCCTCGGCACCCCACCCGACTACATCCGTACTGACATTCGCCCGGCCCGGAGGTAACCGCCATGACCACCCTTGCCCGCGTCATCAACCGGCTCCGGCGTCCGCTGCGCATCCGGCTCGTCGGTCCTGCCGACCAGACCGCCGCTGCCCTGCACGGCCTGGCGCACATGGTCAACCGCCGCCCCGACATCGCCGACCGGCGCATCCGCATCGACCTCACCATCCGCGAGAAGCCGACGCAGGAGTGGCGATGAGCGAGCGCACCGAAACCGCCGTACGCCTGGTGATCCTGCTCGCCATCGGCACCATGGCCGGCGCTGCCGCATTCACCCACGTCCACGACCTGTCCGTCACCCACGGCCAACCCGACTGGATCGGCTGGGCCAACGCCGTAGCCGTCGAACTCATGGCGATCTACCTCGGCCTGGAACTCCGCGCCCGCCGCCGTACCGGTCGGCCCGTCGGCCTGGTCGGCTCGCTCCTGGTCGCGTTCGCGCTGCTGTCCCTCGCCGCCCAGGTCGCCGAAGCCGAACCGTCGGTATGGGGCTGGACCGTGGCGGCCGTGCCGTCACTGGCATTCCTCGCCCTGGTCAAGGTCGTCCTGTCCAACGCCCCCGCCGTGCCGCCGGCTCCCGAACCGGACCAACCCCCGGGCGACTGGTACGAAGCGCCCGAGCAGGCCACCACCGAACCCGAGCGCCCGGCTGACCCCGTGCCGCCGGCTGTCCCGGCTCCGGCTGCCATCTCTGCCCCGGCGGTCGTGCTGCCTCCGCGTGTCGTCCAGTCGAACCGGCCGCACGTCGTCGGGATCATCCGATGACCGCTCCGACCCTGCCGGGCCTCGAACCCGTCGCCCCGACCCCGGTTGCTGTTCCTCGGCCGGGGTCGCGGGCGGCCCGCATGGCGCTACCCCGCTCGGTCGACGTCCTCAAGGAGATCGCGGCCGAGTACGGCGTCTGCGTGCGTCCCCTGGCCATGCGCCGCACCGACCTGGACACCGGCCTGACCGAGGTCATCGACCTGCCGTGTGGGGCGACCCGGGAAGACAAGTGCGCCCCGTGCGCCAAGAAGAACCGCCGGCTGCGGCAGGCCCAGATCCGGGAGGGCTGGCACCGCGACGACGAGCCGTTGCCGCCGCCGGAACCGGCGACGGAGGAACAGAAGTCACTGATTCTGCTGCGCGGGCATCTGGAGTTCTCCCGTGACGAGGCATCGCGGGCGTGCCAGTGGGACCAGGTCGAAGACCTCGACGACGCTATCCGCGAGGTGGAAGAGGCGATCGCGGCCGAAGGGCTCCGGGGCCGGGTCGCCCCGCCGCACGCGACGGCCGACGACGACCAGGGCGACAACGACACCGGCCCGCGTCGCAAGCGGTCGACCCGGCGGCGGCAGGACGCGCCCGAGTTGCCCCGACGCAAGGTCGAGCGGCGCACGGTCGGCAGGACGTACACCGCTGCGGACGGGTCGACCTACCGGCCGTCGATGTGGCTGACCCTCACCCTCGACTCCTACGGCCCGGTCCGCCCCGACGGCACCCCCGTCAACCCCGACCGGTACGACTACCGCCGCGCCGCCTGGGACGCCGTCCACTTCCCCCGACTCCTGGACCGGTTCTGGCAGAACCTGCGACGGTGTGAGGGCTGGAACGTCCAGTACGCCGGCTGCGTCGAGCCACAACGCCGACTCGCCCCACACGCCCACTTCGCCATCCGGGGCACCATCCCCCGCGACACCCTCCGCACCGTGGCGGCGGCCACCTATCACCAGGTGTGGTGGCCAGCGGTCGATGTCCAGCACTACACCGCCGACCGACCCCCGGTATGGGACGAGCAGGCGGCGGCGTGGGTCGACCCAGACACCCGCCACCCACTGACCACCTGGACGGAAGCCCTCGACGCCATCGACGACAACCCGCACGCCGAACCGGTGCACGTCGTCCGCTTCGGTACCCAGGTCGACGCGCGGGGCGTCATGCCCGGCACCACCGACGCCGAACGGACCATCCGGTACGTCACGAAGTACATCACCAAACACACCGGCGACGTCCACAAAGCCACCACCGACCGGCAACGCAAACACCTCGACCGACTCTGGCGGGAACTGCGCATCACACCCTGCACCGACCGCTGCGCCAACTGGCTGCTCTACGGCATCCAACCCAAGAAGGCACACGCCAAACTCAAGCCGGGCCGCTGCAAGGGGAAGATCCACCAACGGGACACCCTCGGCATCGGCGGCCGGCGCATCCTCATCTCGCGCGACTGGTCCGGCAAGACGCTCAGCGACCACAAGCACGATGTTCGGGCCTGGGTGCGGTCGCTGCTCGGTGTCACGGTCGGCCTGGATGAGGTCGACGACCAGGGCGCCACCGTCGAACCAGTCCGGCACGCCTGGGAACTCGCCCGGCCCGATGACCCCGACGTGCCGGCCATGGCTCACCGGCTGCTGCGGTCGATCAGCGAACGCGCCCGCTGGCGCTCCGAACTGCTCGCCGCCAAGGACCGGGCTGCGCAGCTCCCCGACGACGGATCAGCAACAGGAACGGGCGACACAACGGGGGAGGGGCTATGACGGTGGTGAACGATGGGCTCTGGACGGTGCGGGAGGTGTCGGCCTACCTCCGGGTGCCGCAGGAGACGCTGTACCGCTGGCGCAAGGTCAAGTACGGTCCGCCGGCGGCTCGGGTCGGCCGACACCTGCGGTACGAACCGGAGACGGTCCGGGCCTGGGTACGCGCGCAGGCGGCGGCCTGATGGGGCACGTGGAGGATCGCTGGTACAAGGTGATCCGGCACCCCGGCGGCCGGAAGGAACGGATCAAGTCGGATCTGTTCGGCAAGGGGATGCGCTACCGGGTGCGGTACATCGGCCCGGACGGGCGGGAACGTAGCCAGTCCTTCCCGGACCGGGCCAAGCGCGACGCTGACGCCTTCCTCGTCTCCACCGAGACGGACAAGCTCCGGGGCTCCTACGTCGACCCGTCCGCCGGTCGGATCACCTTCGCTGAGTACGCGGAGAACTGGTTGCGGACCCGTGCCTTCGACGAGTCGACCCGGGAGAGCACCGAGTTCCGGGTACGCAAGCACTTGGTGCCGTTCTTCGGCTCCCGGTAACTGGCCGCGATCAAGCCGGGTCATATCCGGGAGTGGGACGCCGGGATGGTCGGCAAGCTGGCCCCGGCGACCCGGGCTGTGGTCTTCGCCCACCTGCGGACCATCCTCGGCGCGGCTGTCGATGACGAGCGGATCGCCAAGAACCCTTGCTCGGCTGCGTCGGTCAAACCGCCTCGACCGGTGCAACGTCGCGTCGTTCCCTGGCGGGCCGACGAGGTTTCGGCCATCCGCGGTGGCCTCGCTGAGCGGTACCGCCCCATGGTCGACCTGGGTGCTGGCTGCGGGATGCGGCAGGGCGAAATCTTCGGCCTGGGAGTCGATGACGTCGACCTCGCCTCGGGCTGGGTGCACATCGTCCGGCAGGTCAAGGTGGTCCGCTCCCGGCTGGTCTTCGGCCTGCCCAAGAACGACCGGGACCGCCGCGTGCCGCTGCCCGACTCGGTGGCTCAGTCACTCAAGGACCATGCGAAGAAGTACGACCCCCTTTCGATCACTCTGCCGTGGGAGGACCCGTTCAGCGACGAGCGGGTGACGGTGCCACTGATCTTCACCACTACCCGACGAGGTGCGATCAAGCGGGCGACCTTCGACGGCAAGAGCTGGCGTCCAGCGGTGGCGGCGGCCGGCATCGTCCCGACCCGGGCGACCGGGATGCACGCGCTTCGGCACTTCTACGCCTCGGCGCTGCTCGACGCGGGGGAGAGCATCAAGGCCCTCGCCTCGTACCTCGGGCACTCCGACCCCGGCTTCACGCTCCGGGTCTACACCCACCTGATGCCGGCCAGCGAGGAAGGCACCCGCCGAGCCATCGACGACATCTTCCCCTCAAGGTCTGAGCAGCAGTAGCACTCATCGACCCGTGTCTGCGCTGTGTGCTACGCCTTGTCAAGATAGACGTGCGGCGCACCCTGGTGAATCAGGTACACAGCCGGGTGTGGCTGTGCCTTATCATCGGCAACTCCAGTGATTGAGGGAGCGCTTGTTCATGCGATGGGAAAGTGCGACGGGTCTGCTTCTAGACGACGGCTCGGTGGTCGGCGTTTCCGACATGGGAACAGCAAATTTCACGGAGGCGGAAGTCGCCGGCCTGGACGCGAGACTGCTGGCCGATGCATGCCTTGGTCAGAACAAGGAAGACATGGTTGTTGTAGAAACCACGGATGTGAATGTGATTTTCGCTTTTGCGGCGGAAGATGGCACCTTTGAAATCCACTTCGTGGTTCCGCCGCTTCGGCGTGATGTGTCCGACGACCTACTCAGAAGCAGAATTTCTCGCGAATTAAACTCGGTAAACTGTGAAATCGTAGAAATTAATGAAGATCCCGAATGCCGGTCGATTGTCGCGCACGCTTCGGTTGGCCTGACGGTAGGGGCCATCTGCGAGATGGTTAGAGCGTGCAGACTTGCTGCGGTGATTCCGAGCGTGAGCGGCGATCAGGAAGTGATGGATCGAGCGATCGTCCGTCAACTCCTTCGATCTGGAAATGCTCAAGCTCTGGTTGGTGTTCGTGAGTCAAGGTGGTTTGAGGTTAAGTCATCTGCATATGAACTGGGTGAGGGTTCGATGGGGCGGATCGAACTCGCTCAGGACGTGGCCCGATTCGCCAATTCGGACGGGGGTCTGCTGGCGCTGGGCTTTAGAACTAAGAATCGTGGCGAGGGTGATACGGTGGTGAAGGTAACACCGCTTCATTTTCCTGCTAACAGTGCAGCAAGATATCGGGCAATTATCGACTCTACTGTCTATCCACCAATCGATGGATTAACCATCTCGCGGGTGCCGGTCGAGGGGGGCTTTTTGTTGGTCATCGAAGTTCCTCGGCAGCCGGAATCAGGTAAGCCGTATCTGGTTCATGGAGCGATCGTCAATGGAAAGTATGAAGGCTCGTTCTTTTCGGTAGTCCGCAGGCGTGATGAGAATTCAATTCCAGTCAACGCGGCGGCGATCCATGCCTTCTTGGCGGCAGGATTTCAGATCCTGCGCAACATCCCCGACTCTACTTCGATGTCCGCTGATGGCAGTGAATAGGAAAACTCTTCGCATTGCTGTCCGTCTGCCATCGACCCGTTCGTCTGGGATTAGTCCGCTGCCTGGCCGCAACGTCATCGCGGGGCGGTCTGTTCGCTCGGTGGCCCCTGCTTCTCCGGCAAGCACGGCTCCTTGATCGTCGGCGAGGTGTTGACTGCCGTCTCCTGCTGGGTTTCGACGGCCCAGGGACGGCCTGGGATGGGTGAGTGGCGAAGTTTGACAAGCTTGGAGGCTGTCGCATTATCAGAATCCGGCGTACAGGTCGACTCGTCCGTCGCCCACCAGCTCAGAGCCGTGATCAAGGCTCTGGGCTGGTTCGATGTCCGGTGTCTTCGGTCGACCTTGGTCACTGCTCCTTCAAGACGTACAACTCCCGGAGTACGGCTGGCGGTCCTGGCCGGTGATCCGGTCACGGCGTACGGCGTCACGGGCTGGCGGTCCCGGCGCAGCGGCGACGGGGCCGTATGGACCATGTGCGCTGGGAACGGGTCCGTCCGATGGAGCCATGGCGGATCGAGGTACTCAGCGCCTGGTCTCGTACCTGGTCAGGACCACGCCGTCGGGAAACGTCCGGGTCTCCATCAGGCTCAGGTTCACCCAGTTGTCCAGGGCCGCGAAGAACGGCGTCCCGCCACCTACCAGGACCGGATGGGTGACGATCGCGTACTCGTCGATCAGCCCGTTCCGCATGGCCACCGCGGCGAGTGTGGCGCCGGCGATATCCATGGGGCCGCCGTCCTCGGCCTTGAGCCGGGTGATCTCGGTGACCGCATCGCCGGTGACCAGGCGGGTGTTCCAGTCGACCGTGCTGGTCGTCGAGGAGAACACCACCTTCGGCATGTCCCGCCAGCGGCGGGCGTACTCGATCTCCGCCGGTGTGGCACCCGCCCGCTGGTCGGCGGTCGGCCAGTGGGAGCTCATCGTCTCCCACAGTTTGCGCCCGTACAGCGCCGTGCCTGTCGCCCCCACCCGGTCGGACCACCACTGGAACAGTTCCTCGCTCGGCACACTCCAGCCGAGGTCGTCGCCGGGCGCGGCGATGTAGCCGTCCAGGCTCAGGTTCATCCCGAAGGTCAGTTTTCGCATGGTGTCAGCCTCCCGCGAGTCGGTACTCGGCGTACAGACCAGTACGGCGCGGAAGAACCATCGGTCAGGCCGCACCGAAAGCAACACCGGGGACAGACTCGTCAGCCATCAGGTGGGACTCGACAGTTGGGGTGTCCGTTCTTCGGGCGTTGACCCAGTCCAGAGCCCGGAGCAGGCTTTGAGCTGGCTCTCGAATCACTGCTGCGACGATGGCCTTCCCGTCGACGGCGGCTCACTGGTGATCGCGGCGGACGCCGCGCTGCGGGTCGGCGATGCGCTGGAGGCGGACGGGGCGGCACCGGCGGCAGACGTGGTGCTGGGTACGGGCGATGCGGTGCCGGACCCGGCGACCGGACCGGGCGAGGTGGTGGTGCAGGCTGGCAGCCCTGCCAGTGCGGCGACGGGCACGAGGGTGCGCAGAGCTTCCGGGGTCATCGTTCCTCCTGCTCGAACATGGCGGCGCTTGTCAGACACACCCTCGCGACGGGCAGGCCAGGTTGCTGCCGAGTGAGAACCCGATTGAGCGTGCCTATCGGTTCGAGCGGTCGTGGAACGACAGGAGGTGTCCAGGGCGTCGATGTCGATCCTGGTCGACGATGGCCGACGTGACGCCCCGACGGCGTTCCGAAAGAGCTGTTCTGGTGGCCGGAAGGGCTGCTACCCGGCGTCTGGGCCGCCGTTCCCGGTGCGCTCCGGGCGCTGCACCTCGGCTGACGCGCGAGAAACGCCTCGGAGAATCAACTCCGGGGCGTTTCTCGCGCGGCGGTTCACCACTCGTCGACGGCGAAGGTGGTCACCGGTTCGGCCATGTTGGTCGATGACGGCGTCGGCGGCGGTGAACCGTTCGCGCTTGCCGGGCTTGTCGGCGTACCCGATGACGGTGACTCCGGCGGCGTGCGGCGTGGGCGGCCTCGATGTCGCTGACCAGGACGCGCTCCGCCGGATCGGCCCCGGCCGGTGTCAGGGCAGTCGGATGGTCCTGGTGTTGGGGAACGCCCCCGGGCAGGATCCCGAGGAGCCCTCGCCGAGAATGACGTAACCGGTGGGTATCGGGGATGTCTTGCAGATGATCGTCGGTGCCGCGCAACTGCCGGTGTGCGGCGAACACCGAGGCGACCCCGAGCATCAGGGCGATCACCGCGACGGCTCGGAGCGTGTGCAGGGCCCCCGCTGACCACGTGCCCGTCTTCGATCCTCGAGGCTGTCCCGTCAGTTGCATGCCGGTCCCTTCGATAGATCCGCCTGAGCACCGTTAGTGCTCGGTTGATCACCCAATGCCATGGTGGGCGGACTCGGCTGGTCAGGCAACAGGCATCGTGATGAATGAACAATCAGGCGCGGACGGGATCACACAAGGGGCAGCTCAAGAATGACGGACGATCACGCCTGTGTCGGGGAGGGATGCCGGTCGACAGAACCGGCGTCTGCCCGCTCGGCTCGGGGATGGCGACCTGACGCCCTGACGCCCTGACGCGCCTGACGGCCTGGCGACGGCCTGTGTCGGCTGTCGCCAGGCTCCGCCCCGGATCAGTGGGTCTGGCAATGTTGATCTGGCTTCAGGTCGACTCGTCAGTTGTCGACCAGCTTCCTGGTCGACGACTGACGACGTTGACGCCCCGACGACGCTCCGACCCGCTCGGGTCAGGTGGTGCAGCCGTGCGGTCCGTCGGCCGCGAGGTCGGCCAGGGAACAGACCTTCAACAGCGGGTAGTGCGGCCCCATGACAGTGGCGGCGGTCTCCGCCGAACTGTTCACCGGCACGTTCTGGGTGGCGTGCGGGAACTCGGCGACCGGCAGCAGGTTCCGGAGCAGGACCATGTGCGGGGCCGAGGGATAGGAGACGGAGAAGGGCAGGAAGGTGGCACCGTCGACGGCCTCGATCGCCGTGCGTTGCTGCTCCCGGCCAAGGACGTACGTGTAGTAGCCGTGCCGGTCGAGGCGGGTGTCGTCGTCGTAGCGGCATCCCAGGCTCGGCGGCGCGTCGGCGAACCGGTTGATCACGACGGGTTTGAGCTGGCCGCCCAGGTTGGTGCACATCGAGAAGTAACGCAGGTCGGCGTGCCGGCGGGGCCAGACTCCCGGATGGTTGCCGGAGACCGCCCGGGGTGCCCGGCCCCGGATCACCACGACCTGGTCCGCCTCCGGCGGACTGATCCAGGCGCCGAGATAGGCGTTGTCCGGGTTCGGCGCGAGATTCTCCACCTCGGACGTCCGCGTGAAGACCTTCTGGCTGCTCTCCTCGGGCAGCCCAGGCCCACCGGGATGCGCTGGGCCCCCCGGTCCACCAGGGCCGCCAGGCCCGCCGGGGTCGGGTCCGCCTGGTCCGCCCGGTCCGCCGGGTCCAGGTCCGCCGGGATGTCCAGGTCCGTTGGGTCCAGGTCCGCCGGGGTTGCCAGGGTCGGGTCCGTCCGGATGATGTCCTGGCCCGCCTGGCCCGCCTGGCCCGCCTGGTCCGCTGCCGGGATGACCGGGGCTTCCGGACCCACCCTTGCTGTCCGACCCCGCCTTCCCTGCGTCTGCTGCCGGTGGCGGGTTGAGGGCGGTGCTCCCGGAGGAGCAGGACGGCAGGGTCTGTGACACCCCGTCCTGGGTGAGGGTCATGGTGGGCAGGACCACCGTCGAATCGCCACCGGCGGGCAGATAGACCCGGAAGATCACCGATGCCTTCGCACCCGGCAGGGCGTCCTCGCGGGCCAGTGGCAACTGGTTGGTCTGTCCGAAGGTCACCTCGGGAGTGATCGTGAGGGTGAACCGGCCGCCCGGTGCCGCCCCACTGGTCTGCCACGGATTCAGGCTGCCCGTGTCCGGGGTGATCAGGTAATCGGGCAGGCTGGAGTTGACGCCGTTGCGGGTGAAGTAGGTCGGCTTGTCGTCGTACACGTTGAAGGACGCGTATCGGGCGTCGGGGAAAACCCCGGAGATGGTGATCTCCAGGCCCGGCGTGACCGGGTAGATGGTCGACCAGTAGGTGGCGGCGGTGTCCGGCCAGTAGGCGTTCAGGCTTGTCGCCCCGTACTTCGACGACCAGGCGCATTGCGGCATGCTGATTCCTGCGACGGCTGTGCGCTCTGCCTCGGCGGGGGTGGCTACCAGCGGAACGGTCAGTGCAATCAGCCCTGACATTGCCAGAAGTGGTCGACGCGCGCCCCGCGTCGCCTGTTCCAGTGCGGAGTCTGCCATGCGTTGACTTGATCACATTCATATGTCGTCGCAGTAACTTCCGAGGTCAACGGTCATTACCGCCGCGCGTTCTCGGCCCTTCTTTAATAGCTGTTTCCCGGCAGTGGTGATTATTTCGGGAAGCCGGTTCTGGGATCGACTCAGGGGTGTGGTGGCGACTCCGCCGGCCGGCGGAGTCGCGTGGAGAGGCCCGTGGGGCCGGGTTCGACCTCGCCGCTGGCCGGGCCGGCCGGGGAAGTGGGCCCAGTCGGGTTCGACCTCGGCGCCGGCCGGCTCGGCGGGCTGCGTGGCCAGCCTGGCGGAGATCCTGGCGTTCACCGACCGGTCGGGTGCCCGGCCCCGGTGGGGTGAGGGGCGTCCGGGTGCGGGCGGCGGGGACCGCGAGCCCGTCGCCGCCCCCGCCCTCCGGGTCAGGCGTTCGCCACGGTGTGATCGAGCAGTACGGCGAGTTGGGCGGCGACCGTCGGCGCGTGCAGGTGCAGCCGGGCGACGTTGATGGTGTCCTCACCGACCACGGCGAGCAGGGCCTGGCTGCTGACCGAGTAGACGCTGAGGTAACCGTGCTCGTTGCGTACCGTGGACTGCCGGAAGTCGCCCTGACCGAGCCGCAGGCCGACCTGCCGGCCGAGGCCGAAGGTGGTCGCGGCGATCGCGGCCAGGTCGTTCGGGTCCACGTCGGTCTGCAGGTTGTGGGTGATGAGCAGGCCGTCGACGCCGCTCAGCACGCAGCCGTGCACCCCGGGGATCTGGTGCCGCAGCTCCGCGAGCTGCCGGCTGATCGCCTGGTACGGCAGCGACGGATCCCCGGCCAGCGACGGCGGGTACGACCGGGGCGCCGGGAGGCCGGTGGCGCCCGCGGACCGGCGCGGCAGTGTGCTCCCGGCGCTGTCTGCGACGCTCACAGTTCCAGGTTCTCCTCGATGGTGCGCAGTTGGTGGCGGGCCATGGCCAGGTTGGCCCGGCTCTTGCTCACCATCAGGTAGAGGAAGAGCCCCTTGCCGTTGCGGGCGCTCAGCGGCCGGATCAGGTGGTACTGGGTGCCGAGGGTGATCAGGATGTCCTCGATCTCGTCCTCGATGTTGAGCATTTCGAGGGTACGCATCTTGGCGCGGACGACGTCGGTGTTGCCGGCGGCGGCGACGGTCAGATCGATCTCGCCGGTGCCGCCGGCCACGCCGAGGGTCATCCCGCTGCTGTAGTCGACGAGCGCCACCCCAATCGCTCCATCGATGCCCATCGCGTTCTTCAGGGCGGCGTCAAGGCTTGCCACGGTGGTGTTCTCCCAGTTCGACAGTGCGGCGCCACAGTCACCTTCGTCGTCCGCCCGAGTGTCAGGCGGTGGCGGTGCCGCAAGAGGTCTGACGAGGCTCGCACACTCTCCGCCCCGACTGCAGCTGGGGCGGGCCCATCGGCCTGTCCGGCCGACCCCCGTCGGCCGGCAGTCCCATCAAGAGGACCACGCCGAGGGATGGCCCATCTCAGGGCGAGCTGATACCAAGTACCCGGTCCGGGGTGGAAGGGCAGAATTCTCCGATCTGGTGACCACCGCGGCCAAACCCCGCCGGCCCCACCGCCGTCCGCGCCGATCCGGGTGACCCGGACGGCACGCGCCGAGCCGGTGGACGCGCCCCCGCCCCCGCCCCCGCCCCCGCCTGAACACCACGGGCGAGGGCTCAACCGGACCAGGCGACGATCCGAGCCACTCCCTCGTACTGTCGGGTCAACTCCGCGTCGATCCGCTCCATTCGGCTCTCGCTCAGCAGCACCCGCGGCTCGTGCCGGGCGCGGGCGGTGAGCATCTGATGGCGCAGCCCGGCGGGCGGGTGTGACGCGAAGAGCGACACCTGTTCCCGGATCGACAACTGGCGCACCAGCGGCATCCGCTCGGCCGCCGCCGTCCGGGCCCGAGCCGTCCCTTCCCGCCACGCCCGGGGCCCCTGCCCGCCCCGGGACGCCTGCCGCACGACCAGCGCCACCGACTCGCCGCTGAGCAGGACGTCGAGCAGGCCGCGGGCCCCGGCGCTGCCCGCCACCCGGGCGGCCAGCTCGTCGGCCAGGTACTCGGCCCGCTGGCTGTCCCGCAACGCCGTCCACACCAGCAGCAGATGGCCGCCGAAGAGCAGCTTGGACAGCACCCATGACATCGCCCGCCCCAACGCGTCACCGATCATCTCCAGCAACCCGCCGGCACTGCCGCCGGGAGCCGGCCGGAACAGCTCGGCGGCGTCGCCGAGCATCGTCAGTGCGGGCTGGGTGATCAGCAGCCGGCGTACGTCGCCGTTGACGAAGTGGCCCAGCTCGTGGCCGACCAACGCGACGCGCTCCGCCCCGTCGAGGGCACCCCACAGCGGCAGTCCCAGGCAGAGCACCCGTCGCCGACGCAACCCCACCGACGTCGAGTACGCGTTGAAGCTGCCGTCCACCCCGATCACCTGCGGCACGGGTGCGCCGATCGCCGCCGCCACCCCCGCCGGCCCCAACCCGGCCGACTCCAACGGACGCCCGACGAGGGCGGCGTACTGCTGACGAGTCAGCCGGGCGGCGATCCGGTAGGTGCGCCGATCCACCCAGGCCCAGCCGAACTCGGGTGCCCGTCGACCCGGGTCGTAGCCGTCCAGGTTCCACTCGCAGCCCGCACACCAGGGCATCGCCTGGCGCACCGACACCGTCGCCGCCCCGCAGCGCGGACACGTTCCCGTCGTGATCACGATGGCCGATTCTGCCGGTGGTCCCCGGGCCGTACCACCGGCCTTTCGGTTCACCCGATCCGACCCGGGGCAGGGCGGTGTACGGCCGCTCCCGTGCCGGTCGGGACCGATTTCGCGGTTCTGCCTCCGAGGCGTCCGAGCACGTCTACTGTGGATGTGGTCGCGACCAATTGCGGCGATCCGGTGGCGGCCGGGCTGCGCCCGGTGCACAGTGATCTCATGAACGACAGCGGAAGTGGTGCGCACTACTACTGGTGCACCCGACACCACCGGGTCGAGACCGATGCCGACGTGTGCCCTGCCAAGCACGTTCTCGGACCGTATCCCTCGGCTGCCGACGCGGAGAACGCCCTGCAGAAGGTGCAGGAGCGCAACGAGGCGTGGGAGGCCGAGGATGCCCGCTGGGCCGGGGAGGGCAACTGAACGGCGCGGGACGGCCCGCGTCGAGGACTCCGTGCCTCCGTGAGGAGGCACGCGGGAGCATGTCCCCAAGGAGGGAACGAGATGGCCGAAGTAAGAAAGGCCACCACCCGCCCGGCCGCGACGAAGACCGCCGCGGCGGAGCGGACCGCAGGCGCGACCCGGAGCGCCGCGGCCCGCCGCTCCACCACGGCCACGGCACCGGCCCGCAAGGCGTTGGCCGGCCGGGCGACGGCGAAAGCGGCGGGTGCCGGCTCGGGCCGGTCCCCGGCCGCCGGCACGGCCACGGCCAGGAAGACGGCGGTCAGCAGGACCACCACGGCGAAGAAGGCGCCGGCGTCCCGGAGCACCGCGAAGAAGGCCCCCGCGTCGAAGTCGACGGCGAAGAAGGCGCCGGCGTCCAGGAGCACCGCCAAGAAGGCGTCCGCGCCGAAGAAGACAGCGGCGAAGAAGGCCGCTGGTAAGACCACCGCCGCTGCCCGGAAGATCACCGGGGCGGCGAAGAAGACCACCGCGACCGCCAGGACCGCAGCGGCCAAGAAGGCACCCGCGAGGAAGGCGCCGGCGAAGAAGACCACGGCGGCGAAGAAGACCACGGCGACCGCCAGGACCGCGGCGGCGAAGAAGACCACCGCGGCGAAGAAGACCGCCGCGGCCAAGAAGACCACTACGGCCAAGAAGACGACGACCGTCAGGAAGTCCACGGCGGCGAAGAAGGCACCGGCCCGGAAGGCCGCCGCGAAGACGGCGCCCGCGTCGAAGTCGACCGCGAAGAAGGCCCCGGCCAGGAAGGCGAGCACGACGACGACCCGCAAGGCGGCGGCGAAGAAGACGACCGCCAAGAAGGTCACCGCCAAGAAGGTCACCGCCCGCAAGGCCCCCGCCCGTACGGCGGCGGCTCGGGCCACCGCACCGGCCAGCGCCCGGTCCCGCGCCCGGAAGGCCACCGGCTGACCGTACGGAGACCGTCGCCCGCCTGCCGGAGAGCGGATCACGCGGCACGCTGCCAGGATTGACCCGTGGTCATCCGACGTGTGCTCGCGCCCCGCATCGACTTCGGCGCGCTGCGCCGCGAGTGGGGACTGCCTGACGGCTTCCCGGTCGCGGCGCAGCGTGAGGCGGACGAGGCGGCCAGCGCCCCGCTGCCCGCTGCGGTCGACCGTACCGACGTCCCGTTCGTCACGGTCGACCCGGCCGCCTCCCGCGACCTGGACCAGGCGATGCACCTCAGTCGCCGGCCCGGCGGCTACCGGGTGCGGTACGCCATCGCCGACGTCGCCGCCCACGTCCGTCCCGACGGTGCGCTGGAGGAGGAGACCTGGCGGCGCGGGCAGACCGTCTACCTGCCCGACGGCAACGTGCCGTTGCATCCGCACACCCTCAGCGAGGGGGCCGCCAGCCTGCTGCCCGACGTCGACCGGGCGGCGGTTCTCTGGACCATCGACCTCGACGCCGACGGGGCCACCGTCGCCGTCGGGCTGGAACGCGCCCGGGTCCGCAGCCGCGCCAAGCTGGACTACGCGGGGGTGCAGGTGGCCGCCGACGCCGGGCGACTGCCCGAGCCGATCGCGCTGCTGCCCGAGATCGGTGCCCTGCTCACCGCCCGTGGCCTGCGCCGGGGCGCGGTCAACCTGCCGCTGCCCGAGCAGGACGTCGAGCCCGACGGGGACGGCTGGCGGCTGGTGCTGCGCGGCCCCGGCCCGATGGAGGACCACAACGCCCAGATCTCCCTGCTGACCGGGATGGCGGCGGCGGACATCATGCTCGCCGGCCGGGTCGGGCTGCTGCGCACCATGCCGCCGCCGAAGCCGGAGGCGGTGGCCCGGCTGCGCGCGGCGGCGGCCCCGCTGGGCGTGCACTGGCCGGACGGGGTACGGGTGGGCGAGGTGCTGGCCGGTTTGGACGCCTCGCAGCCCCGGGCCGCCGCCTTCGTCGACCAGGCGGCCGAGCTGATGCGCGGGGCGGCGTACACGGCGTTCGACGGCGAACTGCCCGAGCAACCGGAGCACGGTGGGGTGGCCGCCGCGTACGCCCATGTCACCGCCCCGCTGCGCCGGCTGGCCGACCGGTACGCCACCGAGGTCTGCCTGGCCCTGTACGAGGGCCGGCCGGTGCCCGAGTGGGCCCGGTCGGCGCTGTCCAGGCTGCCGGAGGTGATGGCCTCGACCGACCGGACGGCGGGCGCGGCCACCCGGGGCGCGATCGAGCTGGCCGAGGCGGTGCTGCTGGAGCACCGGGTGGGGGAGACGTTCGCGGCGGCGGTGCTGGACGTGGACGCGCCCCCGAACGGCCAGTCGAAACCCGGCCGGATCCCCGGCGGGACGGTGGCGCTGGACGACCCGCCGGTCCGGGCCCGCTGCACCGGGGAGCTGCCGCTGGGCGAGCGGGTCAGCGTACGCCTGGTCACCGCCGACCCGGTCGGCCGCAAGGTCCTCTTCGCCCGGCCCTGACCCGCCCGACCCGGTCCGCTCCGGCCCGTCACGGCCGGGGTTCGGCTCGGCCGGGGTTCGGCTCGACCGGGCTCGACCGGGCTCGACCGGGCTTGGCCGGGGTTCGGCGTGGTCCGGCGGCGCGGTCGCCGAATCCGGCGCGGTCGCCGCAGGCCGGGTGTCCCGGGCCGGCGGTCAGGGTCACAGCGCCTCGTGCTGCTCGGGACACGGGCGGTTTGCGAGGATGGCCGCATGGCATACGACGCGAGCATCCTCCCCGACGTGTCCGGGCTGACCGTCGGCATCATCGGTGGCACCGGCGACCAGGGACGGGGGCTGGCCTACCGGTTCGCCCGAGCCGGTCAGCAGGTGCTGATCGGGTCCCGTTCGGCCGAACGGGCCGCCGAGGCGGCGGCGGAGATCGCCGCGTTGCCCCGGATGCCCGTCGGGGTCGACGTGACCGGCGCCGGCAACGACGAGGTGGCCCGCCGCAGCGACGTGGTGGTGATCGCGGTGCCGTGGGACGGGCACGCCGCCACCGTCGCCGCGCTGGCCGAGCCGTTGGCCGGCAAGATCGTGGTCGACTGCGTCAACCCGCTCGGTTTCGACAAGCAGGGCCCGTACGCCCTGCCGGTCGCCGAGGGCAGCGCCGTGCAGCAGGCCGCGGCGCTGCTGCCCGACTCCCGGGTCTGTGCGGCGTTCAACCACGTCAGCGCGCCGCTGCTGGCCGACCCGGAGGTCGACCGGATCGACCTCGACGTGCTGATCTGCACCGAGGAACGGGAACTGGTCGACGTCGTCGGCGCGCTGGCCGCCCGGATTCCCGGCATGCGCGGCATCTACGCCGGCCGGCTGCGCAACGCCCACCAGATCGAGGCGTTCACCGCCAACCTGATCGCCATCAACAAGCGCTACAAGGCGCACGCCGGCATCCGGGTCACCGACCTCTGAGCGGCCGTCCGCTCTCGTCCCGCGGTGGGATCTTGGAAGAGAAGGGCACCCGGGGTGGGGCCCGGTTCCTCCAAGATCTCACCGCGTACGACCGGCGGGCACGGCTCAGAAATTGATGTTGACGCCAGCCTTCTTGCAGGCGCTGTTCGCCATCGCGCTGGTCTTCTGGAACTCGGGCTTACTGGCTGCCGCGTCCATGTCCGGGGCGGTCGCCACCTTGCCGGCCGCAGCGCCGAACGCGCTCAGCGCGGTGGCCGCCTCGCTGCCGGAGGTGCCGGTGGTGGCCTTCGCCAGCCCCGTCGCCATCTCCGAGTAGGCCTTCTTCATCGCCGGCGTCGGGTCGCCACCCGACATCGCGGCCTTCACCACATCGGCCTTCGTCTCCTCGGCGATCTTCTTCGCCGCCTCGCAGAGCTTCTTGTCGGCAGCCGGGTCGGCGGCAGCGGCCGGGGAGCCGGCGGCCGAGGAGACCGCAGCGGAGGGGGAGGCTGACGGAGCAGCGGCGGAGGCGGTGGCCGACGGCGCGGCCGTCGTCGACGCTGCTTCCCCGCTGCATGCCGCGAGGGCCAGCACGGAGACACAGGTCAGGAGAACAGTTGACAAGCGAACATGATCCACAGGCGGAACCCTAGCGGCTATCTCCGATCCGCGGTTGCCCGTCCCGGCGCGCGACTCCACCAGGGCATGCGGCAGCCCGGGTCCGGACGGAGCGTCGGCCTGTGCGGGGGCGCGGCCCGTGCTGCGGGGCGACGGCCCAGCGGTGGCCCGTGCGGGGCGGTGGACGGTGGTTTCACCGCCCACCGCCCCGGGTCGGTCAGAACGTGTGCTCGGCGGCCGGGAAGTCCCCGCCCCGCACCTCGTCGGCGAACTGCCGGGTCGCCTCGGTCAACGCTCCGGCCAGGTCGGCGTAGCGCTTGACGAACCGGGGCGCCTTACCGGTACGCAGCCCGGCCATGTCCTGCCAGACCAGCACCTGGGCGTCGGTGTGCGGGCCGGCCCCGATACCGACGGTGGGGATCGCCAGCTCGGCGGTGACCCGCTTGGCGACGTCGCCCGGCACCATCTCCAGCACCACCGCGAACGCGCCCGCCCCGGCCACCGCCCGCGCGTCGGCGAGCACCTCGTCGGCGGTGTCGCCGCGCCCCTGCACCCGGTAGCCGCCCAGGGTGTGCTCGCTCTGCGGGGTGAAGCCGATGTGCGCCATCACCGGGATGCCCGCCCCGGTGATCGCCGCGATCTGGTCGGCGCAGCGCCGGCCACCCTCCAGCTTCACCGCGTGGCAGCCGCCTTCCTTCATGAACCGCACCGCCGTCCGCAACGCCTGCGTCGGCCCCTCCTCGTACGAGCCGAACGGCAGGTCGCCGACGACCAGCGTCTGCCGGGTCGCCCGGACCACGGCCCGGACCAGCGGCAGCAACTCGTCGACCGTCACCGGCAGGGTGGTCTCGTAGCCGAACACGTTGTTCGCCGCCGAGTCGCCGACCAGCAGCGCCGGAATCCCCGCCTGGTCGAAGATCGCGGCGGTGTACTGGTCGTACGAGGTGAGCATCGCCCACCGGTCGCCGCGCTCCTTGGCGGCGATCAGGTCGCGGGTACGGACCCGCCGGGTGGCCGGGCCGCCGTACAGGGCGGTCACCTCGGTCGGGGTGGACTCCACCATGGCTGTCTCCTTTCCTCGAGGCCGCTGTCGCGGTCCCCGGGTTCCGTCGCGATCGTCGCACCGCACGACCGGTTCACGGCAGGCGACAGTGCAGGATTTCACTCCACCGAGGCAGCGCCCACCGTCCCTGCGCCGTCCTCGCGCCAGCGGTTGGTGATCGGCAGGCGGCGGTCCCGGCCGAACGCCTTCATCGAGATCTTCGTCCCGGGCGCGGACTGCCGGCGCTTGTACTCGGCGGTGTCCACCAGCCGCAGCACCTTGTCGACCACCGCCGGGTCGTGGCCGGACTCCACCAGCCCCGACCGGCCCAGGTCGCCGTCGACGTAGCCGATCAGGATCGGGTCCAGCACGTCGTAGTCGGGCAGGTTGTCGCTGTCGAGCTGGCCGGGGCTCAGCTCGGCCGACGGGGGCTTGCCGATGGAGTTCTCCGGGATCGGCGGGGTCTCGCCCCGGCGGGCCGCGTCGGCGTTGCGCCACTTCGCCAGCCGCCAGATCAGCGTCTTCCAGACGTCCTTGACCGGGTTGAAACCGCCGACCGAGTCGCCGTAGAGGGTCGAGTAGCCGACCGCCAGCTCACTCTTGTTGCCGGTGGTGAGGACCAGGTGGCCCTCCTGGTTGGACAGCGCCATCAGGATCACCCCGCGTACCCGGGCCTGGAGGTTCTCCACCGCCACCCCGGACAGCGAGATGTTCGCCAGGAAGGTGTCCACCATCGGTTGGATCGGCTCGACCCGGTAGTCCAGGCCGGTCCGCTTGGCCAGGTCCTCCGCGTCGGCCCGGGAGTGGTCGGAGGAGTGCTGGCTGGGCAGTGAGACCCCGACCACCCGCCGGGGTCCGAGCGCGTCGACGGCGAGCGCCGCCACCACCGCCGAGTCGATGCCGCCGGACAGGCCCAGCACCACCGAGGGGAACCGGTTCTTGTTGACGTAGTCGCGCAGGCCCAGCACCAGGGCCTGCCACACCTCGGCCTCGTCGGCGACCGGCGCCATCGTGCCGCCGTCGGCGGCCGGTCCGGTCGGGGCCGGCGGGATCACCTCGACGGTACGACGTACCACCCGCATCCCGTCGGCCAGGTCCTCGGTGTCGGCGGCGTGCGGGCCCGCCCCGGCCAGCTCCACGTCGTGCACGAGCAGGTGCTCGACGAACTGCGGCGCCCGGGTGAGCAGGACGCCGTCGGCCGTGACGATCATCGAGTCGCCCTCGAAGACCAGCTCGTCCTGGCCGCCGACCATGTTGACGTACGCGATCGGGGCGCCGGCCTCGGCGGCCCGGCGGCGGACCAGCGGCAGCCGGACGTCGTCCTTGTTCAGCTCGTACGGCGAGCCGTTGATGTTGACCACCAGGCCGACGCCGGCCTGTCGGGCCACCGCGAACGGGCCACCGGCCTGCCACAGGTCCTCGCAGATGGTCAGCGCCACGTCCACCCCGCCGGCCCGCACCACGGTCAGGGTGTCCCCGGGCACGAAGTAGCGGTCCTCGTCGAAGACGCCGTAGTTGGGCAGGTGGTGTTTGAAGTAGGTGGCCGTCACCCCGCCCCGGTGCAGCAGCGCGGCGGCGTTGCGGGCCCCCCGCCCCGGCTGGGCGTCCCCGCCCACCTGGGGCGGACCGTCGGCGTCCAGGTAGCCGACCACCACCGGCAGGTCACCGAGGCCGTCGGCGGCCAGGTCGGCGGCGAGCCGGCGCAGCGCGGCCTGCGAGGCGGCGACGAAGGAGCGGCGGAAGACCAGGTCCTCGACCGGATAACCGGTGAGCGTCATCTCCGGGAAGGCGACGAGCTGGGCACCGGCGTCGGCGGCCCGGCGGGTCCAGGCGCGGATCAGCTCGGCATTGCCGGCCGTGTCGCCGACGGTCGGATTGACCTGGCACAGGGCCAGACGCAGGGTGGGCATGTCCTCATCTTGCCCCAGCGGCGGGCGGTCGATCCGGCGGCTCCGACGAGACGACGGCCACCCTTTCCGGGCCTGCGGCCGTCCGGGTGCCGGCCCACGGGGCGGGCCGGGTGATCCGGCGGTCGGGACACCGCAGGACGGGCGGCGGCAGGTCGCGTAACGTCTGCTTAACCAGGCCGGTGAAGACTGGGCGATCAGGACGGACCGGCCGACCGGTGCCGGACGTACGTGGCGAGGGGTTGGGGAAGTGGACCGTCAGCAGGAGTTCGTCCTCCGTACGCTGGAAGAGCGGGACATCCGGTTCGTCCGGCTGTGGTTCACCGATGTGCTGGGCACGCTCAAGAGCGTCTCAGTGGCCCCGGCGGAGCTGGAGGCGGCCTTCGAGGAGGGCATCGGGTTCGACGGCTCGGCCATCGAGGGGTTCGCCCGGGTCTTCGAGTCCGACATGGTCGCCATGCCGGACCCGACCACCTTCCAGGTCTTCCCGTTCGAGGGTGGGGTCAGCGGCGAGAGCGCCCGGATGTTCTGCGACATCCTGCTGCCCGACGGCAGCCCGTCCTGGGCCGACCCCCGGCACGTGCTGCGCCGGATGCTGTCGAAGGCGGCCGAGAAGGGCTTCACCTTCTACACCCACCCCGAGATCGAGTTCTTCCTGCTGGAGAACGGCCCGCAGGACGGCTCGGTGCCCACCCCGGTCGACACCGGCGGCTACTTCGAGCACACCACGCACGCCGTGGCGCGGGACTTCCGCCGCCAGGCCGTGCTGGCGCTGGAGCGGATCGGCATCTCGGTGGAGTTCAGCCACCACGAGGTCGCCCCCGGCCAGCAGGAGATCGACCTGCGCTACGCCGACGCGTTGACCACCGCCGACAACATCATGACCTTCCGGCACGTGGTCAAGGAGGTCTCGCTCTCCACCGGCGTGCAGGCCAGCTTCATGCCGAAGCCCTTCACCGACCAGCCGGGCAGCGGCATGCACACCCACCTGTCGCTGTTCGAGGGCGAACGCAACGCGTTCCACGACTCCGGCGACCCGATGAAGCTGTCGAAGGTGGCGAAGTCGTTCATCGCCGGCCTGCTGATGCACGCCCGGGAGTACACCGCGGTCACCAACCAGTGGGTCAACTCGTACAAGCGGCTTTTCCCGCAGGCGCTGCCGGACCGGATCACCGAGAGCCCCGCGTACGTCTGCTGGGGTCACCTCAACCGGTCCGCGCTGGTCCGCGTCCCCGCGTACGGCAAGCCGAACTCGGCCCGGGTGGAGGTCCGCTCGCTGGACTCGGCGACCAACCCCTACCTGGCGTTCGCGGTGCTGCTCGGCGCGGGCCTGAAGGGCATCGAGGAGGGCTACGAGCTGCCGCCCGGCGCGGAGGACGACGTGTGGTCGCTGACCAGCGACGAGCGTCGGGCGATGGGCTACGAGGCGCTGCCGGAGAACCTCTCCGAGGCGATCGACGTGATGGCCGGCTCCGAGCTGGTCGCGGAGGTGCTCGGCGAGCACGTCTTCGACTTCTTCCTGCGCAACAAGCGGGCCGAGTGGGAGCAGTACCGCCGTGAGGTCACCCCGTACGAGCGGCAGCGCTACCTGTCGCTGTAGCCCGGGGCCGTCGACGGTCCGGGGCTGTCGGGGGTGGCGCGGTGCCGCTATCGTCTCGATCACCGTGCCGGCACCCGCGCCGGGCGGAGAGGTCGGGAGGCCGTCGGTGCTGGAGGATCTGCTCACCGGAGCATGGCAGAGCGTCGTGTTCGGTGTCGTCGGGGTGGCGCTGATGGCGGCCGGCTTCGTGCTGGTCGACGTGCTCACCCCGGGCAAGCTGCGCGAGCTGATCTGGGTACGGCGCAACGGCAACGCCGGGCTGCTGCTCGCCGCCAACCAGCTCGGCGTCGCCGGCATCGTCTTCACCGCGATCCTGACCAGCTACGACGACTTCGCCAAGGGGCTCGCCTCGACGGTGATCTTCGGGCTGATCGGGTTGGCCGTCATGGCGCTGGCCTTCGGCGTGCTCGACCTGCTCACCCCGGGCCGGCTCGGCGAGGTCATCTGCTCCGACGAGCCGCACCCGGCCGCCCGGGTCAGCGCCGCCACCCACTTCGGGGCGGCTCTGATCGTCTGCGCCTGCATCGCCTGAACGAGGCTGTCGGGCCTGCGGTCTAGCCTGTCGGGGTGAACCGGACGGATCGTCTCTACGCCCTGGTGGAGGAGCTGCGGGCGGTCTCGCCCCGGCCGCGCAGCGCCCGCTGGCTGAGGGGGAGCAGGGGATCGGTGGGGCGATCCGGGCCGTCGGCGGCGACGCGTCGCACTACGCGGTCTACTACGCCGAGGTGGCCGATGTGGCGGGGACCTGCCGGCGGGCCGAGGCGGCCGGCGCGACGGTGCTGACGCCGCCGGTGAGCGCGCCGAGCGGTCTCGTCCACGCCCGCCTGCTCGATCCCACCGGCAACCAGTTCGGCGTCTTCAGCCCACCCCCCGCCCGCTGAGCCGGGCTGTCCGGGTGCGGTTGTCGTCGTCCACGCGAAGCCCCTCCACCGGTGATCCGGTGGAGGGGCCTGTCGTGGCCTGACGCGGTCGGGCACCGCCGCGTGGGGTGTCCGACCGGGCGGGAGGGCGTGTCCGGGCGGGCGACGGTGCCCGTCCGGGTCACTTGTCGGGCGTACCCTCGGGGCCGCCGTGGTGGCCGCGGTCACCCGCGCCCGGGAAGACCCCGGCCTCGACGGCCTTGGTGATCGCATCGGCCTGCTCCTGGGTGAGCTTGCCGTCCTTGACCGCCTGGTCCAGCCGTTCCGTCAGCTTCGCCTGCCGGTCCTCGGCCGACGGGCGCTCCGGCCGGTCACCCTTGTCCTTGCCCTTGTGCTTGTCGTCGGCCTTGTCCTTGTACTGCTCGCGCACCTTGTCCAGCGCGGCGGTCACCTGGTCGGTGTCCACCCCCAGCTCCTTGGCCAGCGCCTCGGCGAACTCGTTCTGCCGGTCGGCGCGCTGCTGCTGTCGGTCGGTTTCGGTCAGGAATGCGCTTACCGATCCCGCAAACCTCTTGATCACCGGGCCGGGTCCGGGAGGGGGAGGGGAGGGGGTTAGTGGACGGCGGGGGAGATGGTGAGGGTGTTGGTGGTGGTGTCGAGGGTGGCTTCGGTGCCGACGGGGACGGTGAGCTGGTTGGGGCCGTGGCCGATCGGGAGGCCGCCGAGGACGGGCACGCCGAGGTCGCCCAGGCGCTCGGTGAGGACGTCCACGACGGTGGTGTCCCAGCCGTCCGCGCAGTCGGTGAACTGGCCCACCGCGACGCCGGCCAGGCCGTCCAGCGCCCCGGCGCGGCGCAGGTGGGTGAGCATCCGGTCGACCTTGTACGGGGGCTCCTGCACCTCCTCGACGAGCAGCACCGCTCCGGTCAGGTCCGGCATGTCCGGGGTGCCGAGGGTGGCGGTGATCAGGCAGAGGTTCCCGCCGAGCAGCCGGCCCACCGCCCGGCCGGGGACCCGGACCGGATGGGTCTCCTCCCCGGGCACCGCCTCGACGGTCACCGGTGCGGTGGTCATCAATGCGGTGTGCAGCGACTCCGCCGAACGCAGCGGGGTCCGCTGGTCGACCCAGGCCGCCCCGGGACCGTGCACGCCGGCCAGCCGGGCGCCCCGCCAGAGCGCGAACTGGAGGGCGGTGATGTCGGAGAACCCGGCCACCACCTTCGGATCCCGGCGGACGGCGGCCATGTCGATCAGGTCGACGATCCGTTGCGCGCCGTAACCGCCCCGGGTGCAGATCACCCCGCGTACCTGCGGGTCGGCGAAGGCGGCGTTCAGGTCGGCGGCGCGCAGCGCGTCGTCACCGGCGAGGTAACCCCGTCGGGCGTACGCGTGGGGTGCCACCACCGGACGCAGCCCCCAGCCGGTCAGCAGCTCGATGCCGCGTGCCACCCGTTCCGGGCGGGTCGGCCCGGACGGCGAGACCAGCATCACCGTGTCGCCCTCGCGCAGCACGGGTGGACGCAGGACGGACGAGTGGTCGGCGATCACAGCGGCAGAGCCTATCGCCGAGGCGTTCCGGGTGGCGGTCGACGTACCCGATAGCCTCGACGGCGTGGGAACCGCACTGGTGATCGAGAACGACCCGACCGACGACCCCCGCCGGCTGGGGGAATGGCTGGTGGAGGGGGGCCTGGAGCTGCGGGTGCTGCGTCCGCACGCCGGGGACGACCTCCCCGACGACCTGGACGGGTACGTGGCGCTGGTGGTGCTCGGCGGCGACCAGCGGGCCTACCCGACGCCCGACGGCACGCCCGGGGCCTCCTGGTTCCCGAAGCTGGAGGGGCTGCTGCGCAAGGCGGTGCGCCACCGGGTGCCGACCCTCGGCGTCTGCCTCGGCGCGCAACTGCTGGCCACCGCGCACGCCGGCCTGGTGGAGCGCAGCCCGTCCGGCCCCGAGGTGGGCCCGGGGGTGGTCGGCCGGCGTGACGCCGCCGAAAGTGACCTGCTGTTCCGGTACGTGCCGCTGATCCCGGACGTGCTCCAGTGGCACTCCGACGAGATCACCGAGCTGCCCCGGGGCGCGACCCTGCTGGCCGCCTCGACCCGCTACCCGCACCAGGCGTTCCGGCTCGGCGACCGGGCCTGGGGCCTCCAGTTCCACATCGAGTGCGACACCGCGATGATCGCCGAATGGGCCCGTGACTCCACCCTCCTGGCCGAGCTGGGCTACGACGAGGAACTGGTGGTGGCCGCCTGCGAGCGGGTGATGGCCGACGTCGAGGAGGTCTGGCAACCGTTCGCCGTCCGGTTCGCCGCCCTCGCCCTCGGCGAGTTGGACGACGACACCCGCCGCAGCCTGCCGCTGCTCGGCCACTGAGATGAGCAGACCGACCAGGGGACGACTCGCCCGCTACGGGTTCGCCGAGGGCGACGGCGGAGTTCGCGCCGCCGACCTGCTCGGCGCGGACGGGCTCGGGCTGTGGCAGGCCGACGAGCAGGAGCCCACCGACCGCCCGGCAGCCGACCTGCTCGCCGCGCTCTCCCGCGCCGCCGACCCGGATCTGGCACTGCGCCAACTGCACCGGATGGTGGAGACCGAGCGCCGCGCCGCCGGCAACGGCGCGGTCGGATCGGCCCTGCTGGCCGGGCTCGCCGCCGACCCGGGCCTGCGCCGCCGGCTGGTCGCCGTGCTCGGCGCCTCCTCCGCCCTGGGGGATCATCTGGTCGCCAACCCCGGGCAGTGGACGGTGCTCGGCACCGCCCCGGACGGGCTGGCCCCTACCGCCGACGGCCGGCTCGACCTGGCCCTCGCCGGCCGGCTGACCACCGCCACCGCGCCGGTGGCGGTGCTGCGGCAGGCGTACCGGTTGGCGTTGCTGCGGATCGCGGCGGCCGACCTGACCGGCGGGCGTGGCCTGGAGCAGGTGATGGCCGCGCTCTCCGCGCTGGCCGACGCCACCCTGACGGCGGCGTACGAGATAGCGGTGGCCGAACTGCCGGCGGGGACGCCCCGGCCCCGGCTGGCCGTGGTGGCGATGGGCAAGTGCGGCGGCGACGAGCTGAACTACGTCTCCGACGTCGACGTGATCTTCGTGGCCGCGACCGACGCGGACCTGCCCGCCGCGACCACCGTCGCGGCCCGCCTGATCCACATCTGCGGGTTGGTCGCCTGGCCGGTGGACGCCGCGCTGCGCCCCGAGGGCAACCGGGGGCCACTGGTCCGCACCCTCGCCAGCCACCTCGCCTACTACCAACGGTGGGCCCGTACCTGGGAGTTCCAGGCGCTGCTCAAGGCCCGCCCGGCCGCCGGTGACCTGGAGCTGGCCGGCGAGTGGGTCGACGCCCTCGCCCCGCTGGTCTGGCGGGCGTCCGAACGACCCGAGGCGGTCTCCGACGTCCGGGCCATGCGACGTCGGATCATCGACAACATCCCGCCGAAGGAGCTGGACCGCGAGATCAAACGCGGTCCCGGCGGGCTGCGGGACATCGAGTTCGCCGTCCAACTGCTGCAACTGGTGCACGGCCGGGGCGACGAGTCGCTGCGGGTGCCGGGCACCGTGCCGGCGCTGCGCGCGTTGGTGGCCGGTGGCTACGTGGGGCGGGCCGACGGTGAGGCGCTGCTGCGCGGGTACCGCTTCCTGCGCGGCGTCGAGCACCGGCTCCAGCTCCAGGCGTTGCGGCGTACCCACACCGTGCCGGCCGAGCCGGTCGCGCTGCGCTGGCTGGCCGCCGCGCTCGGCTACGCCGCCATCCCGGGCCGCAGCGCCGTCGAGAGCTTCCGCGCCGACTGGGTCGCCCACGCCACCGAGGTACGCCGGCTGCACGCCAAGCTGCTCTACCGGCCGCTGCTGGAGTCGGTGGCCCGGGTGCCCGCCGACGGGCTGCGACTCACCCCGGAGGCGGCCCGGCACCGGCTGGAGATCCTCGGCTTCGCCGACCCGGCCGGGGCGCTGCGTCACCTCCAGGCCCTCACCGGCGGGGTGAGCCGAACCGCCGCCATCCAGCGGACCCTGCTGCCGGTGCTGCTCAGCGAGTTCGCCGACGCGCCCGAACCGGACCGGGGGCTGCTCAACTACCGGCAGGTCTCCGACAAGCTCGGCAGCACCCCGTGGTACCTGCGGCTGCTGCGCGACTCCGGCCCGGTGGCCCGCCGGCTGGCCCGGGTGCTGTCGTCGTCCCGGTACGCGGCCGACCTGCTGGCCCGGGAGCCGGAGGCGCTGCGGCTGCTGGCCGAGGAGAACGAGCTGACCCCCCGGCCGAGGGAGGTGCTCTGTGACGGGTTCGCCGCCGCCGCGGCCCGGCACGCCGACCCGGTCGAGGCGACCCGGGCGGTACGCGCGCTGCGCCGCCGGGAACTCGTCCGGATCGCCTGCGCCGACGTGCTCAGCCGGGCCGGCGGGTTGGCCCCGCGCCCCGAGCGCGGCATGCCGACCGGCCCGCTGGCCGACGTCACCCGGGTCGGCACCGGGCTGTCCTTCGTCACCGACGCCACCCTGTCCGCCGCGTTGCGCGCCGTCCGGGCGGCCCAGCCGGCGCTGCCCGGCCTGCGGTTCGCGGTGATCGGCCTGGGACGTCTCGGCGGGTACGAGTCGAACTACCTCTCCGACGCCGACGTGCTCTTCGTCTACGACCTGCCGGACGGGGTGGCGGAGAGCACCGCGAGCGCCACCGCGCACGCGATCGCCGAGGAACTGCGCCGGCTGCTCGCCGCCCCGGCCCCCGATCCGGCGCTCGGGGTCGACGCCGACCTGCGCCCCGAGGGACGTCAGGGCCCGCTGGTCCGCAGCCTCGCCGCCTACGCCCAGTACTACGCCCGCTGGTCCCGGGTCTGGGAGGCGCAGGCGCTGCTGCGGGCCCGGTTCGTCTGCGGCGACGCCGACCTGGGCGCCGAGTTCGAGGCGATGGTCGACCCGGTCCGCTATCCGGCCGACGGGTTGACCCGTGAGCAGGTCGTCGAGATCCGGCGGATCAAGGCCCGGGTGGAGAACGAGCGTCTGCCCCGGGGGGCCGACCCGGCCACCCACACCAAACTGGGCCGGGGTGGCCTGGCCGACGTCGAGTGGGCGGTGCAGCTGCTCCAGCTCCGGCATGCCGGGGCGTACCCGCAGCTGCGCGGCACGCGTACCCTCGACGCCCTCGCGGCGGCCCGGGACGCCAAGCTGGTCGACCCGGCGGACGCCGCCGCGATGGCCGCCGGGTGGACCCTCGCCGCGCAGGTCCGCAACGCGCTGATGCTGGTCCGGGGCCGGGCCGGCGACCAGCTGCCCCGGCACGGGGTGGAGCTGGCCGGCGTGGTGCGGCTGCTCGGCGCCGACGACCCGGGGGAGTTTCTCGACGAGTACCTGCGGACCGCCCGGCGGTCCCGGGCCGCCATGCAGCGGGTCCTGGAGGCCTGAGCCCCGCCGCCGGTGCGGTGACCCGGCCGGCCCCGTCACCGGCGGCGGACCAGCACCAGGTGGTCGATCAGGGTGCCGGTCTCGCCGTTCGGGCCGGTGGCCTGCCGCTGCGGCGCGTCCAGCCGTTCGACGTGCCACCCGTCCGGGTCGAGGTCGAGGTCGGCCAGGGTCTCCTGCGGGGTGGGGAACCGTACGTGGTGATGTTCGGCGTTGCCCCACGGGGGCACCGCACCGTGCTCGACCACGAGCAGCCGCCCGCCGGGGGCGACCGCCCGGGCCGCCGCCCGCAGCACCTCGGTCCGGGGGAAGTCCAGCGGCGACTGGAGGAACTGCGCCGAAACCAGGTCGAACATGCCGGTCGGGAAGGTCCGGGCCAGGTCGTGTCGCTGGAAGTCGACCAGGGAGGCCACCCCGGCAGCCGTCACCGCGGCGGCCGACCGCTCCAGGGCGGCGGTGGAGACGTCGACGGCGGTCACCCGCCAGCCCTGCCGGGCCAGCCACACCGCGTCGCCGCCTTCCCCGCAGCCCAGGTCGAGGGCGGTGCCGGCGGGCAGTGGCCCGACCACGTCGACCAGGTGCGGATTGGGCCGTCCGCTCCAGTACCGCTCCCGGGCCCGGTACAGCTCGTCCCAGTGCCGGGCGGTCTCCTCGTCCACCGTCGGGTCGTCGTCGATCCCGTGCCCGTCTCCGGAGGCTCCGGTGATGGCTCCGGCGGCGCGGTGGGCGGCCACCGCCCGGCCGGTGTCCTCGTCGATCAGGTCGGCATTGAGCGCGGCGGCGGCCTTGAGGCCCGCTGCGGCGGCGGCGATCACGGTGGCCTGCGGGTCGGTGACGTTGCCGGCCGCCCAGACGCCGGGCACCCCGGTCGCGCCGGTGGCATCGGCGGCGATCCGGTCGCCGAAGACGTGCCCGCCGACGCCGAAGTCCTCGGTGGTCAGGCCGAGTCCGGTGAGGAAAGCGGCCCGGACGTCGAACCGGGGGGCCACCACCAGTGCCTCCCGGGGGACCACCCGGCCGGAACGCAGTCGTACGCCGGTGAGCCGGTCGGCGGTGACCTCCACCGCCGCCACCTCGCCGTCGACCACCGTGACGCCCCGGGCGGCCAGCTTCTCCGCCTCGTCGGCGGGCAGCGGGCCGGCGGTGTGCGTGAAGACCACCACGTCGTCGGTGAGCTGGCGGAACAGCAGCGCCTGGTGGGCGGCCATCGGACCGGTGGCGAGCACCCCGACGGCCTGGTCACGTACCTCCCAACCGTGGCAGTACGGGCAGTGCAGCACGTCCCGACCCCACCGGTCGGCCAGCCCCGGCACGTCGGGCAGCTCGTCGACCAGGCCGGTGGTGACCAGCAACCGCCGGGCGTGCAGGGTACGGCCGTCGGCCAGGGTCACCGCGAACCGCGCCGGGTGGGTGTCGCCCGCCGGGCCGGCATGGCCTGGGTGGGCGTCGCCTGGGCCGGGGTCGCCCGCCGGGCCGGTGTCGCCTGGGTGGGCGGCGGTGACCGGGTGGGCGGCGGTGACCGTGCCGTCGAGCACGGTCACCCCGTACCGGGCCACCTCCGACCGGCCCGTCGCGTAGAGCGCGGCGGGCGGGACACCCTCGCTGGTCAGGTAGTTGTGCACGTGGTCGGCCGGGGCGTTGCGCGGGGCGCCGCCGTCGACCACCACCACGTCACGGCGGAACCGGCCCAGGGCGAGCGCGCCGCTGAGCCCGGCCGCGCCGCCGCCGACCACCACCACGTCGTGCACCACCGGGTACGTCATGGTCTCTGCCTCCTCGCGGGCGGGTCCGTCCCGCCGATGCTCCGGATCGTCCGCGTCGATCGCCCGGTTGCCAAAAATCGTTGCCGGAATGGCAAACTGGTGCGGTGACCGACGACCGTACGGACCAGGCGGCAGAGCATCGGCCGGGCCGCGCTGGCGGGTCGGGGCAGTGGGCCGACCCGGGCGAGACGGGGACCGGCGCTCCGGACGAGGTGCTGACCACCGTCGGGCCGCGCCTACGGGCGCTGCGCCAACAGCGCGGCGTGACCCTGGCCCAGATCGGCGCGGCGACCGGCATCTCGGTCAGCACGCTGTCCCGGCTGGAGTCCGGCGGGCGGCGGCCCACCCTGGAGCTCCTGCTCGCCCTGGCCCGATTCCACCGGGTGCCGCTGGACGACCTGGTCGGCGCACCGCAGACCGGCGACCCCCGGGTCCATCCCCGGCCGATGCTCCGGCACGGGGTCACCATCGTGCCGCTGACCCGCCGCCCCGGTGGCGTCCAGGCGTACAAGATGATCTACCCACCCGGGGTGCCGGTGGGGGAGCCGACCCAGCAGGTGCACGAGGGGTACGAGTGGCTCTACGTGCTCTCCGGCCGGGTACGGCTGCTGCTCGGCGGGCACGACCTCACCCTCGACGCCGGCGAGGTCGCCGAGTTCGACACCCGGACACCGCACTGGTTCGGCAACCCGTACGACGCCCCGGCGGAGATCCTCAGCCTCTTCGGGCCGCAGGGGGAACGGCTGCACGTCCGCGCCCGCCCCTCCCCGGTCCGCCCCACCCGCCCCTGACAGTGAGACCGGGTGCCGGGGCGCTGAGGGTGGGCGAAGACCCCGGTCGGGTGTTACCGCGCGCACCGTGGTAGGACTGCTCGGTGCCGACGACCCGCCGTGAGCAGTCCGCGCGTCCCGTCCTCGCGGCGCTGGCGGTGTCGCTGCTGCTCGCCGTCGCATTCCTGCTCGCCCCGCCGATGGGCACCGACCTGTCGGCCCAGGTCGCCCGCGCGGGCTTCGCCGCCCGCAACGGCCTGGCCCCGATCGACTTCGCCTGGTACGGCGGCGTCAACCAGGCCGGTTACAGCCTCTATACCCAACTGCTCGGCGCGCTGGTCGGCGTACGGCCGCTCGGCGCCTTGGCGGCGGTCGTCTCGTCGGCGGCATTGGCCTGGCTGTTTGTGCGCTTCGGCGCCCGCCGCTGCCTGCTGGGCGCGGTCCTGGGCGCGGTGGTGCTGGTCGGGAACCTGGCGAGCGGCCGGATCACCTTCGCCGTCGGGCTCGCGTTCGGGCTGCTCGCCCTCTGCGCGGTGGCGGTGGAACGACCGGTCCGGCCGCTGCGGTTGGCCGTGGCCGCCCTGCTCGCCGCCCTCGCCACCTGGGCCAGCCCGGTCGCCGGGCTGTTCACCGGACTGGCCGGTGCCGCGGTGCTGCTGGCCACCCTGCAACGAGGCGACGGCTCGGGAAGATCCCTGCCGGGTGGCTGGCGGGCCACCGGCCCGGTGACCGAAGGCCTCGTCCTCAGCATCACCCCCGCGCTCGCCCTCGCGCCGATGGCGGTGCTGTTCGGCAACGGCGGCACCCAGCCGTACTCGGCCGAGTCGATGCGGATCAACGTGGCGCTGGCCGTGCTGGGGTACGCCGTCGTCGGCCGGCAGCACCGGGTGCTGCGCGTGGGTGCGCTGCTGACCGTGGTGTTGCTGGTCGCCGCCTTCTACCTGCCCAGCCCGATCGGCTCCAATGCCCTTCGGCTGCCGATGCTCTTCGTCCTGCCGCTGCTCGCCGGCTTCGCTCCGGTGCGCAGACCATGGCTGGTCGGTCTGCTCGTCGCCGCCGTCTGGTGGCAGAACCCGGTGATGGTCAGCGACGTGACGCGCGCCGGCTCGGTGGAGAGCGGTGCCGCCTTCTACCGTCCGCTCGTCGACGAGTTGGCCCGACGGCAACCGGTGGGCCGGGCCGAGGTGGTGCCGCTGCGCGACCACTGGGAGTCGGCGTACCTCCCACCGACCGTCCCGCTGGCCCGGGGCTGGGAACGACAGGTCGACGCGGACCGTAACGCCGTCTTCTACACCGGCCGGCTGACCGCCGATTCGTACGCGCAATGGCTGCGCGCCAATGCCGTCCACTATGTCGCCGTCGCGCCCGATGCGCCACCCGACCGGTGGGCGCGGGACGAGGCCGAGCTGGTGCTCGCCGGCCAGCCCTACCTGCGTGAGGTGTGGCGCAACGCGGACTGGCGGCTGTACGCCGTCGCCGACCCCGCGCCGATAGTGAGTGCTCCGGGACGGCTGGTCTCCGCAGACCAGGCCGGGATTCGGTTCACGGCTGACCGGACCGGGAACGTGCAGGTCCGCGTACGGTGGTCGCGCTGGCTCTCGCTGTCGGCGGCAAACGGCTGCCTGCGGCCGGGGCGCGACGGGTGGACCGAGGTCAGCGTGCACGCCCCAGGTGACTTCTCGATCTCCAGCCACCTCGTGCCGGCGCACCACTGCTGACCGGCGCGGCCCACCACCGGGTCGTCACCGCCGTACTGGCAGCATGTCCTTCCATGCCCTTCCCACTAGCGCGCTGGACCGGTCTGGCCGGCTCGACGATGCTCGCCGTCGCTGCTTTCCTGGGCGGCGCGCTGCCCTCCTCGCCGCACCGGCTCACCCCGGTCAGCATCTGGCAGGGCCCGAACGGGCCCCTGCTCATTGCTCTGTGGATTGTCGGGCTGGGGCTGATGGCCGGGGCGTGGTGGGCGCTGCGCGACCGGGTCCCGTCGGTCCGGTGGGCGCTGGTCACCGCCGGGCTCTGGCTGGTCCCGCTGCTGGTCGCGCCCCCGCTGGGCAGCCGGGACGTCTACGCGTACGCCTGCCAGGGTGCGACCTACGCGGCCGGTTTCAACCCGTACGAGCAGGGGGTGTCGGCCCTGCCGTGCCCGTGGCTGGAGACGGTCTCGCCGATCTGGCGGGACACCCCGGCCCCCTACGGGCCACTGTTCGTCCTGCTCTCCGGCGCGGTGGTGGCGATGACGGACTCACTGGTCGGCAGCATCGTGCTGTTCCGGGTGCTGGCGGTGGCCGGGGTCGGCCTGGTGGTGGCGGGGCTGCCGGTGCTGGCCCGCCGCTGTGGGGTGGCACCCGGGCGGGCGCTGTGGCTGACGCTCGGCTCGCCGCTGGTCGGGGTGCACCTGATCTCCGGTGCGCACAACGACGCGCTGATGATCGGCCTGCTCGTCGTCGGGCTGGCGGTGGTGGCGTCGGGTCCGGGGCGTCCCGGCCCGTTGCTGGCCGGCGGCGTGCTGCTCGGCCTGGCCGCCGGGATCAAGGCGACCGCGCTGGTCGTCGTGCCCTTCGCGGCGCTGGTCGCGCTCGCCGGGGGGTACTCGATCCGGGGGTTGTTGCGAACCGGTGGCTGGGTGGTCGGCGGCGCGGTGGGAACGGTCGTCGGGCTGACGTTCGCCGCCGGGCTGGACTTCGGTTGGATCTCCGGTTTGCAGCAGGGGGGCCTGGCGATCGCCTGGACCTCGCCGCCGACCGCGGTCGGGCAGACCGCCGGGTTCGTCGCGGCGCTGTTCGGCGCGCACATCGACGCGCTGCCGGTGACCCGGGCGATCGGCATGGCGGTCCTGGCGGTGCTGCTGGTCTGGCTCTGGTGGCGGGCCCGCACCCGCGATCCGCTCTGGCACGCCGGGCTGGCCCTGGCCGCGACGGTGGCCCTCGCGCCGCTGTTCCATCCCTGGTACTGGCTCTGGCCGCTGGCGGTGCTCGCCGCGACGACCCAGCGGACGACCCGGTGGTTCGCGCTGGTGGCGTTGCTCTCGGTGTTCCTGGTGCTGCCCGACGGCACCGGGCTGGCCCGCTACACCAAGATGCCCGGCGCCCCGCTGATGACGGTGTTGGTGATCGTGGTGGCCGCCCGGTTGGTACGGTCGGCTCGGGCGGCCCGGCGGCCCGTCACCGCCGTTTCGACCGCCGACTGAGGGAAGGGTGGCCGGTGACCGGACCCGGCGTGCCGACCGAGGGGCGGGCCCGACGGGCGCGCTACCTCGGGTTGGCCGGTGCGGTGCTGCTGGGCGTGGCCGGCTGGCTGGGCGGGGCGCTTTCCCAGGTGCCGCCGACCGGCCCGTGGCGGGCGCCGCACGGCCCTGCCGCGACACTCTGCTGGCTGGCCGGGACGGCCCTGATGGTGGGGGCCTGGTGGGCGCTGCGCGCCGGTGCGCCGTCCACCCGGTGGGCGTACGTCACCGCCGGGCTGTGGTCGCTGCCGCTGCTGGTCACCCCACCGCTGGCCAGCCGGGACGTCTACTCGTACGCCTGCCAGGGCTGGTCGTACGCGGCCGGGCACGACCCGTACCGGGTGGGGGTGGCGGCGGCCGGCTGCCCGTGGGTCGACTCGGTGGCGCCGATCTGGCGGGACACCCCGGCCCCGTACGGCCCGGTCTTCGTGCTGCTGGCCGCGCTGGCCGCCGGGCTCGGCGGCACCCTGGTCGGCACCCTGGTCGTGCTCCGGTTGTACGCGGTGGCCGGGGTGCTGCTGGCGGCGCTCTGCCTGCCCGGCCTGGCCCGCGCCGCCGGGGTGCCCACCCGACGGGCGGCCTGGCTGGCGCTGGCCTCCCCGCTGATCGGGGTGCACCTGGTGGCCGGCGCGCACAACGACGCGGTGATGCTCGGGCTGCTCCTGCTGGGCCTGCTGGTGCTGGTCCGGTCGCCCGGCCGGACCCGGGCCCTGCTCGTCGCCGGGGTGCTGCTCGGGCTGGCGGTGGCGGTGAAGGCGACCGCGGTGGTGGTGCTGCCCTTCGCGGCGCTGGCGGCGGTGCACGGCCGCTACACCTGGCGGGCCCTGCTGCGCGACGGCGGTCGGCTGGCCGGGGCGGTGGTGGTCACCCTGGCGGCTGCCTCGGTGCTGTCCGGGCTGGGGCTGGGCTGGGTGGACGGGCTGGCCCGCAGCGGTGACTCGGAGCAGTGGACGTCGCCCCCGACGGCGGTCGGCTTCGTGGTCGACTACGTCGGCGAGGGCGTCGGTCGACACCCGGGCGCGGTGCCGGTGACCCGGGCGGTGGGGCTGCTGGTGCTGGCGGTGCTGCTGGCGCTGCTCTGGTGGCGGGCGTGGACGGCGCTGCGCCGGCGCAACGACGTCCGACAGCGGGTGCACCGGCTGGCGGCGGCCCGGCCCCGGATCACCCTGTTCGCGGCGGGTACGGCGCTGGCCGCGACGGTGTTCCTCGCCCCGGTCCTGCACCCGTGGTACGTGACCTGGCCACTGCTGGTGCTCGCCGGGTCGGCGACCCGGACCACCTGGTTCGTGTTGCCCGCGGCGGTGGCGTCCTTCCTCACCCTGCCGGACGGCACCACGGTCGCCCGGTACACCAAGGCGCCCGGCGCGATCGCGGTGACGGCGCTGCTGGTGGTGCTGGCCTGGTGGGCCTCGCGCGCCTGGCGGGCCCGTCGCGCGGGGCCGACCGGGACCGGTGCACGCCTCGACGAGGGGACCTGATCCGGGTCTGCCTGGTCCGGACCGACTGGTCGGGGTCGGTATGCGGAACGGGCCGGCTCCGCAGTCGCGGAGCCGGCCCGGCCGGTGGAACGTGACCGTCGAGGGAAGCCTCAGCAGTCGAAGTACATGGCGAACTCGTGCGGGGTCGGGCGCAGGCGCACCGGGTCGACCTCGTTGGCCCGCTTCCAGCCGACCCAGGTGGAGATCAGGTCGGGCGTGAAGACGCCACCGTCGAGCAGGTAGTCGTGGTCGGCCTCGAGCGCGTCGAGCACCTCCGGCAGCGAGCCCGGGACCTGCTTGACGTCGCCCCACTCCTCCGGCGGGAGGTCGTAGAGGTCCTTGTCGATCGGAGCCGGCGGCTCCATCTTGCTCTTGATGCCGTCCAGGCCGGCCATCATCATGGCCGAGAAGGCGAGGTACGGGTTGCTGGACGGGTCCGGCACCCGGAACTCGACCCGCTTGGCCTTGGCGTTGCTGCCGGTGACCGGGATGCGGGTGCAGGCGGAGCGGTTGCGCTGCGAGTAGACCAGGTTGACCGGAGCCTCGTAACCGGGCACCAGCCGGCGGTACGAGTTGACCGTCGGGTTGGTGAACGCCAGCAGCGACGGGGCGTGGTGCAGCAGGCCACCGATGTACCAGCGGGCCATGTCCGACAGGCCGGCGTAGCCGGTCTCGTCGTAGAACAGCGGCTCACCGTTGAGCCAGAGGCTCTGGTGGGTGTGCATGCCGGAGCCGTTGTCGCCGAAGAGCGGCTTCGGCATGAAGGTGGCCGTCTTGCCGTTGGCCCAGGCCTCGTTCTTCACGATGTACTTGAAGAGCTGGAGCTGGTCACCGGCGTGCAGCAGGGTGGAGAACTTGTAGTTGATCTCCGACTGACCGGCGGTGCCGACCTCGTGGTGCGAACGCTCCACGGTGAAACCGCCGTCGACCAGGCGACGCACGATCGAGTCACGCAGGTCGGCGTAGTGGTCCACCGGCGGCACCGGGAAGTAACCGCCCTTGTACGCGGTCTTGTAGCCGCGGTTGCCGCCGACCTCTTCGCGCCCGGTGTTCCACGCGCCCTCGACCGAGTCGATGTAGTAGAACGACTGGTGCGCGGAGGTCTCGTGGCGGATCGAGTCGAAGATGTAGAACTCGGCCTCGGCACCGAAGTACGCGGTGTCGGCGATGCCGCTCGCGGCCAGGTACGCCTCGGCCTTCTTCGCCACGTTGCGCGGGTCCCGGGAGTAGGCCTCACGGGTGAACGGGTCGTGGATGAAGAAGTTCAGCGCGAGGGTCTTCTGCGCGCGGAACGGGTCGATGAAGGCGGTCGCGACGTCCGGGAGCAGGAGCATGTCCGACTCGTGGATCGCCTGGAAACCGCGGATCGACGAACCGTCGAACGCGAGACCGTCGGTGAAGACGCTGTCGTCGAAGGACTCCACCGGCAGATTGAAGTGCTGCATCACGCCGGGCAGGTCACAAAAACGTACGTCGACGAACTTTACGTCCTCGTTCTTGAGGTATCGCAGGAGTTCCTCGGGATTGGCAAACACACGTCCTCCTGGCACGTCCACTACGGTGGCTGGGCTCTGGCGACGCTATGACCGTGGGGTTGCTCGCCCGTGTCTCCAATGTTTCTGCCGTGTTACGTCGCTCGCGGAGCGTCATCTGCGCCGCTCAGTACCCGCCGGGTTGTCCGTTCGGACGATACCGGCTGATGCGGTGTATCGCCATTCGACATGAATAGACCAAATTTGCACAGGATGCGGGAAAGCCCTACTCGCCTGCCTCGCGACGGCGTCCGGGCCGGCCGGCACCACCTGGTGCGGCACTGACTACCCTTGGCCGTCGTGACGAGTCCGCCCGCCGCGGCACCGGTGCCGCCCGCCACCGACCCCGCCTTCACCCCGCCGAGCCTCGGTCGACGGTTCGGTGCCCTGGTGATCGACTGGGTGCTCTGCCTGCTGGTGTCGAACTTCTTCGCCGACCCGGTCCGCGACGGCTGGGCCCCGGTGCTGGTGCTCGTCGTCGAGTACGGCCTCTTCCTCGGCCTCTTCGCCCAGACCCCCGGCATGTGGATCACCCGGCTCCGCTGCCTCGACTGGTCCGACGGCGGTCGGCTCGGGATACCCCGGGCGCTGCTGCGTGGCCTGCTCCTGGCCCTGGTGGTGCCGCCGCTGATCATGGACGAACAGCGCCGTGGCCTGCACGACCGGCTCACCGGCGCGGTCATCGCCGACGCCCCCCGCTGACCTGCCCGCCGCGGGGGCGGCTCCGGGCCCCGGACCAGTCGGAGCCGGGCCCGACGAACGGGCCCGGCTCCGACGGCGTACGACAGGAGGGGTCAGCGGCCCCGCGTCTGGCGGAACGCGCGACCCGGGGGCCGCATGTTCTTCGGGATCGCGCCCTTGGGCATCTGCGGGCGGGCGGTGAGCGCCTTGAGCCGCTTGTCGAGCGAGTTGACGTCCTTGCCGTTCAGGGTGCGCGGCAGCCGCATCAGGGTCATCCGCAGCTTGCGGATCGGCAGCTCGCCCTCGCCCTGGCCGATCACGTAGTCGTGCAGCGGCGCGGAGCCGATCACCTTGGCCAGCCGGCGCTTCTCCTGGCCCAGCAGGCCCCGCACCCGCTGCGGGTTCCCCTCGGCCAGCAGGATCACGCCGGGACGGCCGATTACCAGGTGCACCATGTCCATCTGGGTGGTGGAGCTGACCGCCGGGGTGACCCGCCAGTCGCCGCGCATGTTCTCCATGATCTGCGCCGCCGCGCCGGGCTGCCCCTCGGCCGCGTTCATCATCGCCTTGTTGGACCGCAGGTTGAGCACGATCAACACGGCGAGCAGGGCGAACAGGATGCCGATCGGCAGCCAGAGCCAGCCCCAGAGGATCACCGCGACCACGGTGAGCGCGAGCGGGATCAGCACCGCCGCGGCGGTCAGCGGCGCGAACCACCTGTCCTGCTTGGCGGTGAACTGGAACACCATCCCGATCTGCTTCAGCCGCTGGCCGAACGAGACCTTCTCCTGGGGCTTTGCCATGCCGCCGAGTCTAGTGGTCCCCGCCAGGACGGATGATCCCCGTCCGGTGGGCGGCGGGCAGTGGCGACCCCGACCGGTCCCGGTGCTGCTCAGCCGGTGGGCGAACGGTCCCCGGCCGGCGGCGCGGTGCGGGGGCGCGGCACGACCGGGGCGGCGCGGCCGGTGCCGCTCTGACCCGTGCCGCTGTGGCCGGCACCGTCGCTGCCGCCCTCCTCGTGGTAGTCCTCCTCGACGTTGACCGACCAGACGTCGTGGTCGGTGCCGTCCAGGATGTTCTCCGCCGTCAACATCGCGGTGAGCATCGAGTGGTCCTGGTTGTTGTACCGGTGCATGCCGTTGCGACCCACCGGGTGCACGTTCGGCACGGCCTCGGCCAGCCAGCGGCGGATCACCTCGACGGCCTCGCCGTAGCCCTCGTCGTAGACCGGGTAGGCCTTCGGCATCCGCACCACGTACCCGGTGGTGACCGAGCCGGGGCTGACCAGGCCGAGCCGCTCCAGCTCGGCGGTGCCGAAGGCGACCAGCTCCGGATCGGGGGTCGACCACAGCTCGTCACCCTCGTTGACGAAATACTCCAGGCCGAGGCAGGTGCCGCCGTCACGGACCATCTCCGGCGACCAGGCGCCGAAGTTCTGGATCCGGCCGACCTTCACCCCCGGGGTGTGTACGTAGATCCAGTTGTCAGGGAAGCTGGCCTCGGCGGGCACCACCAGCGCCACGGTCAGGAAGTCCCGGTACCGCAGCAGGTCGGCGGCGTCGCGCACCGCCGCCGGGGCGGGCGGGTCCATCGCCCGGACCAGGGCCGAGATCGGCATGCTGGACACCACGTGGTCGGCGGCGAGCCGTCGCTCACCGGCCGGGCCGTCGACGGTCACCGCGACCGCCCGGCCGTCCTCGCGGTGCACCGTGCGGACCGCAGTCTCCAGCTCGACCGTCCCGCCGGCCTTGACCACCAGTTCGGCGCAGCGTTCCCACATCATCCCCGGGCCGAGCCGGGGGTAACGGAACTCCTCGATCAGGCTGGTCACGTCGTTGCCGCCCCGCTTGGGCAGCAGCGCCCCGCGGATCGCCGCGCCGAGGGAGAGGTTGCGGATCCGCTGGGCCGCCCAGTCCGCCTGCAGCTCCGTCGCGGGAATGCCCCACACCTTCTCGGTGTACGTCTTGAACAACATCCGGTACAGCCGGGCCCCGAACCGGGCCGATACCCAACCCTCGAAGTGGGTCTGGTCGGCCGGCGGGCGCACCCGCGCCCACAGGTACGACCCGACACACCGGGACGCCTCCAGCACACCCAGGTTCTTCAGGGCGTTGCCGGCCCGCAGCGGATAGTCGAACAGTCGTCCCTGGTAGTGGATCCGGCTCATCCGGGGGCGCAGCAGGAAGTCGTCGTCGGAGAGCAACTCGTGCCAGAACGCCTCGACCCGGGACACCTTCGTGAAGAACCGGTGCCCGCCGATGTCGAACCGCCAGCCGTCCCGCTCCACGGTGCGGCTGATCCCGCCGACCACGTCGTCGGCCTCCACCACCTCCACCGGGGCGTGTCTGCGGGTCAACTCGTACGCGGCGGTCAGACCGGCTGGACCGGCGCCGATGACAACCGTGTGCGGCTGCGCCATTAAAGACACCACCATCGATGATTTGAGGGTCGGGGCTGGCGGAATCTAGCACGATCCCGCCCTGCTCGGGGACCACCCCCGGGTTGGCCCGTACCGCCGACCCGGCACCCCTTGCAGACGTCGCCGATGTCTGGGAAGATCGACACACTCGAATGCCCAGCGGGATGGTCACCGCGGCATGGTGGTGCGCGGGTCAGCCGACCGTGACCGGAGCGTCCGCCCGAGCCGTCAGGGCCTGCTGGTAGAGCCGCCCCGCGCGGTACGACGAGCGCACCAGCGGCCCGCTCATCACCCCGGCGAAGCCGATCTCCTCGGCCTCCTCGCGCAGCTCGACGAACTCCTCGGGCTTGACCCAACGGGTCACCGGGTGGTGCCGGGGGGTGGGGCGGAGGTACTGGGTGATGGTGATCAGCTCGCAGCCGGCGTCGTGCAGGTCGCGCAGCGCCTGGGAGACCTCGGCCCGCTCCTCGCCCATGCCCAGGATGAGGTTGCTCTTGGTGACCAGGCCGTCGGCGCGGGCCTGCCGGATCACGTCCAGGGACCGCTCGTAGCGGAACGCCGGGCGGATCCGCTTGAAGATCCGGGGCACCGTCTCGACGTTGTGCGCCAGCACCTCGGGCCGGGCGCCGAACACCTCGGCGAGCTGCTCGGGGACCGCGTTGAAGTCGGGGATCAGCAGCTCGACGCCGCAGCCGGAGCGCAGCGCGTGGATCTGCCGGACGGTCTCGGCGTAGAGCCACGCGCCACCGTCGGGCAGGTCGTCGCGGGCCACGCCCGTGATGGTGGCGTACCGCAGCCCCATCGTGGCGACCGACTCGGCGACCCGGCGCGGCTCGTCGGCGTCGAACTCGGCCGGCTTGCCGGTGTCGATCTGGCAGAAGTCACAGCGCCGGGTGCACTGGTCGCCGCCGATGAGGAAGGTGGCCTCGCGATCCTCCCAGCACTCGTAGATGTTGGGGCAGCCGGCCTCCTGGCAGACGGTGTGCAGCCCCTCGCGCGAGACCAGTCCCCGCAGCTCGGTGTACTCCGGCCCCATCTTGGCCTTGACCTTGATCCACGGCGGTTTGCGCTCGATCGGCGTCTCGGCGTTGCGCGCCTCGATCCGCAGCATCCGTCGCCCCTCGGGGGCGACCGTCGCGGAGCGCGCTGCCTGCTGGGTCGTCGGCGCGGAGTGCTCGATCGTCACAAAACCGAGCCTACGCCCGATGGTGGCGATCGATGCGCGTCGGGCGACCGGCGTCACGTCTCCAGCCCTGTGACACCGCACACCGGTGGCCCGGAAATGCTCGTTACACACCGCCGGGGCGGGTGCTAGCGTGCCGGTACACCTCGCTCGACGTCGAGCTGGGCTTCGTCGTCGACCACCGGGACGTGATGGCGGTGCTGCGGGACACCCTGGCCGGGATGCTCGCCGAGGTGGCGCGGCGGGCCGGCGGCGCGGTGACCACCCTGGGCCTGACCCTGCCCGAGGTGCCGGTCGAGATCCCGGCCGTGCACTTCACCGAGGCGCTGCGGATCGCCGGCGCACCGCCCCACGAACCGGACCTGGCCCCCGCCCACGAACGGGCGCTGGGGGAGTGGGCCCGCGCCGCACACGGCTCGGACTTCCTCTTCGTCACCGGGTACCCGATGGCGAAGCGGCCCTTCTACACCCATCCCGACCCGGCCCGGCCGGCGTACGCCGACGGGTTCGACCTGCTGTTCCGTGGGCTGGAACTGGTCACCGGCGGGCAGCGGCTGCACCGCCACGAGGACTACCTGGCGGCGCTCGCGGCGCGCGGCGAGCCGGTCGGGCCGTACGCCGGGTACGTCGAGGCGTTCCGGCACGGGATGCCGCCGCACGGCGGTTTCGCCATCGGGCTGGAGCGGTTCGTGGCCCGGCTGGTCGGTGCGGCCAACGTCCGGGAGGTGACCGCCTTCCCGCGCGACCTGCACCGGCTGACCCCCTGAGCCGCCGACCCGGCCAGTCCGCTCGTTCACTGGCCCGCTCGTTCGCCGGCCCGTCCGCCCCAGGTGGGCGGGCCGGTGGTCGCCGCCCTGTCGTCGTGTCCCGCGGTGCCGCCGCCCACGCGCAGGTCGGGGTCGGATCTGCCGGTACGGACAGCCCCGCTGCCATCGCCCCGGACACGCTGGGTGATGGCATGGTCGTTGCCACCCTTTGGTCACCGTGTGTGTCCGGCGCGAGGATAAATGCGGGTGCCCTTCCTCTACGCGGCCGCCCCCCACTGCCCTGAACAGGGATTTTCCGCCCGCCCTCTCCTGCCCCACCTCCTCTCCCTCGCACCCTTTGCTCTGCTGCCTTCGACGCGACGGTTGCTCTGTGTGCTTGGCGCGTATGGGGCGGCAGAGCAAAGGGTGCGAGGGAGGTAGGTGACACCTGGACCGGTAGTTACTCTGCGTTCATGAACGGGATGTGGTGAGGGTGAGGCGGCCCTCGGCCGCCGGAACCGCCCGCGCCACGGGACGACACGGCCCGGCGAGCCGCTCTGGACAGCAGGCCGCCAGCAGTCGACAGGCCGCGACCAGGCGGCCAGCAGCGGGGTGGTGGGGGCGGTGGCAGGCCGGTCAGACGGAGGACCGCACCCGCTGCTGCCAGCTGTCGGCTCTTGTCACCGCTGAACCGAAGCCGCCCTGCTCACCGTCAGCCGAGCAGGGTGGGCAGGTGCCGTTCCACCACGGGGAGGACCTCCGCCACCGGGACTCGACGGCCCAGTTCGGCGGTGAGCGAGGTGGTGCCGGCGTCGGCGATGCCGCAGGGCACGATCCGGTCGTAGTACGACAGGTCGCAGTCGCAGTTGATCGCGAAGCCGTGCTGGGTGACCCCGCGGGCGACCCGGATGCCGATGGCGGCCACCTTGCGGGCCGGGCCCCGGTCGTCGTCGGGCACCCAGACGCCACTGCGCCCCTCGACCCGGCCGGCGGCCAGCCCGAACTCGGCGCAGACGTCGATCAGCAACTGCTCGGTGCGGCGGACGTAGGCGACCACGTCGACCGGGTCGGGCAGCCGGACGATCGGATAGCCGACGAGCTGCCCCGGCCCGTGCCAGGTGATCTTGCCGCCCCGGTCGACGTCGACGACGGGGGTGCCGTCCATCGGCCGGTCCCAGGGCTCGGTGCGCTTGCCGGCGGTGTAGACGCTCGGGTGTTCCAGCAGCAGCACGGTGTCGCCGCGCTCGCCGGCCACCACCGAGGCGTGCAGCCGCCGCTGCTCGTCCCACGCGGACGAATAGTCGACCACACCCGCCCGGACAGCGGTCACCCCGGAAGTCGTCACGCTCACCCCACCACCCTAGCCCCGCCCACCCGTGCCCCGACCCGTGAGCCTCGTCGCGTCACGAGGCGGGGACGGTCCAGAGCCAGACGTCGTCCACCCGGCGGGGTTCGCCGAGCAGTGCCGTGGCGGTGCGGCGCAGGGCGTCCTCGTCGAGGTCGTACTTGGCCCCGTGCACCTCGTCGGGGAGCACGACCGCCTCGACCCCCCAGTAGCGCAGGTCGGCCCGGGAGAGGCGGATGCTGCCCTCGGTGATGATCGGCACCAGGCCGGTCCGGCCGGCCTGGTCCATCAGGGTGTCGAAGGTGCGCGGCGGCGGGCCGATCCGGCCCCGCCCGTCGGGGCCGCCGGGGCCGAGGAAGAAGCCGGCGGGCAGCCGGAACTCGCCCTGCCGGTGCGCCAGGGCGTACGCCTGCCAGCGTTGACCGTCCGGGGTGACGTCGAGGGTCAGCGGGATCGGGGTGAGCACCCCGCCCGGTGAGACGTACTGCCGCCAGGTGCCGGCGGTGACGAACTCCGGCACCGGCGGGCGGACGCTGGTCAGCAGCGGGGTGGGCAGCAGCGGCAGCAACGCCGCCGCGAACCCGACCTGCCACGCCCAGGCCGCCGTCCGGCCCGGCGGCGTCGTCCGCAACCGGTCGATGGTGTACGCCAGCAGCACCCCGATCACCGGGGCGACCACCAGGGCCAGCCGGGACGGCAGGGCGGCGTTGACCACCGGCAGGTTGTCCAGCACCCCGAAGGGCAGCAGTTGGCCGGTGCGCCGCCCGTTCCACTTGGCCAGCGGCCCCCAGGAGAGCACCGCGAAGACCACGGCGGTGACCCCCAGCGCGGTCAGCGTGGCCCGTCGGCCGGGGCTGGCCCGCCGCCACAGCATCCCGAAGCAGGCCACGGCGAGCAGCAGCAGCGGCAGCCCGAAGAAACTGTTCTCCTCGGTCGGGTTGGGCGCCAGCGAGGTACCCAACCCGACCGCCCCGGCCAGCGAGCGGCTCGGGTACGCCCCGAACGCGGCGATGTCCTCGGAGTGGATGACCGGGTCGAAGCCGGTGCCGTGGAACCGCTGCGGCCCGGCGAAGTGCAGCCACAGCGGGTACGCCAGCAGCACCCCGGCGACCAGTGCGGTCACTCCCAGCCCGCGCAGGAAGTCTGGCAGCGCGGCGCGGGCCCGGACCCGGTGGGCCGGGTGCAGCGCCCAGACGGTGAGGAAGACGGCGATCGCCAGGGCGGTGAAGAACAGCCCTTCGGCGGCGATCGAGAAGGCCACCGCGACCAGCACGCCGAGGACGATGCCGCCCCGCCGCCAGCGCCCCGGGCGGCGCAGCGCGAACACCCCGTACACCAGTAGGGGCACCAGCCAGCCGGCGGTCCAGTTCAGGTGGGCGTTGGCGTGCGCGACCATGCCGGGGGAGAAGGCGATGAACAGCGCCCCGACGCCCGCCGCCAGCCGGCTGCCGACCAGGTGCCGGGAAAGCAGCCAGTACCAGGCCAGCGCGGTGGCGGCCAGGTTGAGGGTGAGGATCACCAGGAACGTCGCCGGCGGTCCGATCAGGTACGTCAGCGGCGCGAAGACCACCGCGTACACGGTGATCGAGGTGTTGACGGCGAGGTTCACCCCGTCCGGCACGTTGAGCAGGTGAGTGAAGAGCGGGTTCTCCCCGTGGGTGAGCGCGTGCCCGCCGAAGGCGAGCAGCCACTCGAAGAGTGCCTGGTCGCTGGAGTTCACGGTGATCGCCCGCTGGTTCGGGTCGCGCCACAGCCCGCTGGTGACCCAGATCGCCAGCGCCACCGCGACGATCACCACGATCAGGTCGGCCCGTCGTCCTCGGCCGGTGCCGGGCGCGGCGGTGGGCGGTTGGTCGGCGGCCAGGGTCGGGGAGGTCGGCACGGAGCGGACGTTACCAACCGGAACTGGACCCACCGGTCGGACCCGCAACCTCGGCTCCGCGCGGCAATCGGCCCCGCCGCCCACCGCATCGCCGATGGTGAATGTGTGAGCGGTGGTCATGTCGCTGCTTCGCAACACGGATGTAGCGTCGCGGCAACCTGAGGTGACCCGGTTCACATCGCGACGGGAGACCGCCGTGCGTCGCCGTTCATCCACCCTCACCCGGCTCGCCGGAGCGCTCGCCGGGCGCCTTGTACGCGTACCGCCCGGACGGTCTGCCGGCCGACGCGCCGGCCGTGGTGCTGCTGCACTGCTGCACCCAGAACGCCGCCGGCTACATCACCAACTCCGTCTGGCACAAGTACGCCGCCCTGCCCGTACCCCACCCCCACCCCACCCCCACCCCACCCCCACCCCACCCCCACCCCACCCCCACCCCCACCCCACCCCGGCCCTCCGCGGTGATCAAGAGGTTTGCGTCAGCTTGGAGATCAACTTTGACGTAAACCTCTTGATCACCGGGGCTGGGGGAGGGGGTGGGTGGGGGCGGGGAGGTGGGGGTGGGGAGGTGGGGGTGGGGGTGGGGGGTTAGGGGGTTAGGGCGGCTTGGAGGGCGGGGGGGAGGGTGGGGTGGGTCCAGGGGTAGTGGGCGTGGGTGAGGACGGTGGGGAGGACCCGGGCGCTGGTCAGGGCCTCCTGGGCGAAGCCGCCCAGGGCTACCTTCAGGGCGAGCGCGGGAATCGGGACGATCGCCGGGCGGTGCAGTTGGCGGGCCAACTCCTTGGTGAACTCGGCGTTGGTGACCGGGTGCGGGCCGACGACGTTGACCGGGCCGGCGATCCCCTCGGCGGTCAGCAGGAACACCGTGGCGTCCAGCCAGTCCCGCAGCGAGATCCACGGCAGCCACTGCCGGCCACTGCCCAGCTTCCCGGCGATGCCCAGCTTGAACGGCAGCAACTGCGGCTTGAGCAACCCGCCGTCGCGGTGCAGCGGCAGACCGGTCCGCAGCCGCACCACCCGTACCCCGGCGTCCTCGGCCGGCCGGGTCGCCGCCTCCCAGACCCGGCACACGTCGGACAGGAAGCCTTCGCCCGCCGGGGCGTCCTCCTCGACCACCCGGTCACCGGTGTTGCCGTACCAGCCGACCGCCGAGGCGTTGAGCAGCGCCCGGGGCCGATCCGCCGCCGGCAACCCGGCGATCGTGACGGCCAACGTGGTGGTGCTGTCCACCCGGCTGGACCGGATCACCCTGCGGTAGTCGTCGCTCCACCGCTTGTCGCCGACCCCGGCCCCGGCCAGGTTGACCACCGCCTCGGCCCCGGCCACCACGGCCGGGTCGAGCTGCCCGGCGGCCGGATCCCACCGCCGTTCGTCGGGGGTGCGCGGCGACCGCCGGACCAGCCGGGTGACCTGGTGCCCGTCGGCGGTGAGACGGTCGACCAACCGGGTGCCGAGGAAGCCGGACGCGCCGGCCATGAGGATCCGCATGCCCCCATCTTCGGGTACGCGGACCCGATCGGATGCGCCGAACGCCTGTCCTGCTCGGCGGGTGGGCCGCACGGGCGGCTCCGCAGGCGGGGTGGGCCTGCCGACCGGCTCGCGCGGGGCGGGGCCGGCGCGGTGCGGGGGCGCACGGTTCGGCTCAGCCGGCGGGGACCGGGCGCAGGTCGGCGAGGAGCCGCTCCACCTCGGCGAACGCGTCCGCCGGCAGCGGACCGAGGGCGAGGGTGGCGAAGTTCTCCCGGGCCTGCGCCACCGTCCGGCAGCCGGGGATCGGCACCGTCCGAGGGCTGCGGGCCAGCAGCCAGCCCAACGCCCCCTGGGTGAGGGTGCGGCCGTCCGAGGTCAACGCCGCCCGGATCGCCTCCACCCGGGCCGACCACTCGGGGGTGGGCCGTCCGTCGGTGAACCAGACCAGCCACTCCGGCGCCTGTCCCCGCACGTCGTCGCGGCCCGGCGCCCGGGTCGCCCCGGTGAGCAGGCCCATCGCGAGCGGCCCCCGGTTGAGGCTGGCCAGGTCGAACGCGTCGCAGACCGCGAGCATCTCCGGGTTGTCGTTGAGCACCGACTCGTCGTGCTCGACCGCGACGCAGTGCGGCCCCGCCCCGGCGAACGCCCGCGCCGACGCCGGGTTGTCGGTGCTCCAGCCGTACCCCCGGATCTTGCCCTGGGTGACCAGGCCCTCCAGGGTGTCGACCAGGTCGAGCGCGGCGGACGCCGGCAGGTCGTTGACGTGCAGCAGGTAGAGGTCGACGTGGTCGGTGCCGAGCCGGCGCAGCGACTCCTCCAGGCTGGTCACCGCGTAGGCCGGGGCGGTGTCGACGCCGATCCACCGGCGGGTCGCCTCGTCGGAACGGTTGCCGAACTTGGTGGTGATCACCGCCCGGTCGCGCCGACCGGCGAGGGCGCGGCCCAGCACCCGCTCGCTGTGCCCGGCACCGTAGTTGCTGGCCGTGTCGAAGAGGGTGACACCCAGGTCGAGGGCCTGGTGGATGGTGGCGATCGACTCGTCGTCGTCCACCTCGCCCCAGCCGAACGGCTGGCCGCCGTCGCCCCAGAGCGGGCCACCGATCGCCCAGCACCCCATGCCGACCGCGCCGACCTCGATTCCGCTGCGGCCCAGAGTCCGTGTCATCGTCATGCCGGCCAGTTTTCAAGCTGGAGCGCACTCCAGGTCAAGCGTTAATCTCCAGTCATGTATCCGCCCTCGGAAGCCGCCCGGCGCAGCGGGTTCAGCCTCGACACCCTTCGCTACTACGAGAAGATCGGCCTGCTCAGTGGCATCGGGCGCACCTCGGGTGGCCGTCGGGTCTTCACCGACGACGACCTGAGCTGGCTTGTGATCTTCCGTTGCCTGCGCGACACCGGCATGCCGATCGCCGAGATGTGCCGCTACGCCGAGCTGGCCCGCGACGGCGAGCACACCATCCGGGAACGGCAGGAACTGCTGGAACGGCACGCCACCCGGGTCGAGGAGCAGATGACGCTGCTCCAGCGCCAGTACGACCACCTGCGCGAGAAGATCCGCTTCTACCAGGGCATCACCGGGTCGACCCCGGCCCGCTGACCGACCTGCCAACCCCGGAGTCCGGTTGGCGTCGAACGGGCCGCGCATCGACCTCAGGCCGACCGGGCCAGCACCGGGGTGAGCGGTTCGAGGGCGTCCCGGCGTACGACGAAGCGGGTGACGCCCCAGCGACGTCGGTGCGCCGCGACCGCCGCGACGATCTCGTCCACCGTGCCGATCAGCACGAACGGGGTGGCCAGCAGTTCGGCGACGGTCAGGCCGAGCCGGGTGGCCTGGTCGGCGGCGGCGGCCTCGGCGTCGTCGGTGACCACCACCGTCTGCACCAGCGCCTCCAACGCCGGTGGTCGGTCCCGGCCGGCCGCACCGGCGGCGACGTGGGCGAGCTGCGCCTCGATCTGGTCGGTCCGCCAGCGCGCGTCGTGCTGGTGACCGTCGGCGAGGGTACGCCCGAAGCCGGTCAGCCCGACCACGTCGGCGTGCGCGCCGGCCCAGCGCAGCAGCGTCGAGTTGGCGGTGCCCATGGTCAGCGGGATGCGGTCCTGCACGGGTCGGGGCGAGGTCAGCCGGGCGTCCCGGGCGACCAGGTCGGGGGAGTCGACCGTCACCGGGGAACCGTCGAGCAGGGCGCGGACCGCCTCGGCGACGGCCACGCAGCGGCGGACCCGACCGGCCACGTCGGGGCGTACCCGGCCGACGGCGGCCCACTCGGCGGGGGTGTGACCGGCGCCGACGCCGAGCCGGGCCCGCCCGCCGGAGACCAGGTCGAGGGTGGCCACGTCGGCGGCGAGCAGGATCGGCTCCCGGACGCCCAGGTTCGACACGTACGAGCCGAGTCCGATCGTGGTGGTCACCGACGCGGCGGCGGCGAGGGCGACGAACGGGGACGTCACGTCGCCCGGGTGGTCGGCGGCGAGCAGGGCGTCGAAGCCGGCCGCCTCGGCCCGACGGGCGAGGTCGACCCAGCTCGCCGCATCGGTCGGGGTGGCCTGGAGCGAGAAGACGGTCACCGGTTCAGCTTCGCCGTCGTGGACCGTCCCGGCCATCCTCCGGGCCCGGATTCTGCCAACCGGAGAATCACCGCCGTGGTTCACCAGTCCGGTGGTGGCTCCACCCCGAGCAGTTCCTCGGTGCCGCCGGCCCGGTCACCGAGCGCGTCGAGGGCGGCGGTGAGGGTGCGTTCCTCGTAGCGGAAGTGCGAGCCGAGGATGGCGCCGAGGCCGTCCAGCTCGTCGCGTACCCGGTCGAGGGCCGCCGGGTCGTCGGTCGGCGGGTCGGCGACCAGCGCCTCGATCCGGCGCACGATCCAGTCGACCATGCGATGGTCCTGGGTGAGCCTGTCCAGCACCGGGCGCAGTTCGGGCACCTCGTCGGCGAGCACCCGGAACGCGCCGGCGTCCTCGCCGGTGTGGTGCCGGGTGAGCGCGGAGCAGAAGCTGAGGCAGTGGGCACGCAGGCTGCGTAGTCGGCCCGCAGCCGGCGGCCCGCCGTCGGGATCGGCCGGGGGTCGGCCGTCGGGATCGGCCGGGGGTCGGCCCGCGCCGGCCGGCGGCGCACCGTCGAGGCCGGCACGGAGCTGGTCGAGTTCGTCGAGGAGCCAGAGGTGGATCTCGACCAGTTGCTGCCCGAGCGCGATCAGGCGGCCGGCCGGGGTGGAATCGGCGTGCACATGGGTTCCCTGCTGTTCCGCGCCTCCATGCCCTCGGCCGTCTCCTTGCCGGGCGCACCGCGACGCTCGGGTCATCCTACGACGTGTCCGGCGCGCTGTCCGGCCCCTCCTCGTGCCAGCGGGCCCGCCAGGCGGCCTCCTGCGCCTCGTGGTTGACCCGCTCCTCGTGCACGGCCTGGCGCAGGGCCTGCCGGGAGCTGCCCGTGGCCGTCACCTCCACCGCGATCAGGCCGACGCAGATGACGGTCAGCAGCGCGAGCGCACCCAGCGCCGACCGGCCCGCCGCGACCGGCAGGCCGGCGGCGAGCACCACCAGCACGCCGACCCGGCTCCAGCTGAGCGTGTGCAGGGTGCGGAGCTGGAACAGCATGTTGCTGGCGAGGTAGCAGATCACCCCGCCGAAGAGCAGCGGGACGGCCGGGCCGTGGGCCTTCTCCCAGACCCCGCCGGCCGGGTCGGTGACCGCCCTGACCAGCTCCGCGCTGCCGATGGCCAACAGGATGATGCCGGAGATCATCGGCAGGTAGAGGTATGCGTAGGCGTCCCTCGCCATGGTCATCCGGGGACGGCCGGTCGCCGCGTGCAGGGCGATCCGGGCGGCCGGGCCGATCAGGTCGAAGTGGGCCCACCAGAGCGCGGCGGCGATCACGATGCTGAGCGTGGCCCCGGTGACCCCGGGCCAGCTGACCGGTTTGCCGAGGATGTTGCCCTCGACGCCGACCGCGACGATCGACTCACCCAGCGCGATGATCAGGATCAGGTCGTACCGTTCGATCCAGTGTTCGGCCGAGGTCACGGCCCAGCCCCAGGTGCTGGCGACCAGCCCGGTGCCGTACTGGACCAGCACCACCATGATCCAGAGTACGTCCCGGACCAGCCCGGCCCGGTGCGGGTCGTCGATCGCCGCCGGGACCAGCGCCGCCGCCAGCAGCAGCAGGGTGCTGCCCACCAGCTCCGGCAGGAAGTGGACCAGATGTCGCCGGCCGGCCGGGTTGTCGCGGGCGGCGAGCAGGAACAGCGCCACGTGCACGCCCCGGAAGACCACGTAGCCGACCGCCACCAGCAGTGGCCCGGCGAGACCTCCCTGCGGGGTGCTGAACGCCTGCGGCAGGGCCAGCGCGAACGCGAACAGCGAGGCCATCGCGGCCACCATCAGCACCGGGACGAAGCCCTCACCGAGCCGCAGCCGGGTGGCGGCCAGGCTGTGCACCACCCAACACCACCAGAGCACGGCGAGCACCAGGCCCGCGTGCAGCAGCTGCCGACCGGTGATCTCGGCGAGGGTGGCCCGGGTGATGATGAAGAACGAGACGACGAAGACCAGGTCGAAGAAGACCTCGAACTTGTCGACCCGGGCGCCGGGGGCGATGGCCACGGCCGGGCCGAGCCTGCCGCGCCGCCGTCCACCGTCCATCCGTTCACTCTGGCAGCGCGGGGTGGACCCAGGGCGGGATTCGACCCAGCCGGTCCCGTACCGGCGCGGCGCTGCCGTCAGCAGGTCGGGCCGGCAGCCGACCCCCCGGCCCTGCGCCTCGTGTGGTCGCCAGGTGGTGCGTGTTCGCTGTGCTCCGCGTGGTGCCGGGACGACGAAGGCGCCCTGGTCGACCGACCGGGGCGCCTTCGCGGACGCGTGTTACAGGCCCAGTTCGGCCTCGAAGTTGCCGCCCTCCAGCCGCTCCTTGACCGCGACCAGGAAACGGGCCGCGTCGGCACCGTCGATCAGCCGGTGGTCGTAGGACAGGGCCAGGTAGACCATCGAGCGGACCGCGACGACCTCGCCCAGGTTCGGGTCGTTCACCGCGACCGGGCGCTTCACCACGGCACCGGTGCCGAGCATCGCCGACTGCGGCGACGGCACGATCGGGGTGTCGAAGAGAGCGCCCCGGCTACCGGTGTTGGTCAGCGTGAAGGTCGCCCCGGCGATCTCGTCCGGGCTGATCTTGTTGGTCCGGGTCCGCTCGGCCAGGTCCGCGACCCGCTTGGCGATGCCGCCCAGGTTGAGGTCACCGGCGTTGTGGATGACCGGCGTCAGCAGACCCCGCTCGGTGTCCACCGCGATGCCGAGGTTCTCGCCGTCGGGGTAGGTGATGGTGCCCGCGTCGAGGTCCATCCTGGCGTTCACGATCGGGTACGTCTGCAGGGCCTCGATGGCCGCCAGGGCGAAGAACGGCAGGAACGACAGCTTCACACCGTGCCGCTGCTGGAACGAGTCCTTCGCCTGCGCCCGCAGCTTGGCGATCCGGGTGACGTCCACCTCGATCACCGTGGTGAGCTGCGCCATCTCGTGCAGCGACTGCTGCAACCGGGTGGCGATGGCCTTGCGGATGCGGGGCAGCTTCTCGGTGGTGCCCCGCTTGCCGCTCGGCTGCGGCTTCGCCGCCGGCGTGGCCGGGGCCGCCGTGGCGGCCGGCTGTGCCGCCGGAGCCGGGGCGGCCTTCGCCGCCTTGGCCTTCTCCGCCGCCTCCAGCACGTCCTGCTTGCGGATCCGGCCGCCGACACCGGTGCCGTTGACCGAGGCCAGGTCGACGCCGTGCGCGCCCGCCAGCTTGCGTACCAGCGGGGTCACGTAACCGGCGGTCTCCTCGCCGCCGTTCTGGGCGGCCGACCGCCCCGGCGTGGGCGTGGGCGCGGTCGGCTGGGCGGCCTGCTCGGCCTCTGCCGGCTGCGCCGCCGACTCGGCCTCGACGGCCGGCTCGTTGTATGCCGCGCCCGGGGTCGGCTCGGCGACCTGGGGCTCCGGCTTCGGCTCGGCCTTCGGCGCGGGCTGGGCCGCCGCCTTCGGGGCGGGCTCCGGCTCCGGCTCGGCCGGGGCTGCGCCCGCCGTGCCGATGACTGCCAGGTCCGCGCCGACGGCGGCGGTCTCGTCCTCGGGGACCTTGATCTCCAGGACGGTGCCGGCGACCGGCGACGGGATCTCGGTGTCGACCTTGTCGGTGGAGACCTCGAGCAGCGGCTCGTCGACCTCGACGGTCTCGCCGACCTGCTTGAGCCAACGGGTGACGGTGCCCTCGGTGACGCTCTCGCCCAGGGCCGGCATCTTCACCGCAGTGCCCTCGCCCGAGGACGCCGGGGCGGCCTGCGCCGCCGGCTGCTCCTGCTCCGGCTCCGGGCCGGTGCCCTCGGCGGCGGCCGTCGGCTCGGTGGCCGGCTCGGCCTGCTTCTGCGGGGCGGCCTCGCCGTCCTCCTGGGGGGCTGCGGCACCGGCCGACTCGCCCTCGCCGGAGATGACGGCCAGCTCGCTGCCCACCTCGGCGGTCTCGTCCTCACCGACCACGATCCGGCTCAGCACCCCCGCCGCGGGGGAGGGGATCTCGGTGTCGACCTTGTCGGTGGAGACCTCGAGCAGCGGCTCGTCGACCTCGACGGTCTCGCCCTCCTGCTTGAGCCAGCGGGTGACGGTGCCCTCGGTGACGCTCTCGCCGAGCCGAGGCATGGTGACCGATACCGGCATGTTCTGAAACTCCTTCGTGGCCTGGTGCGATCCTCGCCCGCTTGCCGCCGGCGTCGCGGAATGAGTGTGGGTCAGGCGTGCGCGTGCAGCGGCTTGCCGGCCAGGGCCAGGTGCGCCTCGCCCAGGGCCTCGTTCTGGGTCGGGTGGGCGTGCACAAGCTGCGCCACCTCCGCCGGGTAGGCCTCCCAGTTGTAGATGAGCTGCGCCTCGCCGATCAGCTCACCGACCCGGGCGCCGACCATGTGCACGCCGACCACCGGGCCGTCCTCGACCCGTACCAGCTTCACGAAACCGGCGGTCTTGAGGATCTGGCTCTTGCCGTTGCCACCCAGGTTGTAGCTGTAGGTCTTGACCTTGTCGCCGTACTGCTCCTTGGCCTTCGCCTCGGTCAGGCCCACCGACGCCAGCTCGGGGTCGGAGTAGGTGACGCGCGGGATGCCGGCCTCGTCGATCACGGCCGGGTTCCGGCCGGCGATCTCCTCGGCGACGAAGATGCCCTGCTGGAAGCCCCGGTGGGCGAGCTGGAGGCCGGGCACGATGTCGCCGACCGCGTAGACGTTCGGTACGCCGGTGCGCAGCCGCTCGTCGGTCAGCACGTAACCCCGGTCGAGCTTGACGCCCTGCTCCTCGTACCCGAGACCGGCGGTGGTCGGGCCCCGGCCGACAGCGACCAGCAGCAGCTCGGCCTCGACGGTCTCGCCGCCGGCGATGGTCAGCTTGACGCCGTTGTCGGTCTTCTCGACCTTCTCGAACGGCTTGCCGACCTTGAAGTTGATCTTCCGCTTGCGGAACGCCCGCTCCAGCGCCTTCGACGACTCCTCGTCCTCGGCGGCGACCAGCCGGGGCAGCGCCTCGACGATGGTCACGTCCACCCCGAAGGACCTCCACACGCTGGCGAACTCGACGCCGATCACGCCGCCGCCCAGGACGATCGCCGACGTCGGAACCCGGTCCAGGGTCAGCGCGTGGTCGCTGGTGATGATCCGCTCGCCGTCGACCTCCAGGCCGGGCAGGGTCTTCGCGTACGAGCCGGAGGCCAGGATGACGTTGCGGCCGGTGTAGCGCTTGCCGTCCACCTCGACGACGTTCCTGCCGACCAGCTTGCCCGCGCCCGCCACGAAGGTGATCTTCTTGTTGCCGCCGACCAGCCCCTGGAGGCCCTTGTACAGCCGGGAGATCACCCCGTCCTTGTACGAGTTGACCCCGGCCATGTCGACGCCGACCAGCTCGGCCTTGATGCCGAACTGCTCCGACTCACGGGTCTGGTCGGCGATCTCGGCGGCGTGCAAGAGCGCCTTGGTCGGAATGCAGCCGTTGTGCAGGCAGGTGCCGCCGAGCTTGCCCTTCTCGATCAGCGCGACGGAGAGGTCCAGCTGTGCGGCACGCAGCGCCGCCGCGTAGCCGCCGCTGCCACCTCCGAGAATGACGATGTCGAAGGTTGCGTCGTTCGGCTCGCTCACGTCCAACTCCCTGGTCGCTTCGCTGCATCGGGGGGTCACGGCGGGGCGGCACGGGCAGACCCCACCTCGGTCATCTTGTCACTTGCCCGTCCGCAGCGCGTACCGAGGTGCCCAACGACACGTCGTCGACACGTACTCTTGGCATCGTCCTCGATGACGGACGGGGGAGAGGAGATGCTCGGTGGCGCTGTTCCGGCGACGCAAACCGCCGACCGCGGCCAACCGTGACCGGCCGGTCGACCGTGCCGACCTGGATCACCTGGCCAACTTCGCGCGCACCCGGCGGGGCGTCGAGGCGTTCCTCGAACCCCGGACCACGGTCACCGAGACCACCGTGATCCTGATCGCCGACGACGGCGAGTGGACCCGGCGGCGCATCGACGGCCCGGACGGGGCCCGCCGCTTCGCGCACGCCCTGGCCATCCCGATCTACGACGTCCGGCTGATGGGCTACCCGCAGCGGATGCGCGACTACAACGAACGCCGCAAACGCCGGCCCGAGCTGTTCTGACAGCGGGCATCGCGGGGGGCGACCATCATCAGGTCGGCCAGCTCGTCGACGACGCCCGGCAGGCGAGCGCCGCCCCGCCGGGGGCGCCGGCGGCCCGGGGAACGCCGCCCGCCCGGCAGCCGCCCCGGCCGGGAGACGCGGACGGGGCGCCCAGGGGCGCCCCGTCGTGTCGCACATCCGTCAGCCGTTGGCGGCGACGTCCTCGACCAACTGCACCAGGGTGCGGACCGGCACGCCGGTGCCGCCCTTGGTCCAGTAACCGGTCGGCTCGCCCGAGTGGTAGCCCGGCCCGGCGATGTCGATGTGTGCCCAGGCCACCTCGTCGGTGACGAACTCGCGCAGGAACACCCCGCCCTGCAGCATGTGGCCGGCCCGGTCCATGCCCGCGTTGACCTGCGAGATGTCCGCCACGTCCGAGTCCATGCCCTTGCGTACGTCGTCCGGCAGCGGCATCGGCCAGGCCGGCTCGCCGACCGCGTCGCCGGCCACCTGCACCCGCTCGCACAGCTCGGGGGTGCCCATCACCCCGGCGATCCGCTTGCCCAGCGCGATCACCTGGCCGCCGGTGAGGGTGGAGGTCTCGAACAGGTAGTCGGTGCCGTCGGCGCAGGCGCGGGCCATGGCGTCGCCCAGGATCATCCGGCCCTCGGCGTCGGTGTTGAGCACCTCGACCCTCTTGCCGTTGAACATGGTGATCACGTCGCCCGGCCGGTAGCTGGTGCCCGACGGCATGTTCTCCGCCATCGGCAGGTAGGCCGTCACCGTCACGGACGGCTTGAGCGCCGCGATCGCCAGCATCGCCGCGCCGACGGCCGCCGCCCCGGCCATGTCGGACTTCATCTCCCACATGCCCTGCGCCGACTTGATCGAGATGCCGCCGGTGTCGAAGGTGATGCCCTTGCCGACCAGCGCCACCCGCTTGCCGTTGGTCTCACCCGGCGGGGTCCAGGTCAGCTTCACCAGGCGCGGCGGGGCCTCCGAGCCCTGCCCGACGGCGGTGATGCCGCCGTACCCGCCGGCGCGCAGCTCCGCCTCGTCCAGCACCTCGACGTCGAGCCCGGCGGCGCGCGCGGCCGTGGCGACGGCCTCGGCGAAGGCCGGCGGGCGCAACTCGTTCGGCGCGGTGTTGACCCAGTCCCGGCTGGTCCGCACCGCACCGGCCACCGCGGTGGCCCGGTCGACCTCGGCGCGGGCGGTCGCGTCGGCGGCGTCCGGCACGGAGATCAGCACCTCGGCCACCGGCTCCCGCCGGGACGGCTGCGGCTTGGTCTTGTAGCCGGCGAACCGGTAGCCGCCGAGCAACGCGCCCTCGGCGACCGCGCGCAGCGCGGCCGGAGCGTCGGCGTCGTCGGGCAGCGGCAGACTCAGCGCCACCCGGGGCGCCCCGGCCAACGCCCGGACCGCGGCACCGGCGGCCCGGCGCAGGGTCTCCGGGCCGGGAGCGGCACCGGTCGGCTCCGGCCCCAACCCGACCGCCACGACCAGCGGGGCGGTGACGGTGCCCAGCGTGGCCAGCTTGATCACCTCGCCGGGGCCACCGGTCGCGCCGAGCAGGGCCAGCGTCGCGGTCAGCTTGCCGTCGAAGGCGGCGGCGATGCTCTCCGCACCGTCGGCCAGCAGCAGGGTGCCGGCGGGACCGCTCGTGGCGTCCGGGCCGGCGGTCTGGCTGTGCACGCCGATCACGATTGCGTCGACCCCGAGTTCGGCGGGATCTGTGTCGACCAGGCTGAGGGTGGTGCTGGACGATGTCACTGAAGCTACTCCGGGCGGGCCGGGCCGGCCGCGGCTGTCGCGTACCGGCGGTGATGGTCTCCGGCGGCAACCTACCCGCCGGAGCGCGGGTGCGTCCCGCCGATGTTCCGACGGGTCCCGCCGATGCTAACCAGCGGCGCACCCACCGGTAAGTTGCCACCCATGACGGACGTGACCTCCGACGCCGCCGTGACCCGGCTGCGCCGTTCCCCGCTGCACGCGCGACACACCGCGCTCGGCGCCAAGTTCGCCCCCTTCGGGGGCTGGGAGATGCCGCTGGAGTACGCCGGCGGCGGCGTGCTCAAGGAGCACACGGCGGTGCGGACGGCTGTCGGTGTCTTCGACGTCTCGCACCTGGGCAAGGCCCGGGTCAGCGGCCCCGGCGCGGCGCGGTTCGTCAACTCCTGCCTGACCAACGACCTGGACCGGATCGGGGCGGGCAGGGCGCAGTACACGCTCTGCTGCGACGACGCCACCGGCGGGGTGGTCGACGACATCATCGCCTACCGGTACGCCGACGACCACGTCTTCCTCATCCCGAACGCGGCGAACACCGCCGAGGTGGTACGCCGGCTGCGCGCCGCCGCGCCGCCCGGCGTCGAGGTCACCGACGAGCACGACCGGTACGCCGTGCTGGCCGTGCAGGGCCCCCGCTGCGCCGAACTGCTCGACGCGCTGGCCCTGCCCACCGGGCACGACTACATGAGCTTCTCCCCGGCGACGCTGGCCGGTGCCGAGCTGACCGTCTGCCGGACCGGCTACACCGGCGAGCTGGGCTACGAGCTGGTGGTGCCGGCCGAGCACGCCGTCGCCGTCTGGGACGCGTTGTCCGCCGCCGGAGCGGGTCTCGACCTGCGGGCCTGCGGGCTGGGCGCCCGGGACACCCTGCGCACCGAGATGGGGTACCCGTTGCACGGACAGGACCTCTCCCCGGAGATCACCCCGGTGCAGGGCCGGTCCGGCTGGGCGGTGGGCTGGGACAAGCCGGCCTTCTGGGGCCGCGACGCGCTGCGTGCCGAGAAGGCCGCCGGCCCCCGTCGTACGCTGCGTGGCCTGGTGGCCGTCGACCGGGCCATCCCGCGCGCCTGCATGACCGTGTACGTCGGCGACGCCCCGGTCGGCGCGATCACCAGCGGCACCTTCAGCCCGACGCGCAAGCAGGGCATCGCCCTGGCCCTCCTGGACACCGCCCCGGAACTCGCCGACGACGACCTGGTCGAGGTCGACATCCGAGGCCGCCGCGCCCAGATGCGCCTGACCCGCCCCCCCTTCGTAACCCCCTCAGTCCGCTAACCCCCTCCCCCTCCCTCCCCCCCCTCCCCGCCCCCTCCCCCTCCCCCGCCCCGGTGATCAAGAGGTTTGCGTCATGTCGGGCCCGAAATGCTGACGCAAACCTCTTGATCACCGGGCGCGGGGGAGGGGGCGGGGGCGGGGACGGGACGGGGGCGGGGAGGGGGGAGGGGCGGGGTTAGTGGGTGGGGTGGGGGCGTTCGCCGGCGTCGAGGACGGCCTGGGTCCAGCCGCCCTCGATGACGCCGGTGCCGTCCAGGACCGCCCAGTCGACGACCTCGGTGACCGGCACCTCGACCGGGGAGCCGATCCGCACGGTCGGGTCGGTGTTGGCGTCGCTGGCGCTCGCGCCGACGATCCGCTCCGGGGCGTCCCACGAGTTCACCCCGGCCCAGACGTACTCGGGGCCGTCCTCGCCGGGCAGGCCGTACTTGACCACGAGTTGTGACTCCGGCGGCAGCCCGTCGGCGAGGAACCGGGCCCGGACGTCGTCCAGCCCGGCGCGTGCGGTGGCGATCGCCTTGCTCATCGCGTCCCCGGAGCGGGCGTACCGGACGTCCGGCTCGATGCCGGAGAAGAGGGTCGCGCAGGCCGCCGCGTAGTAGCGGCCGTCCGGTCCCGGGTGGCCGAGGGGCGGACGCAGACTGAGGAACGAGTCGGCCTCCGGGTCGGTCGCCGGGTCCAGCTCCAGCCGCAGCAGCACCGGGGCCGTCGCGCCGTGCTGCTCCGGATTGCCGTACGCCACCGCGATGTCGTGCCCGGTCACCGTGGCCAGCACCGGCAGCTGCACGAACGCCGGCACCTCCTCGCCGGCGAGTCCGTCGGTCCAGTCCCGCAGCAGCCGGCGGGCGGCACCGGTCAGCACCGCGCCCCAGGCCCGGGTGAGGTGGTCGGGCACCCCCTGGGTCTGCAACTCCAGCAGCCCGAACCGGCGCAGCCCCTTGGTGGTGAACCACAGCCCCTCGGCGTCCGAGGAGTAGGGGACCAGCACCCAGTCGACCAGCCGGATGCGGCCCTGCGCGTCCGGCAGCGACTTCAGCGCCGTCGCCGGGTCGAGGAACTGCAGCCCGAACACGTCCACCACGTCGCCGTCGACCGATTCGGCCACGGCGGCGGCCACCGCGCGGGCCGCCCACTCGTGCGCCGGCGGCCAACCCGGCCGGTACTCGGCCTGCACCACCACCAGGTGGCTGGCGGCGGCGAGCCGGCCCAGCTGGGCCTCGGTGGCCCCGAACGCGGTGAGCAGGTCCGGCGGCAGTTGCGGGAACTCGTCGATCGACCGGGTGTCCACCGACATCAGCGGGCTGTCCAGCATCTGCGTGGCCAGGCCGTACACCGGATCGGCGAGCCGGCCCGCCAGACCCCGTACCGAGGTCTTCGGGCTCACCCGCGGCAACCCCGCCATCGGCACCAGGTAGGTCGCGCTGAGCGACTCCGGGACCGGTACGGGCAGGAAGTCGTCCGTGATGAGCAAGTCGTCCCCCGGAAGGCCGTGCCGGTGTTGTCGGGGCAAACGCTACCCGGCGTGCCGTGTCGTCTCAGCCGGACAGCACCAAGCCCAGGTAGACCAGCGTGGTCACCACCTCCACGGTGGCCCCGAGCACGTCGCCGGTGATGCCGCCGAGCCGACGTACCAGGTGCCGGAGCAGCCCGGCCGCGACGGCGAGGGCGGCGAGCACGGCCAGCGGCCCCTGCCACGGGCGACCCGGCACGGCCGGCGCTGCCGTCAGTGCGACGGCGACCGTGCCGACGACCAGCGCGACCGGCCCGACCGTCCCGGCGACCAGCGCGCCCAGCCCGTCGGGGCGGGCCGCCGGCACCCCCCGCCGGCAGGCCAGGGTCACCCCGAGCCGCCCGGCGGCGGTGCCGGCCACCACCGCCGCGAGGGCCGCCGGCCAGGACCGCCCGGCCAGCTCCGCGAGCGTCGCCGTCTGCAGCAGCAGTACGACCACCAGCGCGACCACACCGAACGGGCCCACGTCCGGCTTCTTCATGATCTCCAGTGCCGCCGCCCCCCGCCGGTACGACCCCAGCGCGTCCACGGTGTCGGCCAACCCGTCGAGGTGCAGCCCCCGGGTGGCCAGGGCCCCGACGCCGACGGTCACCCCGGCGGCGACGAGGGGTGGGGTGAGCGTGGCCAGGAGCAGCAGCACCGCGCCGAGCACCGCGCCGAGCAGCACCCCGACCAGCGGGGCGAGCGCCATCGCGGTGCCCGCCGCCGCCCGGTCGACCCGGCCGGTCCGGACCGGGACGGTGGTGAAGGTGGTCAGCGCCAGCCGGAACCCGTCGCCGCGCCCCGACTCAGCCGGCACGCCCGGCGGACGGGTCGTACCCCGGCTCGACACCGGCGTAGCCGTCCGCCCCGGGGCCGGTGCCGTCCGGCGGGGCGGGCTCGGTGGTGGGCTCCGAGTTGGTGGACTCCGAGACGCTGGGCTCCGAGACGCTGGGCTCGGAGGCGGTGGGCTCGGTGGTGGGGCCGGTGGTGGTGGGGCCGGGGCCGGCGGGCTCCGGCTCGGTGAAGTCGGGCTCGTCGTCGGTGCCGCCGTGGTGCGGGTGCACGGGCAGCGACCCGGCCAGCGCCAGCACCGAGCGCAGCAGCGGCAACGCGGCCAGCGCGTTCGCTCCCTCGCCGAGATCGAGCCGCAGGTCCAGCAGCGGGGTCAGCCCGAGCACGTCGGCGGCGAGCCGTACCGCCGGATGTCCGCCGTGGTCGACCAGCAGGCACCAGTGCCGGGCCTGGCCGGCCAGGTCCCGGCTGATCATGCCGGCGGCCAGCCCGACCGGCCCGTCGAGCAGCACCGGCACCCGGCGGGCGGTCGCGCCGAGCAGCACGCCGGTGGCCACCGCCACGTCACCGCCGCCCAGCTCGGCCAGGACGTCCTTGGCGTCGCGGGGGGAGCGGCGGGTGCGGTGCAGCGCGTCCCGGACCGTCGCGCACCGCACCATCCAGGCCGCGTCGTCGATCTCTCCGTCGGCGGTGTGCACCCGGCCGAGCACGGTCGGGGCCTCCGCGCCCGCAGTCGCGACGAGCACCGCGGCGGCGGCGGCCTCGGTGCCCGCGCCGCACGCCCCCAGCACCAGCAGCCGTACGCCCGCGTCGGCGGCCTCCTCGGCCAGCCGCCAGCCGTAGCGCAGCGCCGCCTCGACGGCCTCGGCGGTCAACGCCGGTTCGTGCTCGATCGGCGCGGACGACGGGGCGTCCACCACCTGGAGGCTGGCCCCGCTCTCGGCGGCCAGCCGGGCCAACGTCCCCAGGCCGGCGCGGGCCTGCCGGGCCAGCCGGGCCGACTCCCCGGGCAGCGCCCCGGCCGCCGCCCCGCCGGCGTGGTCACCGTGCAGCAGCAGCACCCGGACGTCGGTCCACGGCTGCGGGGTCGGGGTGCCCTGGGTGGCGGCGGCGAAGTTCACCACCCGTTCCAGCACGCCCAGCCCGGCCCCCGGCACGTCCAGGGTGCCGAGCCGCTCCACCGCCTGCGGGCCGGCGTACTCGTCGGGCATCGGCAGCTCCATGCCGGGCTGGATGACCAGCCCGGTGGCGACCACCGGCAGCGCCATGGTCGGCGCCGCCCAGGCGGTGCCCTCGGTGGCCGGCACCGTGGCGGCCACCGGCACGGTGGGGGTCAGCACGTCCGGCAACGGCGGCTGCGGCTCGTCGGCCGGGGCCGGCTCGACGCTGGCCGGGAGGGCCGCGCCACCGGTCGGGAGGGCCGCGCCACTGGTCGGGGTGGCCTGGGCGGGTACGCCGACCGGCCGGGCCGGGGCGGACGGCTTGAGCCAGGCCGGCTGGCCGGCGACCACCAGCGCCACGGCATCGCAGGCGTCCGCGACGGCCCGGTTGGCGGCGCCCAGCGCGTCGGTGAAGGCCCGCCCCAGCGGAGTGGTCGGCACCAGCGACAGCCCCACCTCCGGGCTGACCAGCACGATCCGTGCCTCGCTGGCGCGCACCGCGTCGGCCAGCTCGGCGATCGTGGCGACGTCGTCGGCCGGCTGGTGGGTCGGGTCGAGCAGCACCGTCACCCAGCCGCCCAGGTCGTCCACGAGCAGCGTCTCGTTCGGCCCGGCCGAGGCGAGCACGTCGGCCAGCCGGCGCGGGTCGTCGGCGGTCTCCTCGGTGGTCCAGCTCCCCGGCCGCCGCTCCCGGTGGGCGGCCAGTCGGGTGGCCCACTCGGTGTCGTCCGGGTCGGCGGCGGCCGAGGTCGCCACGTACCGCACCGTGGGGGCGTCAGCCACCAGGGACTCGGCGAACTCCGACTTGCCCGAACGGATACCGCCGAGCACCAGGACCGTGTTCCACCCGTCAACGGACATGCCCGTACCTTAAGGCCGGCCGGCCCGGCCCCGCCCGCCGGCCCGTGCTGCTCGCAGGGGCGCTGCCCTGGCCGGGCCCGCCGGTCGGGGTCCGGGTCGACCGCCCGACCCGGCGTCGCGCCACCGTACCGGCCTGCGGCGGTCGTGGTGGGTGGCGTGCGTCAGGTGCGTTCCGGGAGCGGCCGACTACGCTTGCGGGGGTCCGTCCCCCGGGGGCGGCGGAGCGGCGAGGGGAGACGCGGCATGGCGTGGAGCTGGCGGTACGAGGGCACGGACGGCGCGTCGGTCGACGGGCCGGCGGAGACGTTCAGCAGCCAGGCGGATGCCGAGTCCTGGATCGGCCAGACCTGGCGGGAGCTCGCGGCGTCCGGCGTCACCTCGGTCACGCTCGTCGAGGACGATCGGGTGGACTACCGGATGAGCCTGCTGCCGACGGCGGAGTGATGGCGTACGACCGCCCGGGGGGCGAGCCGCTGGTGCTCGGTGTGCCCCGGGCGGCGTTCCGACCCAGCCCGATCTTCCTCGCCCTGGTCGCGCTCTTCGTGACCAGCGGCGTGCTGATCTGGAACGGGGTCGGCAACGTCCGGTTTGACGTGTTCCTCTTCGTGGTCTCCGGCTGGCTGGTCTCGCTCTGCCTGCACGAGTACGCCCACGCGGTGGTCGCCTACCGGGCCGGCGACCGGGACATCGCCCACCGGGGCTACCTGACGTTGAACCCGCTCAAGTACACCCACCCGCTGCTGTCGATCGTGCTGCCGGTGGTGGTGGTGCTGCTCGGTGGCATCGGCCTGCCGGGCGGGGCGGTCTGGGTGGACCGGCACGCCATCCCGGGGCGGCTGCGGCACACCCTGGTCAGCCTCGCCGGCCCGGCCACCAACGTGCTGTTCACCCTGCTGCTGGTGGTGGTGCTGCGGGTGGGGCTCGACGCCGGTGGCCCGATGGAGTTCTGGGCCGGGGTGGCGCTGCTGGCGTTCCTCCAGCTCACCGCGAGCGTGCTGAACCTGCTTCCGGTGCCCGGCCTGGACGGCGGCAACATGATCCAGCCGTGGCTCAACCCGCAGTGGCGCCGGATGTACGACATGTTCGCGCCGTTCGGCTTCGTCCTGCTCTTCGCCCTGCTGTGGAACCCCCGCATCGGCAACTGGTTCTTCACCGCCGTCTTCTGGCTCAGCGACCTGCTGGGCCTGCCGCCCTGGCTCTACAGCACCGCGCTGTCGCTGATCCGCTTCTGGCAGACCTGACTCCATCTCACCCCGACCGGGGTGAGATGGAGTCAGCGCGGTCAGGGGCGGCGGGCCGGGCTCTCGGTCTTGGCCGGGTCCCGTTCGGTGACCGGGGCGACGATGTCGTCGATGGCCTTGAGGAGATCCGCTTCGAGGGTCACCCCGGCGGCCTTGACGTTGTCGTGGACCTGGTCGGGGCGGGACGCGCCGATGATCGCCGAGGCGACGTTCGGATTCTGCAGCACCCAGGCGACGGCGAGCTGCGGCATGGTCAGCCCGGCCTGCTCGGCGAGCGGCTTGAGCTGCTGCACCCGGGTCAGCACCTCGTCGTCGAGCCACTTCGCGATGAAGTCGGCACCCGACTTCTCGTCGGTGGCCCTGGACCCGGCCGGCGGCGGCTGACCCGGCAGGTACTTGCCGGACAGGACGCCCTGGGCCATCGGTGACCAGACGATCTGGGAGATGCCCAGCTCCTCACTGGCGGGCACCACCTCGGCCTCGATGACCCGCCACAGCATCGAGTACTGCGGCTGGTTGGAGACCAGCGGGATGCGCAGCTCCCGGGCGAGGGCGTGGGCCTCCCGCAGCTGCGACGCCTTCCACTCCGAGACGCCGATGTAGTGCGCCTTGCCGGCGCGTACGACGTCGGCGAAGGCCTCCATCGTCTCCTCCAGCGGCGTGCTGTAGTCGTACCGGTGGGCCTGGTAGAGGTCCACGTGGTCGGTCTGGAGGCGGCGCAGCGAGCCGTTGATCGACTCCATGATGTGCTTGCGGGACAGACCACGGTCGTTGCGGCCGGGGCCGGTCGGCCAGAAGACCTTGGTGAAGATCTCCACCCCTTCCCGGCGCTCCCCGGCGAGGGCCTTGCCGAGCACCGTCTCGGCGCGCGTGCCGGCGTACACGTCGGCGGTGTCGAAGGTGGTGATGCCGGTGTCCAGGGCGGCCCGGACACACGCCAGCGCCGCCTCCTCCTCGACCTGGGAGCCGTGGGTGATCCAGTTGCCGTACGAGATCTCGCTGACCATGAGGCCCGAGCGGCCAAGGTGTCGGAATTCCATGCTCCGACCCTAGCCCCGCCCCGTCCCGCGCAGCCCGTCGGCGCGGTCGGTCGTCAGAGCACGGGGTGGGTGTCGGCGAGCAGCCTGTCGATCTCCACCACCACCGCGTCCCGGTCGGGGTGCACCGGGGGGATCAGCGGTTCGCCCCGCCGGTCCAGCGCTCCCCAGTGGCCCATCCCGTCGCCGACCAGGAACGCCACCGGGTGGATCACCAGCGCCGGGTGCACCGGCCGGACCAGCACCGTGCCGGTCCGGTCGACCACGCCCTGGCGGCCGGTCAGCTCCACCACGGCCAGCCCCTCGTCGGTGAAACCCTCGAGCCGGCGACCGTCGGACAGCGTCGTGGCGATCCCGTGGTAGCGCGGCGGGACGACCAGTCGGCCGTGCCGGTCCACCGCCCCCCAACCGCCCCGCCGGACCGCCGCCACCCCGGCGCGGAACGGTCGTACCTCCTCGAAGCCCGCCGGCACCAGCACGGTGCCGTCGGGCTCGATGGCCGACCAGTCCGCGTCACCGCCGTGCGACACCCAGGCCAGGCCGTCGGAGAAGGGCAGCACCCGGGTGTACGTGGGGCCGAGCAGAGTGGTGCCGGCCTCGTCGATCAGCTCCCAGCCGGCCTGGTCGGGGCGGCGTACCCAGGCCACCTGCTCGTGGAACGGCTGCGCCTCGGCGTACCGGTAGTCGACGACGAGGTCACCGTCGGCGTCCGCGTACCCCCAGCGGTCCAGGCCGTCGCGGGTGGGTATCGGGGACCGGCGGCCGTGCCGCACCTCGTCCCGGCTGCGGGGGTACGGCCCGAAGCCCGCCCGCGCCGCCGCTCGGGCGTACACCGCGTCCAGCGCCACCCCGATCCGGTCGGTCAGCTCCGGGTCCTCGGCCCGGTGCAGGTCCAGCGCCCGCTCGAAGTGTCCACATGCCTCGATCAACCGGCCCTGGTCGTAGCAGGAGCGGCCGGCGTGTTCGTGCAGGGCCGACCGCAGCCGGTCCGGGAGTTCCGTCGAGTTGGCCTCGGTGAAGAGCCGGTCGGCCTCGGCGAACTCGCCCTTCCAGCGCAGCGCCTCCGCCAGCCGTGCCCGGGCCAGCGCGGTACGGCGCAGTTCGCCGGTCGCCTCGGCGTAGGTCAGGGCGAGCCGGCCGTCGGCCAGCGCGTCGTCCAGATCGTCGACCAGTCGGGAGATCACCGCCCGCAGACTGAGCAGCCGGGCCCGAGCCCGGTTGTCCAGGGCCGAGGCGAGTTTCTCGGTCAGCCGGCGTCGGATGATCCGCAGTTCGGCCGGGTCGTCGACCACCTCGCGCAGGGTGTGCGGGTCCAGCCGCCACCGGTAGCCGGCCAGCACCTGCTCCGGATCATCCTGGAGCACCGCCGCCGACGCGGCCGTCGACGCGGCCCCGTCCGGCTCCTCGACGGCGGCCACCGTCGACGCCGAGCCAGGGCTGTCCCGGCGGATCCCGGTGGCGGTCGGCTCCGCTGCGCTGTCGGCCGCTTCGGCGGCGGTGGTCACCGCTCCGGCACCGGCGGCTTCGGTGCGGCTGCTGGTGGTCGTCCCCGTATCGGCCGGTCCGATGTCGGCCGTTGCGGTGCCGGTCGGTCCGGTGGTGGCCGGTCCGATGTCGGCCGGTCCGGTGGTGGCCGGCTCTGTCACGGCGCTGGTGCTCGTGCTGGCGGTGCCGGTGCCGGTGCCGGTGCCGTCGCCGGTTGCGGGCGGTGCCGGGACGGTGCTGCTTACGGGCGGTGCGGGAACGGCGCTGCCGAGGGTGGCCGTCGGGACGGCGCTGTCGCCGGACGGGGGCGCGTCGCTCCCGGCGGTGTCGGCCGGGGCGGAATCCCGCGCCGGGCCGGAGTCGGCGTCCGGGACTGCCCGGCCGGGGTCGGCGTCCGGGACGGCCGGGGCGGGGTCGGCGTCCGGGACGGCCGGGGCGGGGTCGGCGTCCGGGACGGCCAGGCCGGAGTCGGCGTCCGGGACCGCCGGGCCGGGGCGGCTCCGTGGGCTGCCCCCGTAGGGGGCGTCGGGCGGTACGGCCACGTCGACGGCGGGTGCTGCGGGGTCCGTCGTCGACGGCCGCCCGGTCCTGCCCAGGGCATCGGTGGCGGTGACCGGGGTGCTCGGGCCGGCGGTCGGCGGGGTGGGGTCGGGAGCTAGCACGTCGGCGGAGGGCCCGGAGCCGGCCGGTGGGTCCACCACCCGCGCCCCGCTGCCGCCGGCGACGGCAGGTCGGTTTCCGACGTCGGCGGCGCTGGTGGCCGGGCTGGGTGGCGTGGGGGTCGACCGGCCGGGCCGGAACCACGCCGCCGAACTGTCCGGCGTGGGACGGGCAACGGTGTCCGAGTGGTCGGTGACGTCGGGTTCCGGTGCCGGCGGGACGTACCGGCGTGGCTTGTCCGGGGTGATCTCGAGACCGCTCCGGCCGGTGCCGGTGCCGCCGGCCGTCGACACCGAGGGCCGCCCGGGGACATCCCGGTCGGTAGCCGGCGCCGGGGTGGGGCGGTCGAGCGGCGGTGGCGCGGTCGTCCGCCGGTCGGCCTCCGTGGGCTGGCGGAACTCGATGTGCAACCGGGTGGCGGGCGGTGCGGAGATCGGGGCGACGTCGTCCGGACCGGAGGAGGCCGGCCGGCCGTCGGCGCTGCGATCCCTGGTCGGCAGGTCGGTGGGCGGCACAGAGGTGCGGGGCGGCACAGAGGTGCGGGGCGGCACGGGGGTACGGGGCGGCACCGGGGCCGGAGCGGCCGGGGAGACCGGTGCCGGCGAGACCGGTGCCGGGAAAACCGGTGCCGGGAAAACCGGTGCCGGGGAGACCGGGAATCCGGAGACCGGAGCCCCGGAGACCGGGCGGCCCGGCGGCGGGCCGAAGGAGGGCGTACCGGAGACCGGGCGTCCCGGGGCCGATGCCGTACCGGGCCGACGGTCCCCGAGGTGGTCCGGGGCCCGCTCCGGAGCGAACCGGGCCGCCGGGCGGTCGTCGTACCGGGCGGGCGGGGTGACCGGCCGCATCGGTTCCGCCGGATGGCGCTCCGGACCGGGGTACGGCTGCCGGCCGTCGCGGCCGTGATCCGGTTCCTGGATGGGGCCGGGCCGGTCGGTGCCGGAGCGGCTCCACGGCTCGCGGGCCGGCGCGTGCGGCGGACCCGACCCGCGGGAGCGCACTTCGGGGTACGCCTCCGTGCGGGCCGCCGCCTCGCGCGGGTCCGGCGGTCGGCGCTCGTCGTGGCCGCGCGGGTGCTGCCACCGCTCCTCGGGGATCGGGGACATCGCCCCCCGGCCGTCGTCGAGGGGGCGGCGTCGATGGTCGTCGTGGCCGCGCGCGGCCGGTCGTTCGTCGGCTTCCCGGCGGGTCGACCGGGGTGGTTCGTCCTCCCGGAACCGTGCCGGGAGGTCCCGCTCGGGCCGTCCGGGCTGGGCCGGGTACGCGTCGTACCCGCCGGAGGCGCGGCGGTGAGGATCGTCGGCGGCCCGACGGCCGGGACCGGCGGAGTCGCCGGTCGGACGGCGGTCGTAGCCGTCCTCGGTGCTCCTGCGGTCGTGGCCGTCCTCGCGGACGACCGGGCGCTGGTAGCCGGCGTCGGCGTCGACCCGGCGTCGGTGGCTGTCGTCGTTGCCGGTCCGGCGGTCGTGACCGTTGTCGCTGACCCGGCGGTCACGATCGGGGCCGTCGGCGGCGCGGCGGCCGTGGCTGCCGTCGTCGGTGGCGTGGCGGTCGACGGCGTGGCGTTCGCCGGTGCCACGTCGACGGGGCGGGGGCTCGTCGGGTTCGGGCATCCAGCCCGGTTCGGCGAACCGGTCGGGACGGCTGCCGCGTGGTGGCTCGTGGCGGGGGGCGGGGGAGACGGGCGGCCGGCCGGGGGAGACCGGCGTGACACCGGGGGCGGTGCGGTCCTGACGGGGTGGGGTGTCGAACCGGTCGGCGTGCCGCCGGTCGGTGGCGGCGTGGTCGCGGTGCCAGCCGGTCTGGGCCGGCTCGGCGGTACCGCGTCGCCGGTCGGACCAACTGGTCCGGCCGGCGTGCCGGTCGGCCTCGTCGTACCGGGCCGGTTCGGTCCGGTCGTCGTACCGGTCCGGCGCGGGCTGCCGGCGTTCCCGCTGCCAGATCGGCTCGTCCGGGGGCCGGCGGTACGCCTCGTCGACGGGCCGACGGTAGAGGTCGTGGTCGGTGTGCCGGTCGGCGCGCTGGTCGTCCCAGCGGGGTGCCTCGTCGTCCTGGTCGGCCCAGGAACGGCCGAGGTACGTGCCGTCGGGCCGGGCCGGGGCCAGCGGGGGCACCTCGGCGCGCCCGAAGGCCCGTCCACGCGGGTCGGCGTAGCGGTTGCCGATGTCGCCGGGGTAGCGCTGGCCGGGGAACTGGGGATGCCATTCGCTGGTCGGCTCGATCACCCAGGACGGTTCCGCCGGGGCGTCCCAGCGGTCGTGCCAGCCGCCCGTCATCGGGGGCCTCCGTGTCCACGCGTGCGGCGCGGCCCGATGCCCGGCTCGCGTCGCTCGCTCACGGCGATGTCACCTCGTTGGAAATTGTCGTGCCGGGCGCCCCGGGATGCCGGTAGAGTCCCCCGTCCGGCACGGCGGGGCTGCGGAAGGAGGGTAGCGGCGTGGGCTCGGTCACCGCCACTGTGGCACCGTCCACGAGCGCAAACGTTACCCGATGGTTCCGGACATTCGGGGCTATAACTCGGGCCGGTTTCCGCCGGTACGCCACCTACCGGCAGGCCGCGCTCGCCGGTGTCGTGACCAACACCGTCTTCGGCTTCCTGCGCTGCGCGGTGCTGCTGGCCGCCGCCGGCGCCGGGACGGTCGGCGGGTACGACCGGCACCAGCTCGCCACCTTCGTCTGGGTGGGGCAGGGACTGATCGCCGTCGTGCTGCTCTGGGGCTGGACCGACCTGGCCGACCGGATCCGTACCGGTGACGTGGCCAGTGATCTGCTCCGCCCGGTGCACCCGGTGACCAGCTACCTCGCCACGGACCTGGGCCGGGCCGGGTACGCGGCGCTGGCCCGGCTGCTCCCGCCGGTCCTGGTCGGGCCGCTCTTCTTCGACGTGTACCTGCCGTCCCGGTGGCCCACCGTCGCGCTCTTCGTGGTCTCCGTGGCGACCGCCGTGGTGCTCTGCTTCGGCTGCCGGTTCCTGATCAACGCCTCCGCGTACTGGTTGCAGGACGTCCGGGGGCCGCTGCTGCTGTGGACCCTCGGTTCGGGAGTGCTGGCCGGGCTCTACTTCCCGCTGCGGTTCCTGCCCGAGTGGCTGCAACTGGCGCTGTGGTTCGGCACCCCGTTCCCGAGCGTGTTGCAGACCCCGCTCGACGTGCTTGTCGAGCGGGATCCTCCGGCCATTCAGGTCGGCCTGGTCGCCCTGCAACTCGGCTGGGCGGTGCTGGTGCTGGCCGCCTGCCGGCTGGTGCAGCGCCGCGCCGAGCGCCGCCTGGTGGTGCAGGGTGGCTGAGCACCCGGAGCCGGCGAACCGGGCGACCGGGTCGGCTCGACCCGCCGGGCCGGGTGGGACGTTCGGGGCGTACCGGGCGCTGCTCGGGGCACAGGCCCGCTCGCAGACGGCCTACCGGACGTCGTTCGTGCTGGACCTGCTGGGCAACGTGGGGGCCACCGTCTTCGACGTGGTCACCGTCCTGGTGATCTACGGGGTGACCCGTGAGCTGGGCGGTTTCACGCTGCGCGAGACGTTGGTGATGGTGGGGCTGTCGGCCAGCGCCTTCGCCGTGGCGGACCTGCTGGTCGGCAACATCGAGCGGCTGCCCGGCTACGTGCGTACCGGCCTGTTCGACGCGGTGCTGGTGCGACCGCTCGGCGCGCTGCCCCAACTGCTGCTGATGAGCCTGCCGCTGCGCAAGGTCTCCCGGGGCGTGTTCGGCATCGGGGTGCTGCTGGTGGCGCTGGCCTCGGCGGGGATCGACTGGACCCCGGCCCGGGTGGCGTTGGCGGTGGTCGCCCCGCTGGCCGGGGTGGTCTTCTTCGGGTCGATCTTCGTGGCCACCGCGACCGTGTCGTTCTGGTGGGTGGAGTCCGGCGAGCTGGCCAACTCGGTCACCTACGGCGGGCGGGACTTCACCTCGTACCCGGTGACCGTCTTCGAGGGGTGGTTCCGGGCCGCGTTCGCGTACGGCCTGGGGTTCGCCTTCGTCAGTTACCAGCCGGCGCTGGCGCTGCTGGGCCGCGCCGACCCGCTCGGCCTGCCGTCGTGGGCCGGCTGGGCCGCGCCGGCGGTGGCGCTGGTCGCCGCCGCGCTGGCGGCGGCGGCCTGGCGCACAGGTGTCCGCCACTACCGGAGTACGGGGTCATGAGCGTCATCGAGCTGGACGGGCTGCGCAAGGAGTTCACGGTACGGGTGAAGGCGGGCCGGCTGCGCCGCGAGAAGCGGACCGTCACCGCCGTGGACGGCATCGACCTGCGGGTGGAGCAGGGCGAGATGCTCGGCTACATCGGCCCGAACGGGGCGGGCAAGTCGACCACCCTGAAGATGCTCACCGGGGTGCTGAGCCCGTCGGCGGGTCAGGCGCGGGTCTGCGGGCTGCGCCCGGTCGCCGAGCGGACCCGGCTGGCGCTGCGGATCGGGGTGGTCTTCGGCCAGCGGTCCCAGCTCTGGTGGGACCTGCCGCTGCGGGACTCGTTCGACCTGCTGCGCCACCTCTACCGGGTGCCCGCCGCCGACCACGCGGCCCGGCTGCGCCGCTGCCGCGACCTGCTCGACCTGGACGCCTTCCTGGACACCCCGGTACGGCAGCTCTCGCTGGGGCAGCGGATGCGCGGCGAGCTGACCGCCGCGCTGCTGCACGGCCCTCAGGTGCTTTTCCTCGACGAGCCGACCATCGGGCTGGACGTGGTGAGCAAGCAGGCGGTCCGGGGCTTCCTCGCCGAGCTGGGCCGGGCCGGCGACACCACGCTGGTGCTCACCACCCACGACCTGGCCGACATCGAGCGGCTCTGCGCCCGGCTGGTGGTGATCGACCACGGCCGGGTGGTGCACGACGGCTCGATCGCCGCCCTGCACGCCCGGTACGGCTCCCGCCGGCTGGTCGTCGCCGAGCTGGACGCCCCGCTGGCGGTGCCCCCGCAGCCGGTGGGGGCCCCGCTGCACCGGGTCGAGGCCGACGGCCGCCGGCTGGTCTACACGCTGGAGTCGGCGGGGGTGGCGGAGGTGGTGTCCGCGCTCGCCGGGCTGGCCGCGCTGCGCGACGTCTCGATCGTCGAACCGGACATCGAGGACGTGGTGGCCCGGCTCTACCGGACCCCCGGCCCGCGCCGCCCGTCCTGACCGCCCCGCCCGTCCTGACCGGTCGCCGGGCGACCGCCGGGGTGTGGGTGGCGGCCGGGGCCGGACACGACGACGGCCCCGCCATCGGGCAGGGCCGTCGGGGCGGACGTCGGTCAGATCGGGTCGCCGATGTTCACCCGGGGGGCCGGGGCGCGCATCCGGCGGAAGGTGATCGACCGCATGATCGCGTAGAGGTAGAGCGAGCCCATCCGCTCACCGCTGTTGGGGAAGCGCTCCCGCACCAGCTTCTTGATCCGGCGGGAGATCAGCACCGAGTCGATCACCACGCCGAGCGCGAGCGCACCCCACACCACGTTGGAGGCGAGCCGGATCGCCGGCGGCATCGCGGCGTTCGACCCGATCAGCACGATCAGCGCGCCACCGAAGAACCAGGTGCCGATCGTCCGTCGGGAGTCGACCACGTTGCGGGCCAGCAGCCGCTCCGGCCCCCGGTCCCGGGGGCCGCCCTCGCGGCGGAACTCGGCCGCCGCCTCGGTGCGCGCCTTGCGGCGCTGCTCCCGGGCCTCCTCCTTGGTCAGCGGCCGGGTCGGACCGGCCGGACGACGGCCGGCGACCGGCCGTTTCGGGGTCTCGACGCCCAGTTCCTTCTTGCTCGGGGTGTAACCCCGGGGGCGCGCGGCGGACGGCTCCTCGGTCACCACCGTAGCGGTGACGGAGGAGTCGGAGTCGGCGGACTTGCGGCGAAACAACGACGGCACGAGGTGAAGGGTAGCCATACGACGGCGCCCGGTGCACATCACGGGTGCACCGGGCGCTCGGTGGAGCGGGTCGAACGGGGTCACCGCCGCTCGGTGGAGCGGGGTTACGGTCGTCCGGTGGAGCGGGTCGAGTCGGGTTACGGGCGCTCGACGTGCGCGCCGAGGCTGGCCAGCTTCGCCTCGAAGTCCTCGTAGCCCCGGTTGATCAGGTCGACGCCGTACACCCGGGAGGTGCCCTCGGCGGCGAGCGCCGCGATCAGGTGGCTGAACCCGGCCCGCAGGTCCGGGATGACCAGGTCGGCGGCGTGCAGCTTGCTCGGGCCGGCGATCACCGCGGAGTGCTTGAAGTTGCGCCGGCCGAACCGGCACGGGGTGCCGCCGAGGCAGTCCCGGTAGACCTGGATGTTCGCGCCCATGGTGTTCAGCGCCTCGGTGTAGCCCAGCCGCTGCTCGTAGACCGTCTCGTGGACGATCGACAGGCCCCGGGCCTGGGTCAGCGCCACGACGAGCGGCTGCTGCCAGTCGGTCATGAAACCGGGGTGCACGTCGGTCTCCAACGCCACCGCGTTCAGTTCGCCGCCCGGGTGCCAGAACCGGATGCCACCCTCCTGGCCCGGGTCGCTGAGCTTCGGCGGCCGGGCGTCGGTGACCTCGTACTCGCCACCGACAGAGCGGAAGATGTTCAGGAAGGTCATCATGTCGGCCTGCTGCGCGCCGAGCACCTCGACGTGGCCCCGGGTGGCCAGCGCCGCCGCCGCCCAGCTCGCCGCCTCGATCCGGTCCGGGATCGGCCGGTGGGTGTAGCCGTGCAGCCGCTTGACGCCCTGGATCTCGATCACCCGGTCGGTGTGCACCTTGATGATCGCGCCCATCTTCTGCAGGATGCAGATCAGGTCGATGATCTCGGGCTCGACGGCGGCGTTGCGCAGCTCGGTGACGCCCTCGGCCATCACCGCGGTCAGCAGCACCTGCTCGGTCGCGCCGACGCTCGGGTACGGCAGGGCGAACTTCGTGCCGTGCAGCCCGTTCGGCGCGGACAGGTGCAGACCCTCGGGGGTCTTGTCCACCGTCGCGCCGAACTCGCGCAGCGCCTGGAGGTGGAAGTCGATCGGGCGGGGGCCGATGTGGCAGCCGCCCAGGTCGGGGATGAAGGCGTGGCCGAGCCGGTGCAGCAGCGGGCCGCAGAACAGGATCGGAATCCGGCTGGAGCCGGCATGCACGTTGATCTGGTCGGTGCTGGCGCTCTCGACGTTGGACGGGTCGAAGACCAGCTCGCCGTCCTCGGTGCCGTCGGTCACCTTCACCCCGTGCAGGCCGAGCAGCCCACGGACCACCTCGACGTCACGGATCCTGGGGACGTCGAACAGCCGGCTGGGCGAGTCGCCCAGCAGCGCCGCGACCATCGCCTTGGAGACCAGGTTCTTCGCGCCGCGCACGCGGATCCGCCCTTCCAGCGGAGTACCTCCGTGTACGACCAGGACGTCGTCCGTCAACGCAACCTCCAACGCGCGTCGGGTGGTGCCGGGTGAGTCGATGATGGGGCATGCTGTCCAGCTGTCCGGTACGAGCTGTCCAGCTACCCGGAACGGGGCCGGCGCAAAACGGTCCCCGTGGTACTTCGCCCCGGCAGCATAGCCCTCCGTGACGAAATGGGAATCGGTCACATCACCAGTCAGGGCACGAACCGGGGATTCCGGTACGTTTCCGTACCATAGTAGTGACCGTACGTGATCAGGCGGCGGTGGGCGGCGGGGCGTCGGCAGCCGGTAGCGCGAGCATCTGGTCCAGTGCCACCCGGGCGTGGTACGCGGTGTCCGGGTCCACGGTGATCTGGTTCACCACCCGGCCGGCGACCAGTTCCTCCAGCACCCAGACCAGGTGCGGCAGGTCGATCCGGTTCATCGTGGAGCAGTAGCAGACCGCCTTGTCCAGGAACATGACCTGCTTGTCCGGGTGGGCCAGCGCCAGCCGGCGGACCAGGTTCAGTTCGGTGCCGACCGCCCACGCCGAACCGGCCGGGGCCGCCTCGATCGCCTTGATGATGTACTCGGTCGAGCCGACGTAGTCGGCGGCGGTGACCACCTCGTGCCGGCACTCCGGGTGCACCAGCACGTTGACCCCGGGCACCCGGGCCCGGACGTCGTTGACGCTGTCCAGGGTGAACCGGCCGTGCACCGAGCAGTGCCCGCGCCACAGGATCATCTTCGCGTCGCGCAACTGGGCGGCGGTGAGCCCGCCGTTCGGCTTGTGCGGGTCGTAGAGCACGCAGTCGTCCAGCGAGTAGCCCATCTCCAGCACCGCCGTGTTGCGGCCGAGGTGCTGGTCGGGCAGGAACAGCACCTTCGAGCCCTGCGCGTACGCCCAGTCCAGCGCCCGCTTCGCGTTCGACGAGGTGCAGACCACGCCGCCGTTGCGGCCGACGAAGCCCTTGATGTCCGCCGAGGAGTTCATGTACGTCACCGGCACGGTGTCCGCCGCGACACCCAGGTCGGTCAGCACCTCCCAGGCCCGCTCGACCTGCGACAGCACCGCCATGTCGGCCATCGAGCAGCCGGCCGCCAGGTCGGGCAGGATCACCCGCTGCGCGTCCGAGGTGAGGATGTCGGCGCTCTCGGCCATGAAGTGCACGCCGCAGAAGACGATGTGTTCCGCGTCCGGGCGGGCCGCCGCCTCCCGGGCCAGCTTGAACGAGTCGCCGGTGACGTCGGCGAACTGGATCACCTCGTCGCGCTGGTAGTGGTGGCCGAGCACGAACACCTTCGTGCCCAGCGCGGCCTTCGCCGCCGTCGCCCGGTCCACCAGGTCCGGGTCGCTCGGTGCCGGCAGGTCTCCCGGACACTCCACGCCACGCTCGGTGGCGGGATCGCTGCCGCGGCCGAGGAGCAGCAGCGCGGTCGCCGTGTTGGAGGGTTCCACCCAGGTCGAAGTCACGCCTTCATGGTCCCACAACGGGCCGTTCGTACGGCCGCTGCCGGTGTGGGCTGCCACACTGCCCCCCGCCGATGTGGCCTGCCACACTCTGGGCATGCGCGTGCTGCTCTGCCCGGACAAGTTCGCCGGCACCCTGGAGGCCCCCGAGGTGGCGGCTGCCGTCGCCGCCGGCTGGCGCGAGGTGGACGACGCGGACGAGCTGCTCATCCGCCCCCTCGCCGACGGCGGTCCGGGCTTCGTCGCGGTGCTCGCCGACGCCCTCGACGGCCGGCGGATCGCGGTGCCGACGGTCGACCCGCTGGGTCGCCCGGCCCACGGTGAGATCCTGCTCACCGCCGACGGCACCGGCTACCTGGAGAGCGCCCAGGCGTGCGGGCTGCACCTGCTGGCCGCCGCCGAGCGGGATCCGAAGGCCACCACGTCGTACGGCCTCGGCGCGCTGGTCACCACCGCCGTCGAACACGGGGCCCGCACGGTGGTGATCGGGCTGGGCGGCTCCGGCACCAACGACGGCGGGGCCGGCCTGTTCGCCGCGCTCGGGGCGACCCCGCTCGACGAGGCCGGCCGGGCCCTGCCGTACGGCGGGGCGGCGCTGGCCGGCGTCGCCGCCCTCGACGGCGTGCCCCGGCTGCGCGGGGCCAACCTGGTCGCCGCCACCGACGTGGACAACCCGCTGCTCGGCCTGCACGGGGCCAGCAACGTCTACGGCCCGCAGAAGGGTGCCGACCGGGCCGACGTGCTGCTGCTCGACGCCGCGCTGGAACGCTGGGCGGCGGTGCTGGAGAAGGACCTGCCCGGCTGCCCGCCCGGTCTCGGCACGCTGCCCGGCGGGGGTGCGGCCGGCGGCCTCGGCGCGGCGATCCTGGCCCTCGGCGGGCGCTGCGAGTCCGGCATCGACCTGGTCAGCCGGGCGATCGGCCTGGACGCCGCGCTGGACGACTGCGATCTGGTGATCACCGGGGAGGGATCGTTCGACCACCAGTCGCTGCGCGGCAAGGTGGTCGCCGGGGTGGCCGGGGCGGCCCGCGACCGGGGGGTGCCCTGCGTGGTGCTGGCGGGACGGGTGAGCACCGGCCGGCGGGAGGCCGCCTCGGCCGGGGTGACCGAGGCGTACAGCCTGGTGGAGCACTTCGGCGGTGAGGAGCGCGGCGGGGTGGCGGCGGCGATGGGCCGACCCGCCGAGGGGCTGCGCGCCCTCGGTGCCCGCCTGGCCCGCCAGTGGAGCCGTTGACCGGGCATCCGGTGGCGGGACCGGGCCCTGCGGCGCGGGACCGGGCGGGTGGGCCGGGGCTGAGTGTGGGTGGTGGCGCGGGGTGAGCGGGTGGGCCGACGGGGCGACCTGCGGCGGCGATCACGCCAGCCGGGTGGGGTCGGCCGGGGCGGCGTACGATCGGAGCTGGACCACACCGGGAATCACTGGGCGACGCGAGCTGTTGGCCAGGGTGTCCGGACCCATACCGCGCAGGGAGATTTCCACGTGACCACGCCAGCGCAGACCGACTCGACCGAGGCCCAGGCCCCTACTTCCGTCGTCCTCACCGACGTCGCGGCGCAGAAGGTCAAGGCCCTGATCGAGCAGGAAGGCCGCGACGACCTGCGGCTCCGGGTCGCGGTGCAGCCGGGTGGCTGCTCCGGCCTGCGGTACCAGCTCTTCTTCGACGAGCGTTCGCTCGACGGTGACGTCGTCACCGACTTCGACGGGGTCGGCGTCGTCGTCGACCGGATGAGCGCTCCCTACCTGTCCGGGGCGACCATCGACTTCGCCGACCGGATCGACGCCCAGGGCTTCACCATCGACAACCCCAACGCGGGCAGTTCCTGCGCCTGCGGCGACTCGTTCAGCTGAGTCGCGATCCGTCGTCCGAGGGGGTCGTCCCGCCATGGGACGGCCCCCTCGTCGTCGCGACGGGACCGGTAGGCTGACCCGCGCCGTGCTCCCGACCCCGAGGGTTGACATGAAGATCGCCGTGACCGGCTCGATCGCGACCGACCACCTGATGAGCTTCCCGGGTCGCTTCGCCGACCAGCTCATCGCCGACCAGCTCCACAAGGTGTCGCTCTCCTTCCTGGTGGACGACCTGGTGCTACGCCGGGGCGGGGTGGCCGCCAACATCGCCTTCGGCATGGGGCAGCTCGGGCTGAGCCCGGTCCTGCTCGGCGCGGTGGGCGCCGACTTCGCCGACTACCGCTCCTGGCTGGAGCGGCACGGGGTGGACTGCGACTCGGTGCACGTCAGCGAGGTGGCGCACACCGCGCGCTTCGTCTGCACCACCGACACCGACATGTGCCAGATCGCCTCGTTCTACGCCGGCGCGATGAGCGAGGCCCGCAACATCGAGTTGGGCCCCGTCGCGGACCGGCTCGGCGGCCTGGACCTGGTCCTGGTCAGCGCGAACGACCCGGAGGCGATGATCCGCCACTCGGCCGAGTGCCGGGAGCGGGGGTACGCCTTCGTCGCCGACCCGTCCCAGCAGCTCGCCCGGATGGACGGCGCGGACGTGGTCTCGCTGATCGACGGCGCCGAGTACCTGATGACCAACGACTACGAGAAGTCGCTGCTCCAGAGCAAGGCCGGTCTCACCGACGCCCAACTCCTGGAGCGGGTGAAGGTCCGGGTCACCACCCTCGGCAAGGACGGCGTCGAGATCGCCGGCCGGGGCGTGGAGCCCTTCCGGGTGCCGATCGCCCGGGAGACCCGCGCGATCGACCCGACCGGGGTCGGCGACGGCTTCCGGGCCGGCTTCTTCGCCGCCCTGTCCTGGGGTCTCGGCCTGGAACGCGCCGCCCAGGTCGGCTCGCTGCTGGCCACCCTGGTGCTGGAGACCGTCGGCACCCAGGAGTACGACGTGCGGCGCGACCTGTTCGTCAAGCGGCTCGCCGAGTCGTACGGCGACGCCGCCGCCGAGGATGTCCGGCCGCACCTGGTGCCATGACGCAGCTGCTGGTCGTGTTCGCCGGCCTGCCGGGGGTGGGTAAGAGCACCCTCGCCAGGCAGGTCGGCGTGGCGCTGGGCGCCCCGGTGCTGCCGATCGGCCCGATCGAGCGGGCGCTGGTCCGGCACGGGTTGACGGGCCACGGGTCGGGCCTGGCCGGGTACGACGCGCTGGCCGGGCTGGCCGAGGTGCAGCTCGGCCTGGGCACCGGCGTGGTGGTCGACGCGGTCAACCCGGTGGCCAGCGCGCGGGAGCTCTGGTTCGACCTGGCCGCGCGGGCCGGGGTGCCGCTGCGGTTGATCGAGGTGTACTGCGGTGACGAGGCGGAGCTGCGCCGCCGGGTCGAGGCCCGGCACGCCGCCGACCCGCTCGCCCCGACCTGGGAGCAGGTCCGACACCGCAGCGCGGACTACGAACCGCTGATCGGTCCCCGGCTGGTGGTCGACACCACCATCGTGATCGACCCGCTCCCGGCGATCCTGCGTTACCTGGCCTGACCGGGGGAGCGGGCCGGGGTGGCGGCGACGAACGCCGTCCACTGGTGCGCCGGGAAGAGCAGCACCGGGCCGGAGGGGTCCTTGCTGTCCCGTACCGCCATCAGGTCGGGCAGGACAGCGCACTCGACGCAGTCGCCGTTGTTGGTGCTGCGGCTGCTGGTGAACCAGTGGGCGGTGGCGAGGTCGGGGGTGTGCACGGTGGCCTCCGGGGGCGCTAGGCCGCGCCGGCCAACTCCCTGATCAACGCGCGCGACTCGGCGGGTGAGAGGGCGACCTGGCGCAGGTTGTCTGCCACCATGCTATAGGTGCGGACGCCGTCCGGGTCCTGCACGTACATCGCCCCGTCCAGCACCTCGGTGTAGGCGATCGGCCGGACGTTGGCGAAGTCCAGCAGGACGAACTTGCCGATCGCGCCGGCGGCGTGCGGGCCGTCCTCGGGGCGGAGCACCTGCACGGTGACGTTCGGCAGCTCCGACATGGTGGCCAGGTGCCGGAGCTGGGCCCGCCGGGTCTCGTCGCCGTTGACCCGCAGCCGCAGCGCCGCCTCGCCGATCACCGCGTGCAGGGTGAGCGGGTCGTCGTCGGTGAGCCTCCTGGCGCGGGTCTGCCGGAACGACACGAAACGCTCGGCATGGTCGGGGCGGACGAACCCGGTGCCCAGGGTCAGCGCCTGGGCGTACTCCTCGGTCTGGAGCAGGCCGGGGATGACCATGGACTCGAAGACGAATGCGCCGTCGGCCAACCCTTCCAGCCCGACGTACGTCTTGAACCAGTCAGGCATCACCGCGGCCCAGGGTGCCCACCAGGTCCTGGCGTCGGAGCGGCCGGCCAGCGCGGTCAGCCGGTCGATCGCCGGCTGGTCGGCCCCGCAGGCGCGGAGCACGGCCGCGATGTCCTCGGGGAACTGCTGGTAACGACCGGTCTCCATGTGACCGAGCTTCGGCTTGCCGATGCCGGTGCTGGCGGCCAGTTCGGTGAGCGTCATCGGTGCCTCGCGGCGGTACCGACCCAGCTCGGCACCGATCAGCCAGCGCAGCGCGGACGGATCCGTTCGCCTACCCATGTAATTGCCTCCAGATTCGTGTACCGACGAGAACATCATGGCGACAGGTCTTCCAAAGAGCAAGGATGACGACTATACGTATAGCAACGACTCTTGGAGGTGGCCATGTCCGACCCCGTGCTCCCGCCGCTCGGTACGCCCGAGGAGTTCCACCAGATGCTCGTCGACCTGGCGAACGAGTTCGCCCCACGCCGGTTCGCGATCGGTGAGGAGTACGGCGACCGGATCGACGGAGGGATCCTCGTCTGGGGCCTGGCGTTCCCCGACCGGGCACTGCTCTGCGGCGACCAGCAGGTCTCGGCCGGGCGTTTCGCCACCGCCGAGAGCGCGCTGCGGCTCCTCAGCCGCACCGGTCGCCGCCTCCGGCTGATCTGGATCGACGCGAGGCCGGTCGACACCCGCGTCTGACGGGTCAGCGGGTGCGGCGTACCTCGTAGCCCGGTCCGTCCGGGACGGCGGTGACGAACTCCTGGCCGCGCATCCGGCACCAGGCGGGGATGTCCACGGCGGCTGCCGGGTCGTCGGCGAGCACCCGCAGCACCGCACCGACCGGCAGCTCGGGCAGCCGGCGGGCCAGCGCGATCACCGGCAGCGGGCAGCGCTGCCCCCGACAGTCCAGCACCTCCACCGGCCCGGCCGGGGTGCTGTCCGGTCCGGCCGGGGTGGTCACAGGCCCACCACGCCGGCGTCGGCGCGCAGGTCGGCGACGATGCCGGGCAGCTCGGCGAGGAACCGCTCGACGTCCGCCTCGGTGGTGTCCCGGTGCAGCGAGACCCGGACGTTGCCGTGCGACAGCACCCGCATCGCCTCCAGCACGTGCGACGGGCGCAACGTCGAGGAGGTGCAGGAGGAGCCGGAGGAGACGGCGAAACCGCGCCGGTCGAGCGCGTGCAGCAGCACCTCGCCGTCGACGTACAGGCAGGAGAAGGTCACCAGGTGGGGGAGCCGGTCGACCGGGTCGCCGACCACCTCCACGTCCGGCACCTCGGCGGCCACCCGGGCCCGGATCCGGTCGACCAGCGGGGTCAGCCGGGCCGCCTCGGCCGCTGCGTCGGCCGCCGCCGCGCGCAGGCTCGCCGCCGCCGCCACCACCGCCGGCAGGTTCACCACCCCGGGGGTACGCCCGAACTCCCGCTCGTCGGTCGGCCACGGCGACTCCCAGCGGGTGCCCTTGCGGACCACCAGCAGCCCGACGCCGGGTGGCCCGCCCCACTTGTGGGCACTCGCGGTCAGCACCGACCAGCCGGCCGGCACCGGCACCCGGCAGACCACCTGGGCCGCGTCCACGTAGAGCGGAACCCCGGCGGCGGCGCAGGCGGCGGCGGCCTCGGCGACCGGCTGGACGGTGCCGACCTCGTGGCTGGCCGCGATGAGCGCCGCCAGGGCCACCCCCGGTGCGCGTACCGCCTCGGACCAGGCGCGCAGGTCGAGCCGGCCGAGCCGGTCCACCGGCACCGACGTCGCGTCGCCTCCGTCGGCCACGTGCCGCTCGGCGGCGTGCAGCACCGCCGAGTGTTCGATCGCCGAGTGGACCAGGGTGCCGCCGGCCCGCCGCCGGCCCGCCAGGCCACCGAGGACGGCGGCATGCGCTGCGGTCGTACCGCTGGGGGTGAAGGAGACCTCGTCGGCGCGGACGCCGAGGGTGGCCGCGGTGGCCTCGCGGGCGGCGTCGAGGAGCTGCCGGGCCCGGCGGGCCTGGGTGTAGAGCCGGGCCGGGTCGGCCCAACCGTCGTCGAGGGCGGCCAGCAGCGCCTGCCGGGCGACCGGGTGCAGCGGCGCGGCGGTGGCAGCGTCCAGGTAGACCGGGTTGGCACTCACGACCGATGAGGCTATCGCGTCGGGACGGCCAAGATCCCCCCGATGGGGGTGGACACTGACCCCCAAGACGGTCGAGCCCGCCATGGTCGAGTAATCTGCGACCGTCGGTGACGCCTTTGCCGTCGGTGCTGATGGAAAGCCCCGCCGCGGCGCGCTAGGGAGGCAGGACCAGGTGGTCGCAAGGAGTTCGGAGGTACGGCCGTCGGCCGTACGGCACAGCGCTTCCCCCGGAGCCGGTGAGCGTCGGCGGCGTGGTGCTGGCCGGCTCGCCGGGCTCGGTCTCGGCGGAGCTGCGCTGCTGGTTCTGCTCACCGGGTGTGACGTCGGCCGCTCGGTCGACGGCTTCGGCTGGCCGCAGGGCGGCATCACCCCCGAGGCGCACCGGATGTACGACCTGTGGATCGCGTCCTGCATCGCCGCCCTGGCGGTCGGTGTCTTCGTCTGGGGCCTGATCTTCTGGTGCGTGGTGCGCTACCGCAAGCGCGGCAACGAGCTGCCGGTGCAGACCCGCTACAACCTGCCGATGGAGTTCCTCTACACCATCGCGCCGATCCTGATCGTCTCCGTGCTCTTCTACTACACGGCGGTGGTCCAGACCGACGTGGTGCGCACCACGAAGAACCCCGACGTCACCGTCGAGGTCGTCGCCTTCAAGTGGAACTGGCAGTTCAACTACCGCGACGGCCAGGGCACCGAGGCCAACACCGTGGCCTCGGTGTTGGGCACCAGCGAGGTCATCCCGGTGCTGGTGCTGCCGACCGACCGGTCCATCCGGTTCGAGGAGACCAGCCGCGACGTCATCCACTCCTTCTGGGTACCGGAGCTGCTGTTCAAGCGCGACGTGATGCCCGGCAAGATCCGCAACGTCTTCGAGGTCTCCAAGCTGGAGTCCGAGGGCGCGTACGTGGGCCGCTGCGCCGAGCTGTGCGGCAGCTACCACGCCTTCATGAACTTCGAGCTGCGGGTCGTCTCCCCGGAGGAGTACGACCGGTTCCTGGCGGCCAAGCGGGACGGCAAGTCGACGCAGGAGGCGCTGACCGCCATCGGCCAGGACCCGTACGCGACGACCACGCAGCCGTTCGACACCCGTCGGACGAAGGACAACTTCAACCCGGACGACGCGTCCGCGAGTGCGGGAAGCTGAGGTATCCGGCATGAAGACCGAGTGGCGTATCTTCCTCATCATCGCCGGGTTCCTCTTCGGTGTGACGATCCTCTACGGCGCCTGGACCTACGGTGACTCCGGCGGCCAGGTCGAGTGGGTCGGCACGGTGGCCCTGCTGCTGTCCTTCCTGCTCTGCAGCATGTGCGGTGGCTTCTTCTGGTTCGTCTCCCGCCGGATCGACCTGCGCCCCGAGGACCGGCCGGACGGCGAGATCGCCGACGGCGCGGGCGAGATCGGCTTCTTCAGCCCTGGCAGCTACTGGCCGTTCGGCTTGGCGCTGGCCGCCGCGCTCGCCGGCCTGGGCCTGGTGTTCTGGCAGTTCTGGCTGCTCGGCCTGGGGCTGGTGTTGGTCATCTTCGCCGCCTGTGGCCTGCTCTTCGAGTACTACTCCGGGACGCGCCGCACCGCCGAGCACTGACCCGTACCGCACCGGCAGGCCCGCGTTCCACCCGGAACGCGGGCCTGCCGGCGTTTCCATGAACTGCCGCTGCCGCTGCCGCTGCCGCCTGAGCCGGCCGGATCGCCTCGCCCGGATCGCCTCGCCTGGATCGTGTCGCCTGGATCGCCTCGCCTGGGCCGCGCTGCGTCGCCTGGGCCCTGTCGCCTGGGCCCTGTCGCCTGGCTCGCGGCGGCCAGATCGTGGCGGATCGTGTCGCCCGGCTCGCGGCGGCTGGGCCGTATCGGCCGGGATGATCGACTCCGGCGGGCCGATGTAGCGGTGTCCCATCAACTTGATCCACTACACGGCTCCACGTGGATGGACCATGAGCCACCGGACGTGGGCGGAGCACCTCGTGGTGGGCGTGGACTGCCTCCCGTTCCAGCAGGTCACGATTCGTAAGGCGGGTGGCGTTCGTCTCCGCGATGTCCGCGACACATTCGTCGAGCTGGCCGACGGCGTCCAGGGAGAGCATGTAGTCCGCCCGCATCCTTTGGAGCTGATGACGTAGACGATTCACGTGGTCGACGGGCTGATCGACACATCGCTCTCTCCAGGCGGACCATGCACCCTCCCCGGGTGGGTGATGCGTTAACGTCATCAGCTCCAAAGGACGCGGACCTGACCTGGTATCCCGGCCGGGGGCGTACTGCCGCCCGCGATGTGTCGACCTGTAGCACGTGGACGTGCATGTCGTTGTAGCCGGGAACGACACATCTGCCCCCGCCGTCGATGATCCGAACGGTGTCGGGGGTTCGACCGGTGGATCCCCGGAGGCCGGTGACCGCGGCGATCCGGCCGTTCACCGGCCCGTTCGGTACACACCTGTGCGAGGGGATCCCTCGACCTTGTGCAGGCGGTTCGGCTCGACGCCGAACACCGGGCCCGCTGCCAGCTTCGGTACGGTCAGTTGATCAGGCCGGGGATGGTGGGCCGGGCAGCCATCCCGGCCGGGACAGCCATCCAGGCTGGCAACGATACGGCCGGGCAGAAGACGCAGGCTGGGCAGCGACAGAAGGCCGGGCGGTGACGCATGCCGGACGGTGACGCATGCCGGGCGGTGACGAAGCTAGGCAGGCAGAGACCGAGGCTGGGCGGAGACGAAGGCTAGGCAGACGAGACGCAGGCCGAAGGCTGGGCAGAGACGCAGGCCGGGCAAGCGATACGAGCCGGGAAGGCGGGGCCAGCCGGTGTCGTGTCAGGGAGTGCTCTCCCACCTGGGCTGCCAGGCACCGAGTCTGCCAGCGGCCGACCCGGTAGCTCCCATCAGGCGGCGTGTCGACCGGGTGCCGGCGGGCGGTGGCGGTGGTCGGCCAGCCGGGTGGCTCGGAAGGCGAACGTCGCGATCAGCACAGCCGTGCCGCAGCTGGTGCAGAGCAGCTCGGGACAATCGACGCCGTGACCGTCGGGGCACGGCGGGGCCTCGAACGGCTGAACGCCCTCGCAGGTGTCGCAGTAGAGCTCGCGGTCCGACACGGGCGTCTCCTCTCGCTCCGGAGCCCGACGACGGGCATCGCCGCCATCGTCGGAAAACGGAAAATTACTCCCGTGTAGTTTCGCACGCCCCTCCGACACTTCCTCGCCGCCTCGCCGCCTCGCCGCCTCGCCGGGCCGCCGCCTCGCCGGGCCGCCGTCCCGCAGGACCTGCCGCCTCGCCGGGCCGCCGGGCTGCTGGAGCTGTTGCCCGCTGGAGCTGCCGCCCCGCAGGAGCTGCCACAGCCCCGCCGTGGCCCCGCCCCGCCGGGCCATTGCGCTGCACCCTCGGCTTGCAGCGGCAGGTGGGCCGAGGCGGGGTGGCGACGGGGTCAGACGGAGCGGGCGACCTCGATCCAGCGGTCCAGGGCGGCGGCTGCCGCACCCGAGTCGACCGACTCCGCAGCGCGGGCCATGCCGGCGCGTACCGCCTCGGTGAGGTCACCGTCCAGCGGGGTCTGGGTGGCGAGCGCGACCGCCGCGTTGACCAGGACGGCGTCGCGTACCGGACCGGTCTCGCCGGCCAGCAGCCGGTGGGCCACGGCGGCGTTGTGGGCGGCGTCCCCGCCCCGCAGGTCGGCCAGGGTGGACCGGGGTACCCCGAGGTCGGCCGCGTCCAGCATGGCCTCCCGGACGGTGCCCCGCTGGGCCACCCAGACCCGGGTGGGCGCGGCGGTGGTGAACTCGTCCAGGCCGTCCTCGCCGCGCATCACGATCACCGAGTCGCCCCGGCCGGCGAAGACCTCGGCCATCACCGGGGCCATCCGGGCGTCGAAGCAGCCGACCGCGCCGGCGTGGGGCCGGGCCGGATTGGTCAACGGGCCGAGGAAGTTGAACGCGGTCGGCACGCCGATCTCCCGTCGGACCGGGCCGGCGTGCCGCATGCCCGGGTGGAACCGGGGCGCGAAGCAGAAGCCGATCCCCGCCTCGGCCACGCACCGGGCCACCTGCTCGGGGCCCAGATCCAGCGGTACGCCGAAGAACTCCAGCAGGTCGGCGGTGCCGCACAGGGAGGAGGCCGCCCGGTTGCCGTGCTTGACCACCCGGACACCGGCGCCGGCCACCACCAGCGCGGTCATCGTCGAGATGTTGACCGTGTGGGCGAGGTCACCGCCGGTGCCCACCACGTCGACCGCGGTACGACGCAGCTCCTCCGGCAGGGCCACCGCGACCGAGTTGCCGAGCATCGCCTCGACCAGGCCGGTCAGCTCGGCCGGGGTCTCGCCCTTGGCGCGCAGCGCGATCGCGAAGCCGGCGATCTGCGCCGGGCCGGCGGCACCGGCCATGATCTCGTTCATCGCCCAGGCGGTGTCGGCGGTGGACAGCTCGTCGCCGCGCAGCAGCGCGTTGAGCAGGTGCGGCCAGGTCCGATCGCCCATGGTGGGCCTCCCGAGCAGGCGTGGGGTGCGGGTGGACGGGTGCGCGCCCGTCACCCCGGGCGCCAGGGGCGCCGCCAGCGTGTGTGACTCAGGCGGCGGCGTGCGTACGCAGCAGCTCGGCGACCGTGGTGCCGGTGGTCACCGGGTCGAGCGGGTGCATCAGCACGCCGTCGACCTGCGCGTACGAGGCGAGCCATCGGTCGGCGGCACGGGCGATGACCACGCAGGTGGGCGGGGCGTCGTCCCGGTCGTCCTTGATCTGGCGGGCGATGCCGAGGCCACCACCGGGGCTGGCCTCGCCGTCGAGCAGCATCAGGTCGATCTCGTAGTCGTCGACCAGCCGGACGCAGCCGAAGTAGTCGGACGCCTCGACGAACTCGATCTGGAGGCCGGGGGCGGGACGGGTGCCGACGGCCAGCCGCATCCGGTCCCGGACCTGCGGGTCGTCGCTGTAGAGCAGGACGGTGCAAAGACGCTCGCTCATGCCGGCACTCCGCTTCGCTCCGTGCCGTGATGAGGCACCGTCGCACTGAGCCTGACTCGCTCGCTGCGCTCACTCATGGGCTGTACTCCTCGTTGCTGCCCGTTGATCGTACCGGGCGGTGTGGCGTACCCGACATCCCGCCTGCCGACCCCCGGCGGACCGGGCGTCGCGGCAGCTCAGACCGGTGTGCCGGGGGTCGCGGCAGGGGTGGTGGCGGCGGCCTCGGCGGCGCGGTCCCGGGCCTCCTGCCGGTCCAGCTCGCGGTCGACCCGGCGGGCCTCCCGCTCGGACTGCTTGACCCACTGCACCACCAGCACCGCGAGCATCGTCACGCTGACGAACTCACCGCCGGCCCAGAGGATGCCGCCGGCGACCACCTGGTCGTTCCACGGGTCGGACCAGGCCAGCCCCAGCGACGGGTACCAGTCGCCGCCGAACAGGGTGGTGCTCTGCATGATGGTGAGCCCGAGCACGGTGTGGAACGGCACCGACAGCAGCATCAGCAGCGCCCGTGCCGGGTACGGCCAGCGGCCGGGCAGCGGGTCCAGGCCGAGCAGCGGCCAGAAGAACACGCAGCCGGTCATGATGAAGTGCGCGTGCACCAGTTCGTGCGCCCAGGCGTGTTCGAGGGTGTAGCGGTACAGGTCGGTGAAGTAGAGCGCGAACGGGTTGACCACGAAGATGGTGAACGCCACCAGCGGGAAGCTGTAGACCCGGGCGATCCGGCTGTGCACGATCGCCAGCAGCCGCTTGCGCGGGCCGACCGGCAGGGTGCGCAGGGCCAGGGTGACCGGTGCGCCCAGGGCCAGGAAGATCGGGGAGATCATCGACAGCACCATGTGCTGGACCATGTGCACCGAGAGCAGGGCGGTGTCGTAGGCGTGCAGCCCGCTGACCGTGACCGCGGCGATGCCGCCCAGGCCCGGCCCGAGGAAGCAGACGGTACGGACCACCGGCCAGTGGTCCCCGCGCAGCCGCAGCCGGTACACCCCGTAGAGGTAGAGGCCGGCGGCGAGGACCATGCCCAGGGCGAGCCAGCTGTCCAGCCTGGTCTCGGTGAAGACCCGGGTGATGTCGAACGGCGGCGGCACCTCGACGCCGCCCGCCGCGAGGCTGGTGGGCGGGGTCGCCGAGGTGGTGGCGAAGATCGAACCGACGTGCAGCACGCTTTTCAGGCTAGGCCAGGCGAACCGGACCCCCACGATCGGGCCATCCCTCGCCCGGGTTTGGCCCCCCGCTGATCGCCCGCCCCGGTCAAGGGCAATAATGACCGCGTGACTGCGGCCCCAGCCATTGACAAGAGCCGGATCCACTCTCTGACGCGTCCCAACATGGTCAGCGTCGGGACGATCGTGTGGCTCTCCAGCGAACTCATGTTCTTCGCGGCGCTGTTCGCGATGTACTTCTCGATCCGCGCGGCGGCACCGGAGCAGTGGGAGAAGCACACCGAGGTACTCAACATCCCCTACGCGACCACCTTCACGGTGATCCTGGTGCTGTCCTCGGTGACCTGCCAGCTCGGTGTCTTCGCGGCCGAGAAGGGTGACGTCCACGCCCTGCGGCGCTGGTTCACGCTCACCTTCGTGATGGGCCTGATCTTCGTGCTCGGCCAGGCGAACGAGTACCGGACCCTGGTGCACGAGGGCGTGAAGATCAATGGTGACGGTTACGGCTCGATGTTCTACCTCACCACCGGCTTCCACGGCCTGCACGTGACCGGCGGTCTCATCGCCTTCATCATCTTCATGATCCGCACCACCATGGGCCGGTTCACCCCGGCCCAGGCCACGTCGGCCATCGTCGTGTCGTACTACTGGCACTTCGTCGACGTCGTGTGGATCGGGCTCTACGCCATGATCTACTGGCTTCAGTGATCTTGGCGCGTCACGTTCCGCGCCGCTGCTCCGTCCCCTGAGACAAGGTCCAACCGGTTAAGGACACAGGTCATGACTTCTGACAACGACCGCCGACGCGGTCTGCTCGCGCGCCTGCGCGGGCGGCCCGCGGCGCGCAGCAGGGGCCGCCGCCGGCTGGGCGCGGCGTTCCGGCTGATCGCCGCGCTGACGCTGGCCGGCGGCGCTTACACCGTCTTCGCCCCGAGCGTGCAGGCGCAGGAAAACCCGCCGCTGACCGGCGCCGCGGCCGAGGGCAAGGCGCTGTTCGACGTGAGCTGCGTGACCTGCCACGGCCGCAACGCCCAGGGCGTCGAGGGTCGTGGCCCGAGCCTGATCGGTGTCGGCTCCGCCTCGGTGGAGTTCCAGGTCGGCAGCGGCCGGATGCCGATGGCCCGGCAGGAGGCGCAGGCGATGCGCAAGCCGCCGGTCTTCACCGACGAGCAGGTACGCCAGCTCGGCCAGTACATCCAGGAGCTCGGCGGCGGCCCGCAGGTCCCGCAGGGCAACCTCCGCGAGGGCGCCAACCTGGCCACCGGCGGCGAGCTGTTCCGGATCAACTGCTCGCAGTGCCACGCCTTCGGTGGTGGTGGCGGCGCGCTCTCCTCGGGCAAGTACGCCCCGAGCCTGGCGCCGGCCAGCGACGCGCAGATCTACGCCGCGATGCTCAGCGGCCCGCAGAACATGCCGGTGTTCGGCGACAACCAGATCACCCCGGAGCAGAAGGCGGACATCATCGCCTACATCCAGGAGTCCCTGAAGGCCGACCAGGACCAGGGCGGCTTCAACCTCGGTCGGTACGGCCCGTCCACCGAGGGGCTGGCGATCTTCCTGGTGGGCATCGTCGCGCTGGTCTTCGCGAGCCTGTGGATTGCGGGCAAGTCGTGACCGAGCGGATCGTCAACAGCATTGCCGTGGTGCCGTGCGCCGGCACCGCCCGTAGCGAGGTGACGGCATGAGCACCCAGACCGAGCAGCAGGCCCCGCAGGGTCGGGAGCCGCTCGACGTCCACGACCCCCGGGCCTCCCGGTTCGACATCGTCCAGGAGGGCGCCCGCCGGGACGACATCGAGATCGTCCACTACGAGGAGCAGGTCGTCCCGGGCAGCAAGGCCGAGCGCCGGCTGACCCGTACGGTCGCGGCGATGTTCCTGCTGACCGGCCTGGCCGCCACCGCCTTCCTGGTCGTCTACATCTGGTGGCCCTGGGAGTACGCGCCGGGTCGTGGCGGCGACAAGCTGTACACCCCGCTGCTCGGCCTCACCCTGGGCGTCGCCCTGCTCGGCGTCGGCTTCGGCATCCTCACCTGGGGCAAGAAGTTGCTGCCCAAGGAGGTCTCGATCCAGGACCGGCACGACGGTCCCGGCTCCCCGGAGGACCGGAAGATCACCGGCGAGACCATGCGCTACCTGGCCGACGAGATGGGGGTACGGCGTCGTCCGCTGCTCGGCGTCTCGCTGGTCGCCGGTCTGCTGCCGGTCGGCGCGGTCGCCGCGGCCCCGCTGGTCGGTGGCCTGATCTCCAACCCGCACAAGAACAACCAGATGTTCACCACCGGCTTCGCGCCGGCCGAGGGCAAGAAGATCCGGCTGGTCCGCGAGGACGGCCGGCCGATCCGCCCCGCCGACGTCAGCGCCGGTGGCCAGCTGACCGTCTTCCCCGGCATCGAGCACGGCGTCAGCAACAAGCACGCCGACTCGCCGACGCTGCTGATCCACCTGCGGGAGTCCGACGCGGAGAAGTCCCGGCAGGCCAACTCGCGGGTCGGCCACGGTGACTACATGTGGGGCAACTACGCGGCGTACTCGAAGATCTGCACGCACGCCGGCTGCCCGGCGAGCCTGTACGAGCAGCAGACCAACCGGCTGCTCTGCCCGTGTCACCAGAGCCAGTTCCTGATCACCGACAACGCCCGCCCGGTCTTCGGCCCGGCGAGTCGGCGGCTGCCCCAACTGCCGATCGAGGTGGACGAGGACGGCTTCTTCGTGGCGAAGTCCGACTACACCGAAACCGTCGGCCCCGACTTCTGGGAGCGGCCATGAAGCGCCGAAAGTTTGACGTAGCAGCGGTGCCGGGCAAGGCCGCCGGGGGAGTGGACGACCGCTTCCAGGTCGCCACCCCGCTGCGCAAGCTGCTCAACAAGGTCTTCCCGGACCACTGGTCGTTCCTGCTCGGCGAGATCGCGCTCTTCTCGTTCGTCGTGCTGCTGCTGACCGGTGTCTTCCTGACCTTCTTCTACGAGCCGGCGATGACCGAGGTGGTCTACAACGGCAGCTACGCCCCGCTGCGGGGCACCCCGATGTCCGCCGCGTACGCCTCCAGCCTGGACATCTCGTTCGATGTCCGGGGTGGTCTGATCATGCGGCAGATGCACCACTGGTCCGCGCTGCTGTTCATGGCCGCGATCGTGGTGCACATGATGCGGGTCTTCTTCACCGGCGCGTTCCGCAAGCCGCGGGAGACCAACTGGATCATCGGCTCGCTGCTGTTCTGGGTCGGCTTCCTGGCCGGGTTCTCCGGCTACTCGCTGCCGGACGACGGCCTGTCCGGCACCGGTCTGCGGATCGCCTCCGGCATCATGCTGTCGATCCCGGTGATCGGCTCCTGGGTCACCTCGTCGATCTTCGGCGGCGAGTTCCCGGGCGAGATCATCATCAGCCGGTTCTTCATCGCCCACGTGCTGCTGATCCCGGGTCTGCTGGTCGCGCTGATCAGCGCCCACCTGGGCCTGGTGTTCAAGCAGAAGCACACCCAGTGGCCCGGCCCCGGCCGGACCAACGAGAACGTGGTCGGCGAGCGGATGTTCCCGCGCTACGCGCTCAAGCAGGGCGGCTTCTTCATGGTCGTCTTCGGCGTGATCGCGCTGATGGGCGGCCTGTTCCAGATCAACCCGATCTGGTACTTCGGCCCGTACGAGGCGTGGGTGGTCTCGGCCGCCAGCCAGCCCGACTGGTACGTCATGTTCCTCGACGGCTCGACCCGACTGATGCCCGCCTGGGAGATCAACATCCCGATCGGCAACGGGTACGTCATCCCGCCGCTGTTCTGGCCGACGGTCGTGCTGCCGGGCATCCTGGTCGGGCTCTCCACGCTCTACCCGTTCGTGGAGGCGCGGCAACTCAAGGACTACCGGCACCACAACCTGCTGCAACGGCCCCGGGACGTCCCGGCCCGGACCGCGGTGGGCGCGATGGCGGTCTCCTTCTACATCGTGCTGACCCTCTCGGGCGCGAACGACGTGATCGCCGACAAGTTCCACATCAGCCTGAACGCGATGACCTGGGCGGGCCGGATCGGCCTGCTGGTGATCCCGCCGTTGGCGTACTACGTCGCGTACCGGATCTGCCTGGGGCTCCAGCAGCACGACCGGGAGGTGCTGGCCCACGGTGTGGAGACCGGCATCATCCGCCGCCTGCCCGACGGCCGGTTCGAGGAGGTCCACCAGCCGCTCAGCGCGGCCGACGGCCACGGGCACGCCGAACTGGACTACGTCGGCTGGGTGGTGCCGAAGAAGATGAACCGGCTCGGGGCGCTCGGCCCGGCGATCCGGGGCTTCTTCTACCCGATCGAGAAGCCGGTCGAGGCGCCGGTCTCACCGGGGCACCCGCCCGTGGAACCCCGTCCTGAGCGGGAGGAGATCGGCAGCGGCACGTCCCGTCGCTGACCTTCCCGACCCACTCGACCGTGGCACCCGCCGGAATCCTCCGGCGGGTGCCACGTCCGTTTCCGCCCGTGGTCACCAACGGGTGGAAAGTTCAGGAATAACCCTCGCCAGCCGGGTATCCGTGCGGTCCAACGCAAAACGGGGAGGGAACATGTTGGGTATCAAACGCCTGGGACTGCTGGCCACCCTGGTGGTGGTCGGTCTGGCGCCCGCGGCTGCGGCGCAGGCCGCCGCGCAGCCGTCGGCGCAGGACACCCAGTACCTGCAGGCGCTGCACCAGGTGAACCTGGCGGAGATCGTCACCGGGAACCTGGCCCAGAAGAAGGGGCAGAACGAGCAGGTCAAGCAGCTGGGGCAGCAGTTCGTCACGGACCACACCCAGCTCGACCAGACGGTGCAGAGCACCGCGCAGCAGCTGAACGTGTCACTGCCCAACGCGCCGACGGCCGATCAGCAGAAGGTGATCGACAAGCTCAACGGTCTCAACGGCGCCGAGTTCGACAAGGCGTGGGTGACCGCTGAGCTGGCCGGTCACGTGCAGGCCATCCAGGCCACCCAGACCGAGATCTCGCAGGGCTCCGAGCAGTCCGTGGTCCAGTTGGCACAGGACGCGCTGCCGGTGTTGCAGGCGCACTACGACGCGCTGGTGGCGCTGGCCCAGGAGTTGGGCATCCCGGTCCCGCAGACCAGCGCCAGCGGCACCGCGAGCCCGGGTGGCAGCGGCACGCCCGCACCGGGTGGCACCAGCACCGAGTCCCCGGCACCGGGTGGCACCGGCACCGAGTCCCCGGCACCGGGCGGCACGACCGAGACGCCCGCTCCGGGCAACAGCTGACGTCTCGTACCACCTGATGGTGGCCGGTCCCTCGGGGCCGGCCACCATCGTGCGTGCGGTCGCGGTCGGCAGATCGCCCCAGCGCGTGGGTGGTGGCCGGCGTGCGCCGGTGGTGGCCGGTCAGTCGGCGCTGGCCAGGCCGATGGCGAACGCCTCCTCCAGGTCGTGCTGCGAGTAGGCGCGGAAGGCGATGTGCGACTCGGTGCCGAGCACCCCGGGCACCTTGGAGATGCTGCCCGCGATGACCTGGGCGATCTGCTCGAACTCCCGGACCCGGACGATGGCGATCAGGTCGACGTGCCCGGCCACCGAGTAGACCTCGCTGACACCGGGCAGGTTGGCCAGGTTCTCGGCCACCTCGGGGATCGAGTCGGTGGCGCAGTCGATCAGGACGATCGCGGTGATCACTGGACGATTCTCCGTTCGTCGTGCCCGGCGCGACGCCGGCCTGGCGTCGATGACCATGCTAATGCTGCGCCCCGTCGCGTGGTCCCGGGCGTGGTTGGCCGGACGGGTCGCCATGTCGCTGATCCAGCGCTGTCCGACCGAGCGGATACCGCTACGTCGGCGACGTTGCGCGGATCAAGACCCCGCCGGGCCCCGGGCTGCTGGTCAGAGGAGCATGGTGCGTGGGTCGGCGGCCATGGCGCGCAGCCAGGCGGCCGCCTCGGGGGCCCCCGGGCAGCGGGCGGTGTCCAGCGCGGCGGCCAGGGCGTACATCTCGGGGGGCGGGATGAGCAGGCTCTCCTTGCTGCGCAGCCCCAGCTTGACCGTGCCGGTGTCGATGGTGACGGTGAGTACCGGCGTCCGGGTGACCGCGCCGGTGGCGACCAGCGCGCCGTCACTGGCCATGCCGGTATGCGCGGTGGCCGTGGCCTGCAACGCCACCGACCGGGCGGCCCGCAGGTCGACGGTCTTCCCGGTGAGCCTGACCACGGTGAGCCGGGTGCCCTCCAGCCAGGCGCCGGTCCGCACGACGCTCGTCACCAGCAGACCGACGAGGAGCACGACGAGCCCGACCGCCAGGAGCGCGACGAGCGCCGGCACCGCCGGGTTGCCCCCGCCGGCCGCCGCGTTCAGGCCCGTCCCGGCGGCGGCACCGAGACAACCGCAACCGACCGTCAGGAGGGCACCCAGCACCAGCAACGAGACGATGCGACCGGTACGGCCCGACCGGTAGCCGACCGACAGGGTGATCCGGGGCGCGGAAGGCTGCATGGTGCCGATTCTGGCACCGGTGATCAACGTTCGCCGGGTAGGGCCGCCACGGTCAGGCCGGCGTCGGCCCGGACCACGTCGCGCAGCCGTTCGTCCGGGCCGACCGTCGCGCCGGGCCAGACCACCACGCGCTCCACGTCGCCGCGTACCACCGCGCCCGCGCCGACCACCGCGTGCCGCGCCCGGCCGGTGACGGTGGCGTCCGGGGCGATCAGGGCGGCGTCGCCGGCGGCATGCAGGTTGGCCGCCAGGTAGTCGGCCGGTGTGCCGGTGTCGAAGAACGTGCCGGGGTACGCCACGACGGTCAGCTCACCGGCCGCCTCCGCCGGCCGCCACACCGTGCGGACCAGGTCGCCGAAGCTGGCCGACAGCTCCCGTATGCGGTGCCAGGGCAGCAGTGAGAAGCCGGTGAAGACGTGCCCGTCGAAGGTGCCGGGGGCGGTCGGGTCCGGGGCCGGTCGGCCGAGCAGCCGTACGGACCGGAAGTCCCAACCGGCCAGCAGTGCCGCGATGTCCGGCCCCGGAGCGGCCCGGGGATCGGCCAGGTACGCGTCGGCGTTGCCGACCAGCACCCCCCGGCCGGCGATCCAGTCCCGCAGGTTGCCGAGACCACCGGCGGTGCCCAGCGGATCACCCGGCTCCACCGACAGGTGGGCCCGGTCGCCGACGTGCGCCACCACCTGGTCGGCCAGGTAGCAGGCGTTCACCGCGACCCGTTCCGGTCCGATCAGGCCGAGACCGGCGAGCCGGTCCAGGGCCCGGTCCAGCAGCGGCACGTTGCCGACCGGGCAGAGCGCCTTCGGTACCCCTGCGGTGAGCGGGCGCAGCCGGGTGCCCTCGCCGGCGGCGAGCACCACCGCGCACAGGTCCTCCGGCGCGATCACGTCGCCGGCTGGCCGGCCTGCGGCCCGATGCCGTAGTGGCCGAGCAGGTTGGCGGTGGCCCGGCTCAGCCGGGGCAGGTCGTCCAGCGGGTGCCAGGCCGCCTCGAAGACCTCCGCGCCGTCCACCTTCAGCGCGGTGGTGGTGGCGGGCACCTCCGCCTCGAAGACCATGTCCACCCAGCCCCGGGTGTGCACCAGGGCGTTCGGCACGGCCGGGCGGAGCCGGTCCGGGGCGAGCCGGACGCCGGACTCCTCGTACAGCTCGCGGGCCGCGCCGACGACCGGCGTCTCGCCGCGCTGGAGCAGCCCGGCGGGCAGCGTCCAGCTGTGCCCGGGGGGTTGGCGCAGCAGCAGGATCCGGCCGGCCCCGTCGGCCTCGCTGTCCCGGACCAGGGTCACCGCGCCGACGACGTACTTCGGCCCGGCGAGCCGGACCAGGCGACGGCGCACCGAGACCGGCAGCCGGTAGAAGACCTTGTACGCGACGGCCCGGCCGGTGGCGCGGGAGCGGAGGATCATGGCTCCAGGCTAGGCCGTCGGCGCGGTGTCGTGGGGTGCGGGGCGACCGGTCACCCGGGCAGGGCGACCACCCTCACCCCCGAAGCCGGTCCGGCGTGGTGGCCCGGCTTCGGGGGTGAGCTTCGGCGTGGTGGCCCGCCCGGTCACTGTCGATGGTCGACCAGGTCGATGAGCTGGCGTACCACGGTGTCCGGCTCGACCGCCCGGTCGAAGACCGCGACCAACAGGGTCTCCAGGTCGGGGTAGCCGAGCTCCTCCGACAGCCGCAGCAGCGGCAGGTCACTGGCCAGTCCCCGGTCGTGCTTGCGGAGCGCCAGGCCGATGGTGGCCCGACCCAGACGTACCTTGTCGGCGATCGAGATGCCGGGCTCGGTGTGCTCGGCGAACCAGCGGCTGATCTGCATCTGCGCCTGCGGCGACTTGACGAAGCCGAGCCATTCCCGACGGGGGCCCCGGGGAGCGGCGTCCGCCTCGAATCCGCTCTCCGCGTCGTTCTCGGTGAAGATCTCCACCACGTCGCCCTCGTCCAGTTCGGACGCCAGCGGGGCGAGCCGGCCGTTGATCCGCGCGGCGAGGCAGTGGTCGCCCCGCTCGGTGCCCAGCTCGTACGCCAGGTCGACCGGGGTGGCCCCGGCCGGGAGCACCACCTGCCGGCCGTCGGCGACCACCTGGATCTGCGCCTCGGCCAGGTCGCAGCGCAACGACTGGAGGAACTGGGCCGGGTCGGGCGCCTCCTGCTCCCAGTCGAGCACCCGACGCAGCCAGGAGAGCTGGTCGGTGTTGCTGGCCTCACTGGAGGAGCGGGGGAAGCGGAAGCCGGCGGCCACCCCGTACTCGGCGGAGCGGTGCATCTCCCGGGTGCGGATCAGCACCTCGACGGTGCGGTCCTGCGGGCCGCAGACGCTGGTGTGCAGTGATCGGTAGAGGTTGTTCTTGGGGGAGGCGATGAAGTCCTTGAACCGGCCGGGGATCGGCCGCCAGCGCCCGTGCACCGCGCCGAGGGCGGCGTAACAGTCGGTGGCCGGGCCGTCCACCACGATCACGATCCGGGGCAGGTCGTACGGGACGGTGTGCCCACCGGCCACGGTGTCCTTCCAGATCGAGTAGAGGTGCCGGGGGCGGACGCTGACCTCGGCGTCCACCCGGCTGCGGCGCAGCGCCACCTTCGCCTGGGCCACCACCTCGTCGAGGTAGGCGTTCCAACCGGGCCGGTCGTGCACGTGCCGGGCCAGCCGGGCGTGCTCCTCGGGCTCCAGGTGCAGCAGCACCACGTCGTCCAGGTCCCGCTTGAGGGTCTGGATGCCGAGCCGGTCGCAGAGCGGGACTAGCACCTCCTGGGTCTTGCGGGCGATCCGCTCCCGGGAGGCGGCCGAACGGACCCCGAGGGTACGCATGTTGTGCAGCCGGTCGGCCAGCTTGATGATCAGCACCCGGACGTCCTTGCCGGCCGCGATGATCATCTTGCGGATCGTCTCCGCCTCGGCCGCCTTGCCGTAGAACGCCTTGTCGAACTTGGTCACCCCGTCGACCAGGTGCGCCACCTCGTGGCCGAAGTCCTCACTGAGCGCCTGGAGGGTGTAGCGGGTGTCCTCCACCGTGTCGTGCAGCAGCGCCGCGACCAGGGTGGTGGTGTCCATCCCGAGGTCGGCGCAGATCTGGGCGACCGCCAGCGGGTGGGTGATGTACGGCTCGCCGCTCTTGCGGAACTGACCGCGGTGCATGTTCTCGGCGATCGTGTACGCCCGGCGCAGCACCGAGGCGTCCGCGCTGGAATGGATGCCCCGATGGGTACGGACCAGTTGGGTGACCGGGTCGCCATCGTTGGCCGGCCAGCTCAGCAGGGACCGTAGCCGGCGGGCCAGGGGCAGCTCGCCCGGCTGTGTCGGGAGCGCACCACCCAGGGCGGCACCGTGACCGGCGTCGACGTCCACGAGGGACACCTCCTCACCCCGGCTCCTCGGTCACCGTCCCCGGCAACCGGAAGCAGGCCCACGAAACGGGCAGGACTGCACTCCCTTAACAGCCTAAGCGAGGCGAGGTCGTCCGATCGGTCACTTGCTCATGAGCGTTCGGTCGAGAGTTGGTGGGACGCGCCGCTCTCGGCCTTCGCCAGCAGGTCGCGGAACCGCCCCGCGCCGGCCACCGGGGAGGACCATTCGGAGGTCATCTCCACCAGTCGGGTCTCCGGTCGCTCCAACCAGGACAGGATCCGCTCGGTCTCCTCGGCCGTGGCGCGGGGCACCGGCCCGTGGCCGCCCGGCTCCACCGTCTCGGCGGTGGCCCGGATCGCGGTGATCGTCGGTCGCGGGTGGACGCCCGGCGGGGACACCCCGGCACCGGCGAGCCGTCCGTGCCGGACCAGCGCCAACTCCCAGCCGCCCCCGGGGGCGGGCCGCGCGGCGGTCAGTTCGCCGATCCGGGTCAACGCGGTCAGCCGCTGCATCCGGACGACGGCCCGCAGCACCGCCGCCAGCCGGGAGCGCACCACCGCCGCCTCCTCGTAGCGGTGCGTCGCCGCCAGCGTCTCGATCCGGGCCAGCAGGGCGTCCACCACCACCTGCGGGTCGCTGGTGGTGGCGGTGCGGAACGGGGCGACGGCGCGGTGGTCGTACTCCTCGGGGGTGATCCGGTGCTCGCAGGGCGCCGGGCAGCGACCCAACTCGGCCAGCGCGCAGGCCGGCGTGATCGTGCGCAGCGACAGCCGGTGCGTGCACTGGCGCAGCGGCACCGCGTCGTGGAACCCGGCGGCGGCCAGCTCGGCGGCCTGCTTGGAGCGGAACGGGCCGAGGAAGGCGGTGTCGCCGGGGGACAGGGCGCGCACCACCGACAGCCGGGGGTACGGCCCGTCGGTCAGCTTGAGCCACACCATCCGCTCCGGGTACTTGGAGCGGCGGTTGTACGGCGGCGCGTGCGCGCCGATCAACCGCAGCTCCCGCACCTCCGCCTCCAGCGGGTGGGCGCACTCCACCGCCTCCACCCGTTCGGCGGCGGCCAGCATCTCCGACATCCGGGCCCGCTTCTCGGCGGCGGTGAAGTAGCTGCGGACCCGGGTGGCGATGTCGCCGGAGGTGCCGACGTAGAGCGGTCGGTCGTCGGCGGCCCGGAAGATGTAGACCCCGGGCGCGTGGGGCAACCCCTCCGCGAGGTGCCGCTTGCGCCGCTGGGTGGGGGTGACCGCGCGGGCGAAGTCGATCGCCTCGCCGACCGTGTCGACCCGGTGCCCACCGAGCCGGGCGATCAACCCGTGCAGCACGTCCACCGTCGCCTTGGCGTCGTCCAGCGCCCGGTGGGTGGGCTGGGTGGCGGTGCGGAAGTAGGCGGCCAGCGTGCCCAGCTTGCGGTTGGGCACCTCGTCGCGGCTGAGCACCCGACGGGCCAGCGCCGCCGTGTCCAGCACCCGGGGGTTGGGCCACCGGTAGCCGTGCCGGGCGCAGGCGGCCTTGAGGAACCCCACGTCGTACGGGGCGTTGTGGGCCACCAGCACGGCGTCGGCGACGAACTCCAGGAAACTCGGCAGCACCTGCTCGATCGGCGGGGCGGGGATCAGCATGGACTGGGTGATGCCGGTCAGCACGGTGATGAACGGCGGGATCGGCACCCCCGGGTTGACCAGGGTGGCGAGAACGCCCAACTCCTCGCCACCGCGTACCTTCACCGCGCCGATCTCGGTGATGCCCCCGCCGTCCGGCGAGCCGCCGGTGGTCTCCAGGTCGACCACGACGAACGTCGTCGCATACAGCGGCAGGGCCGGATCGACGCCGCCGGCCGACCGGTCCAGACCGGCCAGGGTCTGCTGGACGTGCTCCCCAGGTGCCACAGGCGGCAGGCTAACCTCTCAGTGCGACACTCCCGTCACCTCAGCCCCAGGGGCCACCGAAGGCATAGGATGAGAGATCGGCTCACTCATCCGGCGGTGGGCCCGGTCGCGGTGGGAGACTTGCCCCATGCCCCTCACCGAGCCGTACGACGACCACCTCCCGGAGGAGGGGTCGTTCGCCGCCGCGCCCGGGGCCGGCGGTGACCCGGGTGCGGGGGCGCCCGAGCCCGAGACCACGCTGTCGACGTCCGAGTCCGAGCCCACGTCCGGCCTGTCGGAGTCCGATCCCGGGCCAGCGCCAGCTCCGGGGGCCGGCCTGCCGGAGTCCGGGGCCGGCGAGTCCGGGGCCGGTCTGCCGGAGCCCGAGCCCACCCTGCCCGAGCCGGTCCGCCAGCGGATCGTGGCGCTCACCGCCGCGGTCCTGCCCGGCCTGCCCGCCGACGAGGTGCCGGTGCCACTGCGCCGGGTGGCGAAGTTCGCCCCGAACCGCCGGGCCCGGCTGGGCGGTTCGGTCATCGCCGCCCAGCTCACCGCCGACCCGTTGTTCCGGCAGCGGGTCACCGCCCGGGTCCTGGCCGACGCCGGTGACCTGGGCGCGGCCGTGGTCGAGGGCACCGCGCCGGCCGCCGCCGACCCGGTCGAGGTGGCCGCCCTGGCCTACCTCGCCCGCCCCCGGGGCTGGCGGGAGTTGATCGACGCCAGCGGCGCCGCGGTCCGCGCCGAGGCGGACAGCGCGGTCGTCGCCGAGCTGGTCCGGGAGGCCGAGCAGCGGGCCACCCGGGCCGAGCACGACCGGGCGGTGGCCCGGGTGGAGGCGGAGAAGCTCCGCGACGAACTGGCCCGGGTCCGCGAGGAACTGGGCCAGCTCCGGGAGGAGAGCCGCCAGCTCCAGCGCACCCTGCGGGAGACCCAGGCGCGGGAACGCCGGGCCAACGAGTTGCTCGCCACCGAACGCGGCCGGGCCACCCGGGCCGCCGCCGACAGCGATGCCGAGCTGCGCCGGGCGCGGGCCCGACTGGCCGAGGCCGAGGCGGCGGCCGGCGTGGCGCGGGTCAGCGCCAAGGAGGCCCGTTCGGTCGACGACGCCCGGTTGTGGCTGCTGCTGGAGACGATCGGCCAGGCCGCCGTGGGGCTGCGTCGCGAACTGGCCCTGGACCCGGTGGACAAGCTCCCCGCCGACTTCGTGGCCGACGCCTTCACCGACGCCCCCGCCACCGCCCAGGGCGGGCCCGCCGCCCGCGCCCGGGACACCGACGACCCGGCCCGGCTGGACCAATTGCTCGCCCTGCCCCGGGCCCACCTGGTCGTCGACGGCTACAACGTCACCAAGCGCGGGTTCGGCGAGATGTCCCTGGAACAGCAGCGCAAGCGGCTGATCACCGGGCTGGGCGGGATCGCCGCGCAGACCGGTGACGAGGTGACCGTGGTCTTCGACGGGGCGGAGCGGATGCACGGCCTGCCGCCCACCCCGCGCGGGGTGCGGGTGCTCTTCTCCCGCAAGGGCGAGACCGCCGACGAGTTGATCCGCCGACTGGTCCGGGCCGAGCCGCCCGGCCGCCCGGTGGTGGTGGTCTCCTCCGACCGGGAGGTCGCCGACGGGGTACGCCGGCACGGGGCGTACCCGCTAGGCGCGGACTCGCTGCTACGGCGGCTGGCCCGCTCCTGAGCGACGCGGACGGCGTCGGCGCGGTGGCCGTCGACCGGGGTGTGCGGGCACCGTCTCGGCGGCGAGCGCGCCGAACCGGGCGGGCGCGCTGCGGTACCCCGTGAGTAGGACCGGGCGAACGTCCGGTCCGGGCTGGCCGCAGTGTCAGCCGGGAATCTCCGGGGCCATCGGGTGGGGCAGGTGGAGGCGGTCCTCGGGCACCCCGGCGCGGAGTAGCCGGTGGTGGGCGGCGTCGAGCATCGCGGGTGGGCCGCAAGGAGCCGAATTGACGTATCAATGTGGCATCTGCGTACCCGCGACATCGACAGATGGTTACTACAGTGACGGCAGGTGGAGGGAGTTCGTGGGGTGGCTCTGAAGCGACATCGGCTCTGCCGGCGGCGTAAGGCGCTCGGCCTCAGCCAGGAACGGTTGGCCGAGCTGCTGGGCGTGGAGCGGTCCACCGTGGTCCGTTGGGAGAACGCCAGTCCCGATCTTTTCTCCGCGCACGGCGCGCTACTCCTCCTGGCCGCCGTGATCGCTGCCGGACGCCGGGACACGAAAACGGCCGGGTGCCATCTCAGCGACGCGGCGGAGCTTGCGACGCAACTCGGGTCAGACGGCAACCGCCTCTGGACCGGGTTCGGGCCGATGGATGTCACCATTCACGCCGTCTCGGCTGCGGTCCGCGCAGAAATGCCGGAGCGGGCTGTGGAAATCGGAACCCGACTGGAGACCTCCCGCCTTCCTGCGGTGCTGGTCGGCCGGCGAGCCCAGGTGCATGTCGACCTCGCCGTCGCTGCCACGATGGGCACGGCAGACAGGTCGGCCGCGACACTCCACCTCCTCGAAGCAGAACGGGTCGCCCCCGAGACCGTTCACACCAACATCCAGGCGCGCATGCTGTTGGTCGACCTGCTGTCGAAGGAGCGGAGGGCTGCGACACCAGGGCTTCGACCGCTGGCGGAACGGGCGGGAGTGCTGGTGTGAGTGACAAGCCAGTCTTGGCCCTCGTCGTCGCTGCGGCACCACCCGCCCTGCGGATCGCTGAACTCATCGACCTACTGATCAGCGGCGGGTGGACGGTGTGCGTCACCGCCACGCCCACCGCCGCAACCTGGATCGACCGGGAGGCCCTGGCGCGACAGACCGGGCACCCCGTCCGGGTCGAGTGGCGGCAGCCCGGTGTCAGATTTAGGCTGGCAAGCTGTTATCCAGGCCGCTCAAGAAGCACGCGGGAGACTTCGTACGACCGGAGGCGGTGGCGTGGGCAGCCGAGATGATGCGGCGCCTGGATCGTCATCGGCTCCGCAGACGCCACCATCGTGCAGGGAACCGCCGACAACAGCCAGCGCACCGCCGACAACCAGGCCCGTGATCAGGTGACCGGTCGGGCGGTCGACACGATGAGAAGCGCGAGCCGGATCGTCGGTGGCGGGTGAGTCCTCGGGTGGTGGCGCGTCGCTGACGGCCGCTCCGGCGGCGGAGGCGGCAAGGTACCGCTCATCCAGGATGGCGGTGAAGCGTCGGGCTCGGCGTGAGGTCTCGGCCTTCATTCGCGGCCCTCGCGCCTCTGTTCAGAACCGCCGTCCCACGACACCCTTGAAGAACTGGTCGCCGAGAACCTCCAGGTGCGGCCGGGTGAGGACGCCAACCTCCCACATAAGCTGCCAGTGAGAGACGATCAGGTTGGCGTACACGTGCCGGCGGAACCACTCGGGATCTGTCGGCTCCTCGATGGGATCCCAGCATGGAAGTAATCCCGGATCGTCGACAGCCATCTTGAGTAGATCGGTGTGTAGGCCCCGCAGTGCCTGCTCGCGAGTGGCTTTGGCTTCCCGTGCCTGAATGATCAGCGAAGCGACCACACCGATGAGCGCGAGGCTGGCAAGAATGGCGGATGTTGCGCCGTACGCCTCACCGACGCTGCCGAGCAGCGGCCAGTCCAAACCAGGTCGTTCGCTGAGCCAGCGCAGGCCGACGGGTGAGAACAGCACTGCCGCGAGCATGCACGACACGGCAAGCAACAGCACGGTCGGTGCCACTGACCGGTGGCCCAGGGTGGCCACCATCCGATGTCGGGGCACTACGCCTCCCCATTCGCCAGTCCAGGAAGGCTACTACAGTCATGCCGGTGGCCTGACCCCCTCGACCTCGCGCTGATAGAACGCCGCGAATGGTTCGGCTTGGTCGAGTAGAGGCTTGACCTGCACTCGAATGTCATCGACGGTCTTCGGTTCCGTGTACCGCTCCGCGCCGACCGGTGTGCCACCCTCGTCGTAGCACACCTCGTAGACCGCCTGGCTACCGACGACCATCAGCTCCGGCATCGCGCCGTGTGCCTGCTCCCAGTCAGCGATTGCAACGGCGTTTAGCACCCGAATATCCTCGCCCGCCTCGGCGCGGAAGCGGAGGAAGTTCAGCTCCCAGATCAGGTACGGCGAGAGTGGTAGTTCCACGATGCGCAGCCGATGCAGCCCGGAGCCCACTGCGTGAAGTTGGGCGAAGAACCGCGCCAACTCGGCGCTGGGCTTGGCGGCGATCCGCAACGCCTCGTCCCAACGGCCGGCGTCGAACGCTTCCCAACTCGGGCTGCCGGGCTCGCGAAATGTCTGGATCCGCTCGGTCTTGAGGATCGGCCCGTCGACCGTCTCCACTGTGACATAGAAGTCGGTTTCGTACTCCGGGAGGGTCAATCGCACCCCAGCTGCGGCACGAAGAAGGTCACGCATCCGGCAGGTCCGGCTTCGCGGCGATGACCATGCTGCGCGGCATAACCACCAGCCGTTCATCCAATCCGACGCTGACCCCGCCCGGCAGCTGACCGGCATAGACCTCGGTCAGATCGCGGCCGATGAAAGCAACGTCGCCGTTGGACAGTTCCCAGATGTCCGGGCAGGTGGTGGTGCCTCCACTCTCGCCGCCCTCGGCGGCTGAGCGACCCAACCGGCGCACAAATGTCGCGCTGGCATCTGCTTCCCATCGGCTGGTCATACCGGTCTCCCGAAGTGAGTAACGGAATATCAGGATAGCCATGTGAGTTGCGGGCCCGAGGTGACGCGCTCACCGGTTCGTCACATACTGAAATAGATTCTGACGATGAGAGATCATCGGGGTGGCGCGGATGGATCATCCTGTGGCCCGTCGTTGTGCACCGGCTCGGCCCTGGTTGATCACCGGTTGTCCGGTTGTGTCGTACCCGGTGGTTAGTGTCCGACCTGACCGACGGTGCTCGGGTGGTGACGATGGTCCTCCGCCTGACGCCGCACAGCGTCAGGAGGCTCGATGCTCATCGACTGCGACGGTTGCCGGGTCCGGGGCGCGGGCTGCGCCGGCTGCCTGGTGACGGCCCTGCTCGACACCGACTCGCCGGCCGCCGCCCTGGGTGCCGCCGAGCACCGGGCGATCGAGATGTTCACCCGGTCCGGCTTCGAGGTGGAGGTGCTGGCCCACGAGACGACTCGGGCCCGACCCCGTCGCCGCCGGGTCGCCTGACGACCGCTGCGACGCCGGGCCGCCGCCCGCCGCCGGGGTCGCCGTCCGGGTCGCCCGGCGGGAAGCTGACGCCTCCATCCGGGTGGCGTGGCCTCCGGGTCGTGCGATGCGTGGACACCGCGCCGGGGACGCGTCGGCGGGCCATAGGATGGGCGCTCACGGCGGGAGGAGCGGCGGCATGACACGGGTACGACGCCACACCCGCGGGCCCGATCGCGGCGGGGTGTCGAGGTGACTCCGCGCGGCTGGGCGGTGCTCACCCTGGCGGCGCTGGTGCTGGCCCTGCTCGTGGTCGGGGTCCTGCTGGTCCCGTGGAGCCGGCCCCCGGCCCCCCGGGCCGACCAGCTCGCCGCGCTGCGTGACCTGCCCGCCGACCAGGTGGCCCGGGGGCGGGCGTTCCAGGCGGCCCTGCGCCCCGGCCGCTACACCGGGCTGGCCGTCGGGCTGCTGGTGGCCCTGCTGCTCGGGCTGACCCCGCTCGGTGCCCGGCTGGTCGAGTTGGCCGGGCGACCCTTCGGCGACCACTGGATCGCCCGCGCCGTGCTCGGCGGGATCGCCGTGGTGCTGGTCGCCGACCTGCTCACCCTGCCCTTCGCCGCCTGGCGGCAGTCGGTGCTGAACCGGTACGGGTTGAGCACCCACGGCTGGAGCGGCTGGACGGTCGACCTGCTCAAGTCGTACGCGGTCAGCGCGGTCGTCGCCGCGGTCGTGCTGCTCGGCTTCTACACCGTCACCCGGCTCGCTCCGCGCTGGTGGTGGGCGTTCGGGGCGGCCGGCGCGGCCGGGCTGGTCGTGTTGCTCTCCTTCGTGCTGCCGGTGCTGGTGGAGCCGGTGTTCAACCGGTTCACCCCGATGGAGCAGGGGCCGCTGCGCACCGAGTTGACCGCGCTGGCCGCCCGGGACGGCGTGCCGGTACGCGACGTGCTGGTCGCCGACGCCTCCCGACGGACCAGGGCGGTCAACGCCTACGTCTCCGGCCTGGGGCCGACCCGGCGGGTGGTGGTCTACGACACCCTGCTGCGCGAGGCCACCCCCGCCGAGGTGACAAGCGTCGTCGCGCACGAGCTGGGCCACGCGAAGGACCAGGACGTCTGGACCGGCACGCTGACCGGCGCGCTCGGTGCCGCCGCCGCGGTCGTGGCGCTCTATCTGCTCGGCTCGTGGACGCCGCTGCTGCGCCTGGCCGGAGTCGACTCGATCGCCGAGCCCCGCGCGTTCGCGTTGCTGATCGCCCTGGTGACGGTCGTCGGGCTGGTGGCCGCCCCGGTCCAGGCGCTGGTGTCCCGTCGGGTCGAGGCGCGGGCCGACGCGCACGCCCTGGCGCTCACCGGTGACCCGGTGACCTTCGAGGCGATGCAACGCCGGCTCGCCGGGGTCAACCTGGCCGACCCCGACCCGCCCCGCTGGGAGTACCTATGGTCGGCGTCGCATCCGTCCGCGGTGGAGCGGATGGCCGCCGCCCGCGCGTACGCCCGGGAGAGCGGCCGATGAGTCGGACGCTGCTGATCACCAACGACTTCCCGCCCCGTCCCGGCGGCATCCAGTCGTTCGTGCACCACCTGGCCGTCCGTCAGCCGCCCGGCTCGGTGGTGGTCTACGCCTCCAGTTGGCGGGGCGCTGCCGAGTTCGACGCCGCGCAGCCCTTCCCGGTGGTCCGGGACCGGACCCGGGTGCTGCTGCCCACCCCGCTGGTCGCCCGCCGGGCGGCCCGGCTGGCCCGCGAGCACGGCTGCGACACCGTCTGGTTCGGCGCCGCCGCCCCCCTGGGTCTGCTCGCCGGCGGGCTGCGGCGACGCGCCGGCATCCGCCGGGTGGTCGCGCTGACCCACGGCCACGAGGCCGGCTGGACGACCCTGCCCGGGGCCGGTGCCGTGCTGCGTCGGATCGGCCGGGACACCGACGTGGTCACCTACCTGGGCGACTACACCCGGGTACGGCTGGAACGCGCCCTGCGTGGCGTCACCGAGCTGCACCGGCTCGCCCCCGGCGTCGACGTGGACACCTACCACCCGTCGGTCGACGGCGGCCCGGTCCGGGCCCGGCTCGGCCTGACCGACCGGCCGGTGGTGGTCTGTGTCTCCCGGCTGGTCCCGCGCAAGGGCCAGGACATGCTGATCCGGGCCCTGCCGGAGATCCGTCGTCGGGTGCCCGACGCGGCGCTCCTGTTGGTCGGCGGCGGGCCGTACCGGGCGACGCTGGAGAAGCTGGCCCGACACACCGGCGTCGAGCGGGACGTCGTCTTCACCGGCTCGGTGCCGTCGGCCGAGCTGCCCGCGCACTACGCCGCCGGGGACGTCTACGCCATGCCCTGTCGTACCCGCAACCGGGGGTTGGACGTCGAGGGGCTGGGCATCGTCTACCTGGAGGCCTCGGCGACCGGGCTGCCGGTGGTGGCCGGCGACTCCGGCGGCGCACCCGACGCGGTCCGTGAGGGGGAGACCGGGTACGTCGTGCGGGGACACGACGTCGCCCGGCTCGCCGACCGGGTGGCCACCCTGCTCGCCGACCGGGACCTGGCCCGCCAGCTCGGTGCGGCCGGACGGGCCTGGGTGACGAAGGAGTGGCGCTGGGAGACCCAGGCCCACCGGCTGACCGACCTGCTGGCCGGCACCACCTGACTGGGCCCGCTCACCGCGCGGTCAGCGGATCTGTTCGAGGATCCGGGCGGCGGGGGCGGGTCGGCCGAAGTGCCAGCCCTGGCCGGCGTCGCAGCCGATGGCGCGGAGCCGGTCGGCCTGGTCGGCGGTCTCCACGCCCTCGGCGGTGACGGTCAGGTCCAGCGCGTGGGCCAGCGACACCAGCGAGGCCAGAATCCGCTCGTCGGTACGGCTGGCCGCCTGCGGGGCACGCAACCCGGTCACGAACTCACCGGCCACCTTCAGCTCGGTCACCGGCAGGTCCCGCAGGTAGGCCAGGTTGCAGTAGCCGGTGCCGAAGTCGTCGATGGCGATCCGGACACCGAGGTCGTTGAGCACCCGCAGGGCTCGGACCGGGTCCTCCGCGGTGGTGCTCATCATGGTGCTCTCGGTGATCTCCAGCTGGAGCCGTTCCGGCGGCAGGCCGGTCTGCGCCAGCAGCCCGCGAACCTCCTGCACCAGGCCGGGCCGGTGCACCTGCCGGACGGCGAGGTTGACGCTGACGAACGGGGCCGGCCCGCCGTCGGTCGACCAGCTCTCCGCCTCCCGGCACGCCTCGGCGAGCACCCAGCCGCCGAGCCGGACGATCAGCCCGGTCTCCTCGGCCAGCCCGATGAAGCTGCCGGGGCTCAGCACCCCCAGCTCGGGGTGACGCCAGCGGACCAGTGCCTCCACCCCGAGCAGGGTGCCGTCGCGCAGCGACGTCAACGGCTGGTAGTCCAGAAAGAACTCGCCCCGGTCCAGCGCGGCGGGGATCGCCGCCGACAGGGCGTACCGGGCCAGTTCGGTGCGGTGCCGGGCCGGGTCGAACAGCGCCCAGCGGGCGCCGCCGGCCGCCTTGGCCCAGTGCAGGGTGCTGTCGGCGGCCCGCATCAGCTCACCGGGGGTGGTGCCGGCCACCTGCCGTTCCACGATGCCGACGCTGGCTGTCACGGTCAGCTCGTGCCCGTCGACCAGGGCCGGTTCGCCGACCGCCGCCAGCGCCGCCTCGGCCGCCTTGACCACGTCGTCGGTGCCGTCGGTCCGCTCGACCAGGATGACGAACTCGTCGCCGCCGAGCCGGGCCACCAGGTGCTCGCCGAGCGCCCGGCGCAACCGCTGTGCCACCTGCACCAGCAGCGCGTCACCGAGCTGGTGCCCGAGTGAGTCGTTGACCACCTTGAACCGGTCGAGGTCGAGGAAGCAGACCCCCACCCGGTCTGCGCCCCGCCCCGGCTCGGCGATGGCGGCGGCCAGCCGTTCGGTGAACAGGGTGCGGTTGGGCAGGTCGGTGAGGGGATCATGGGTGGCCTGGTGGCGGAATCGGGACTCGCTGTCGCGCAGCGCCCGTTCGGCCTGCGCGCGGGCCACCATCGCGGCTCGTCGGATCGACTCCTGCTCGTCGAGCGTCCGGTCGCGCAGCGCGCGGGCGTACCCGGTGGTGATGGTGGCGAGCAGTCGGGCCAGCCGGTCGGAGATGTCGTCGCCGACGAGGCCGAGGTCACGCAGCAGGCGGAGCTGGATGACCTCCACGCTGCGGCCCAGCCCTTCGGCCGAGGCGATGTGCGCGGCGACCAGTTCCGCGCCCACCTGGTGGCCGACGCGCGGGTCGAACGGCTCGGCCTGCAGCGCGGCGGCCAGCCGTACGGTGAGCCGTTGCAGCAGGGCCTCCAGCTGGGCCTGGGTCATCGGCAGGTAGCTGGTGCCGGAGACCGCCTTGGCCCAGGCTCGGGCGAAGGTGCCCGGGCAGGACGGCCCGGGGGCCGCCGGCTCACCCACCGAGACGCCCGACGCCACCGAGGAAGACGGCCTGCTCGGCGTCCTCGGCGCTCTCCGGTGTCTCGGGGCGCCACTGGGGCACCCAGACCACACCGGGCTCGACAAGCGTGAAGCCGTCGAAGAACGCGGTCAGCTCGGCCCGGCTACGGATGCACAGCGGGTTGTCGGTGCGGCGGTAGACCCGTTCCGCCTCGGCCCGTTCCTCACCGCTGCGACTGTCGTCGCTGGCCTGGGAGAGGACCAGGTAACTGCCCGGGGCCAGCGCCGCGCGCAGCGTCCGCAGGGTCTCCTCGGGATGGTCGGAGTGCGGGATGAAGTGCAGCACCGCCACGATCATGACGGCCACCGGCTGGGAGAAGTCGATCAGCCGGGTCACCTCGGGGTGCCGCAGGATCGCCGCCGGCCGGCGTAGGTCCTCCTGGACGACGATGGCGTTGGGGTTGCCGGCGAGGATCTCCTGGCTGTGCGCCACCGCGACCGGATCGACGTCGACGTAGACCACCCGGGAGTCCGGGGCGGCCCGCTGGGCGATCTCGTGCACGTTGCCGACGGTGGGGATGCCGGAGCCGATGTCGAGGAACTGGCGGATGCCGGAGTCGACCAGGTGCTGCACCACCCGACGCAGGAACGCCCGGTTGGCCTGGGCCATCAGCGGCGCGTCGGGGACCGCCTCCACCATCGCCCGGGCGGCGACCCGGTCGGCGGCGAAGTTGTGCGAACCGCCGAGGTAGTAGTCGTACATGCGGGCGACGCTGGGGCGCTCGATGTCGATGTCGTCGGGTGCCCAGTCCGGTCGCTGCATCCCCAACCCCTTTGTCGAGTATCACCGCGTGAGTCGTCGCCCGCGCGGTTCACCCGGGTATTGTGCCTGCCCGCTGCCCGGGTGCAAAGACCGCGATCTGTGCGCGATCATTCCCTTACGGGGCGCAGTCGAAACCATCGATTCGAGTGGTCAGGCCCGGGTCCGGCGGTGGACCCGGGCCTGACCGCCCGGCGGGTGGGGCCCGCCTCAGAACTTCGGTGCGTCCGGCGCTTCGAGCAGACCCAGCCGCAGGGCGGTCATCAACGCCTGCGCCCGGTTGGCGGCGCCCAGCTTCTCGTAGAGCTTCGAGATGTGGGTCTTGGCGGTGGACTCGCTGACGAAGAGCTGCTTGGCGATGCCGGCCACGCTCATGCCGTCGGCGAGCAGCCGCAGCACCTGACCCTCGCGGGGGGAGAGCTGCGGGCCGGACGGGGCCAGCCGACGCTTCATCGCCTCGGCCAGGTCGGCGGCGGTGAACGCGCTGGGGGAGGAGGCGGCGTGCCTCGCGGCGGCGACCACCTCGTCGGCCGGCGCGGTCTTCGGCACGAAGGCGCTCGCCCCCGCCTCCAGCGCGCCGAAGAGCTGGTCGTCACCGGCGTACATGGTGAGCACCACGATGCCCATCGAGGCGCTGGACTTGCGCAGCGCCCGGGTGGCCTCCAGGCCGCTGCCGTCGGGAAGCCGCAAATCCATGATCACGACGTCCGGTTGCAGCGCGCCGGCCTGGCGCACGCCCTCCGCCGCCGTGGCGGCCTCGCCGACGACCTCGAACTGACGGTCACGCTCGAAGGCGTGCCGCAGCCCCTTGCGGATCAGGTCGTGATCGTCGACAAGGAGGACCTTGGTACGAGTGGCCGGTGTCGGGCTTGTGGTCATCCTCGAGTTACTCCACTTCTGCTGCTGCGCTACCGCGCACGTTATCGCGCCGGGGCGACGATCCCACCACCACCGCCACGGTCGTACCAGTGGGTGACCGGGGACTGATCTCCAACCGGCCCCGGATACGTTCCGCCCTCTCCGCCATGATCGCAAGACCGTAGTGACCCTCGGTGCGCTGGTCACCGATGCCGTGACCGTCATCCGACACTTCGATCTGCGCGTACGGGGGGTCCACCTCACAGGTGACCCAGAGATTCGCCGCCCCGGCGTGCTTGCGGGCGTTGGTCACCGCCTCCTGCGCGATGCGCAGCAACTCGGCCTCGGTGGCGGCCGGCAGCCGGGCGGTCGACTCGTCCAGCGACAGGTGCACCCGCAGCCCGCCGGACGCGCCGACGGTCCGGGCGTACTCGGCGATCGCCGCCGCCAGGCCGCCGTGCCGATCCACCTCGCTGCGCAGCTCGAACAGGCTCAGCCGCAGCTCGGTGATCACCCGGGTCACCTCGCCGCGCAGGGTGCGCAGCGCCTCGCCCGTCTCCTTCGGGTCCTCGTCGACGTAGGCCAGCGCGTTGTCGATGCCGTAGCCGACCATCACCAGCTCCTGCGCCACCCCGTCGTGGATCTCCCGGGCCAACCGCTGCCGCTCCTCGTTGGTGGCCAGCGAACGCACCTCGTCGAAGAGCAGCGCCGCCTCCAGCCGCAGCGCGGCCGGGCCGGTCAGCGCGGTCACCCGGGACACCACCGGAGGTGGGTAGGCGTGCGCCGCGTCCGCCTCCAGCACCACCAGGCCGACCGTACGGACCCCGGCGACCAGCGGCACGATCAGCGCCGAGACCTCCCCGCCGGCGTGCGAGCGGGCCTGCGAGCGGGCCGCGGTCTGCGGCTGCTGGCTGGCCCAGGCGTCGGCGATCGCCGAGTCGGCGTCCAGCGTCGTCTCCCAGTCGACCCGGTCCACGCCGACCTGGGCGAGCACCACCAGCCGCCCGCCGCCGCTGGCCGACAGCACCGCGCTCCGGTTGCCGGGGGCGACGGTACGCAGCTCCTCCAGCAGGTGCTCGGAGATGCCGCCCGGGTCGAGGGTGGCCCCGGGCAGCTGCCGGGCGACCGTACGCAGCTGGGTCAGCAGCCGGGTCGCCTCGGCGTACGGCTGGGGCTTGCCCTCGGCCCGGACCCGCATCACCTGGTGCAGTGTGCCGGCGGCGTAGAGGCCGAGCCCGGCGAGGATCAGCCACTGCGCGCAGACCGCCAGGTAGCCCGGCTGGCCGAGCTGCCGCCCGCCGTCGACCTGGGTGAAACCGCCGGCCACCAGCAGGGTGGCCGCGGTGACCCCGAGCAGCACCGCACCCTCGCGGAACTGCCGGCGCAGCGCGGTGACGGTGACCGGCACCGCCAGGTAGGGCAGCACCGCCGAGGCGCCCAGCCCACCGACCGACGAGCCGAGGGCGGACTCCACGGCGACCTGGCTGGCGGCCAGCCCGATCACCACCGCCTCGGCGAGCCGGCTCAACGGGCCGAGCAGCCGGTGCTCGGGGGCCAGCAGGGCGGGCACCCCGGCGACCGCCAGCAGAGCGATCCACCAGAGCTGGGCGGGGTCGCGGGTGGCGATCAGGGTCAGGGTGCCGACCAGCGCGAGCATCACCGCGCGGGCGGCGGCGGCGAGGGGACGCGTCTGGGGGCGGACGGCTGTGGAGGCGGGCACGTGACGGATCGTAGTCAGCCTTGGTAGATGTCCGCGATCTCGGCCGCGTACGTCTTGTGCACGACCTGCCGTTTGACCTTGAGCGAGGGGGTCAACTCGCCGGTCGCCTCGGTGAAGTCGCGGGGCAGGATGCGGAACACCTTGATCGCCTCGGCCTTGGAGACCTCCAGGTTGGCGGCGTCCACCGCACCCTGGATCTCGGCCCGCAGCCCCTCGTGCGTCAGGAGCTGGTCGACCGGGGTGTCCTCGGGTAGCCCGTGGGTGGCCAGCCACTTCGGCAGCGCCTCCTCGTCGATGGTGACCAGGGCGGCGATGAACGGCTGCCGGTCGCCGACCACCACGCACTGGCTGATCAGCGGATGGGCCCGGACCTGGTCCTCCAGCACGGCCGGGGCGACGTTCTTGCCGGCGGCCGTCACGATGATCTCCTTCTTGCGGCCGGTGATGCTGAGGAACCCGTCGTCGTCGAGGTGCCCCAGGTCGCCGGTGCGGAACCAGCCGTCGGCGAGCGCCTCGGCGGTGGCCTCCTCGTTCTTCCAGTAGCCCTGGAAGACCAGGTCACCGGCGATCAGGATCTCGCCGTCGTCGTCGATCCGGATGGTCACGCCGGGCAGCGGCCGGCCGACGGTGCCGATCTTCGTGCCGGTGGGCAGGTTGGCCGCGGCGGCGGGCGAGGTCTCGGTGAGGCCGTACCCCTCGCCGACGGCGACCCCGATGCCCCGGAAGAAGTGCCCGAGCCGGGCGCCGAGCGGGGCCCCACCGGAGATCGCGTCCCGGCAGCGGCCACCGAGCGCGGCCCGCAGCTTGCGGTAGACCAGCTTGTCGAAGACCGCGTGCTGGGCGCGCAGCGCCAGCCCCGGACCCTGTGGGGTCTCCAGCGCCTCGCTCCAGGCGACGGCGACCTTCTCCGCCCGGTCGAAGATCGCGCCCTTGCCGTCGGCCTCGGCCTTCTGCCGGGCGCCGTTGTAGACCTTCTCGAAGACCCGGGGCACGGAGAGCACGAAGGTCGGCCGGAACTCCTGGAGCTCGGCGACCAGGTTCCGGGTGTCGGCGCAGTGCGCCATGGTGACCCGGGCCTGCACCACGCCGATCTGGATGAGCCGGGCGAAGGCGTGCGCCAGCGGGAGGAAGAGCAGGGTGGAGGCCCCCGGCCGGAACAGGTTCGGCAGCACCGGCACCGCGTTGGCGATGTCGGCGTACATGTTGCGGTGGGTCAGCACGCAGCCCTTGGGGCGGCCGGTGGTGCCGCTGGTGTAGATGACCGTGGCGACGTCGGCGGCGCGGACCGAGGTGCGGCGGCGCTCGATCTCCTCCGGGTCGACCGACGCGCCGGCGGCGACGATCTCGTCGACCCCGCCCAGCTCGATCTGCCACACCTCGCGCAGCTCGGGCAGCCGGTCCCGGAGCCCGGCGACCAGGGTGGCGTGGCTGTTGGTCTCCACGACCACCGCGACCGCAGCGGAGTCGGCGAGGATCCAGGCGGCCTGTTCGGCGCTGGAGGTCTCGTAGATCGGCACGGTGACCGCGCCGGCGGCCCAGATGGCGTAGTCGAGCAGGGTCCACTCGTACCGGGTGCGGCTCATCAGGGCGACCCGGTCACCGGGGGCCACGCCCGCGCCGGCCAGGCCCCGGGCGACCGCGACGACCTCGTCACGGAACTGCCGGCAGGTGACGTCGACCCAGGCGCGGCCCTCGGCGGCGGAGGCGGGGCGGACGAACTGCACCGCGTCCGGCGCGGCCTCGGCGTTGTCCCAGACCGGGTCGGTCAGGTTTGCCGCGTCGCCGATGCTGACGATCGGCGGAACGGAGAACTCGCGCACCTGCACTCCCTCGTGCTCGCACTGGCCGGGCCGACCACGGACCGGCATGGTCGAAACCTACCCGCCCACCCCGCCGGAGGCGGTAGGGAGGTTGCCCGCCCACCGGCCCGGACCCCTGCTTCGGGGGTGGAGCGGGGCGTCCGGCGGGCGCGGCGGGTAGCCTCCCCCCCATGGCGGACTCCTCCACCCAGTCGATCATCATCGGCGCGTCACCGGACCGGGTCGCGGCGGTCATCTGCGACTTCGCGAGCTACCCGGAGTGGACCGAGGCGGTGCGTCGGGCCGAGGTCGTCGAGGAGTACGAGGACGGCTACGCCAGTCAGGTCCGGTTCACCATCGACGCCGGGGTGATGGCCGACGAGTACGTGCTGGCCTACGAGTACGCCGAGGACCTGTCCCGGGTCGAGTGGCACCTGGTGACACCGTCGAAGATGCAGAAGGCCCAGCGCGGCTCGTACGACCTCGTCGGCAACCCGGACGGCACCTGCACGGTGACCTACACCCTGGAGGTCGAGCTGTCGGTGGGCATGCTCGGCATGTTTCGCCGTAAGGCGGAGAAAATGATCATGGATACGGCGTTGAAGCAGCTCAAGCGTCGGGTAGAAGCACCCGGTGCGGCGTAGCGACGCGACGGCCGGCGACACGACGGAGGAGCCGACCATGGGCGCAACGGAACCGGGCTCGGCCCGGGAGGAAGCGGAACGGCTGGTCGCCACGCTGCTCGCGACGGCGAGGCTGGCGTCCGCCGGCGTCGGCTCCGGGGCGGGACCGTGGGGTCCGCTCGGTGGGATCGTGTCGAGTGTCCTCGGTCACAGTGCCGACGCCTCCCGCCCGACCGGCGGCACCCATCGGGCCGACGGTTTCGGCACCGGATCGGCGGAGTGCTGCATCTGTCCGGTCTGTCGCGCTATCGCCACGTTGCGTGACCCCAGTCCGGAGTTCGCCGAGCGGCTCGCCACCGGGGCGGGCGATCTGGCGGCCGGAATCGCCAGCCTGATGCGTGCGTTCGGCGCGCCCCGAGCCGGGGAAGCATCCCACGGGACGCCGGGCGACGCCAGCGCGGCGGCCGGCCCGGCCGGCCCGACCGATTCCGATGCCGATCATGTGTGGCGCGAGGCCACCCGTTCCGGGCATGATTCGGCGTCGGCGCCGGAGCGGGACGTCTGGTCCGCCGCCACCCGGGCGGAGGACGCGGTCGAACCGGCCACCGCCGCACCGCCCGTCGACGACGCCGGGCCGGCCGCGCCGGCCCACCAGGTCCGGCCCACGGCCGACGGCCCCGTGGTGCCCGCCTCACGTGCGCCGGCCGGCGCAAACGGGGACGCACCAGGCGACGGGGCCTGACCACCGGACATCCCGGCAGCGCACGGCCGGTTCGGCCGATGTCGGGCAGCACAGCAGAGGGGAGTGGCCGCGGTGACGCTGACCATCGGAGTCGACGTCGGTGGCACGAAGGTGGCCGGCGGTGTCGTGGACGACACCGGCAGGGTTCTGGTGCAGGCCCGGCGGGACACCCCCGCGGACGATGTCGGCAAGACCCGCGACGTCATCATCGAACTGGTCACCGAGCTGGCCGCCGGCCACCAGGTCGACGCGGTCGGGATCGGCGCGGCCGGCTGGATCGACGCCTCCCGCTCCACCGTGCTCTTCGCCCCGAACCTGGCCTGGCGCGACGAACCGCTGCGCGACTACGTCAGCACCGCCACCAGGCTGCCGGTGATCGTCGAGAACGACGGCAACGTGGCGGCCTGGGCCGAGTTCCGGCACGGCGCGGCCCGCGACGCCGACGACTCCATGGTCATGTTCACCATCGGCACCGGTGTCGGCGGCGGCATCGTGCTCGGCGGTGAGCTGGTACGTGGCGCCCACGGCATCGCCGCCGAGCTGGGTCACATGCTCACCGTTCCCGACGGCCACCAGTGCGGCTGCGGCCGGCTCGGCTGCATCGAGCAGTACGCCAGCGGCAGCGCCCTGGTCCGGTTCGCGCGGGCCGGCGCCCGGCAGGAGCCGCAGCGTGCCACCGCCCTGCTGGAGCTGGCCGGCGGCGAGGCCGAGGCGATCACCGGCCCGATGGTCACCGCCGCCGCGCAGGCCGGTGACCCGATCTCCGCCGAGGCGTTCGCCCAGATCGGCCGCTGGCTCGGCACCAGCCTCGCCGACATGGCCCAGATCCTCGACCCGCAGGTGCTGGTGGTCGGCGGTGGCGTGGTGGACGCCGGCGACCTGCTGCTCGGTCCGACCCGGCGGTCCTTCACCGACGCGTTGGCCCAGCGCAGCCGGCTGCCGGTGGCCGAGGTGCGCCCCGCCGAGCTGGGCAACAGTGCCGGCGTGATCGGCGCCGCCGACCTCGCCCGCCGCCGGTGAGCGCCGGAGCGACGGGCCCGCGCCCGGACTCCGTCGTGCCCGGCGGCACCGACCCGGGAAACCCGGGGCCGACGTCCGACGCCGGGGCCGCCCCGGCCGCCGTCGACCGGGTGCCGCTGCGGGTGGTGTCGTACAACATCCACAGCCAGCGCGACGACACGGCGGCGCTGGCCACCGTGGTCCGCGAGGCCGCCCCGGACGTGGTGATCGTGCAGGAGGCGCCGCGCCGGTTCCGGTGGCGGCAGAAGTCCGCCGCGCTGGCCGACTCGTTCGGCCTGGTGGTGGCCGCCGGCGGCCTGCCCTCGTTGGGCAACCTGCTGCTGACCAGCCTGCGGGTCCGGGTGACCGGGACCGGATGCCAGCGGTTCCCGCTGACCCCGGGCCGGCACCTGCGCGGCGCGGCGTACGCCCGCTGCCAGGTCGGCGGCGCCCGGTTCCTGCTGGCCGGGTCGCACCTGTCCACCGACCCGACCGAACGACCCGCCCAGGCCGCCCTGCTCAAGCGGGAGTTGTCGGCGGGCGACCTGCCGGTGGTCTTCGGAGCCGACCTCAACGAGGGCCCGGACGGCCCGGCCTGGGGCACCGTCGCGGCCGGACTGACCGACGCCGCGGTGGCCGCCGACGCGGCCGACCGGCACACCTACCCGTGCGCCAACCCGCGTCGGCGCATCGACGCGCTCTTCGTGGACCCGCGCGTCGAGGTGGTCGGCTACGACGTGGTGGACACCCCGACGACCCGCCGGGCCAGCGACCACTTCCCGGTCCTGGTCGACCTGCTGCTGCCGGTCGCCGGCTGACCTGCCTGCGGGCCGGCTGACCTCGACCCGTGACGGCCCGCCGGCTGACCTGCCTGCGGGCCGGCTGACCTCGACCCCTGACGGCCCGCCGGCCGATCCGTCCGCTCGCCGGTCGACATCGGCCGGTCGCCGGCCTCCCGACCGGTCGACATCGACCCCGCAACGGCCCGCGAGCCGGGCTGGACAACGGGCTCCGGGTCCGGGGAGGATGCCCGTCGAACCGGCGTACCTGGCCGCACATAAGGAGATTCCCGGTGCCCCCCTCCACCGAGCACGGCCGGCCCGATCCGGAGACCACGACGCTCCCCCCGAGCCGGGACGGCCGTCCGGTCTCCGACCGAGGCGACACGGTCTGCGTGATCGGCGCCGGCGCCAGCGGCCTCACCGCCGTGAAGAACCTCGCCGAGCACGGCTTCGGCGTCGACTGCTACGAACGGGAGACCGGCGTCGGCGGCGGCTGGAACTGGCGGCACGACCGCAGTCCGGTGTACGCCAGCACCCACCTCATCTCGTCGCGGCCGTTCACCCAGTTCCCCGACTTCCCGATGCCGGACTCCTGGCCGGACTACCCGCACCACAGCCAGCTGCTGTCCTACTTCGAGCGGTACGCCGACCACTTCGACCTGCGCCGGCACATCTGGTTCGGCACCGAGGTGGTCCGGGTGGACCCGGTCGACGGTGACCGGTGGGACGTGACCACCCGCAGCACTGGCGGGTACGGCCCGGAACGCACCTCCCGGTACGCCGCCGTGCTGGTCGCCAACGGGCACAACTGGTCGCCGAAGCTGCCCCGCTACGAGGGGCTGGAGGAGTTCCGGGGCGAGGTCATGCACGCCTCGTCCTACAAGGACCCGGCCCAGTTGCGCGGCAAGCGGGTGCTGGTGGTCGGGGCCGGCAACACCGGTTGTGACCTGGCGGTCGAGGCGGCCCAGCAGGCGTCCCGCTGCTGGCACTCCACCCGTCGCGGCTACTGGTACGCCCCGAAGTACGTCCTCGGCCGCCCTGCCGACCAGGTCAACGACGCGCTGCTGCGGCTGCGGGTGCCGCTGCGGCTGCGGCAGTGGCTCTACCACCGGACGCTGCGGCTGACCGTCGGCGACCTGACCCGTTTCGGGCTGCCCAGGCCGGACCACCGGGTCTACGAGACGCACCCGATCGCCAACAGCCAGCTGGTCTACTACGTCGGCCACGGCGAGATCACCCCGGTCCCGGAGGTGGCCCGGTTCCATCCCGGCGGGGTGACCCTCACCGACGGTCGGGAGATCGACCCGGAGCTGGTCGTCTTCGCCACCGGCTACCTGCCGCGCTTCGAGTTCCTCGACCCGGGGATCCTCGGCGACGCCGACGGCTCGGGCCGGCCCCGGCTCTGGCTGCACGCCTTCCCGCCGGGCCACCCGACCCTGGCGGTGGCCGGGCTGTTGCAGCCCGACTCGGGGGTGTTCACCCTGACGCACTGGCAGACGGTGCTCTTCGCCCGGTCGCTGCGGCTGCGCCGCGACCGGCCGCAGCGGGCCGCCGCGTTCGCGTCCCGGGCGGCGGCCGGCGTGGGGGAGCGGTACGTGGGGAAGGTCAAGGACAGCAGCCGGCACTGGTTCGAGGTGGGCCACGTCGACTACCTGCGCGCGGTGCAGCGCGCCCTCGACGAGCTGGAGGGCAAGTGAGCGGCACGACCGATGAGCGGCTACGGATCATGCGGGGTCGGGAGTGGGCCCGCCCGGTTCGCCCGGTCCGGCGGGAGGTGCTCAGCGCCACGCCGGAGCTGGAGGAGGGACGCCCGCCGCTGCTCTTCGTACCGGGGTTCGGGCACGGGGCCTGGGCGTTCGCCGAGCACTGGCTGGAGCACGCCGCGTCGCGCGGCTTCCCCGCGTACGCGCTGAGCCTGCGCGGGCACGGCGGCAGCGAACCCGCGCCGGAGGCGACGCTGCGGGCGTACACCCATGATGTGGTCCAGGTGGCGGCGGAGCTGCCGCGGCAGGCGGTGCTGGTGGGGCACGGCGCCGGGGCGCTGGTGGTGTCGCACGCGTTGGCGCGGTACCCGGCTCGGGCGGCGGTGCTGGTCGCGCCGGTGCTCGGCGGCTGGGCCACGGCCGGCGCGGCCCTACGCGGCAACCCCCTCGGCACGCTGCCCGCCCTGTTCGGTGGGCCGCTGCGGCTCCACCGCCGGCAGCTGTTCGGCCGGGAACTGCCCGACGCGGACGCGCGGCGGCACCTGGCCCGGCTGGGTCGGGCCGGCCGGCGGGCACAGTGGCAGCTGCTCGCCGGCCGGCAGCCCGAGCCGGCGGTGGGCCGCCCGCCGGTGCTGGTGCTGGGCAGCCCCGACGACCGGGTCGTCCCGCCGGCCGCGCTGACCCGGGCGGCCGGCCGGTACGGCGCGGCACCGCTGCTCTTCCCCGGCATGGGGCACGACCTGATGCTCGACACCCGTTGGCAGGAGCCGCTGGATGCCCTCCTCGACTGGCTGGTCAAGGAGGCGGGCCGGGGCTGACCGCCCGGCTCAGCCGGTGCTGCTGAGCCGGGTGAGCAGGGAGCCGGTGTCGTCCAGGGCGCTGAGGTAGGAGCGGGCCCAGGCCCGGATGTCGTGCCGGTGCAGGTGGTCGCGCATCGCCCGCATCCGGTCGCCGGCGTCGGACGGCCCGGCCCGCAGCGCCGACAACAGCCCCTGTTTGAGCCCCTCCAGGTCGTGCGGATTGACCAGGTACGCCTGCTCCAGTTCGGCCGCCGCGCCGGCGAACTCGCTGAGCAGCAGCGCGCCGGTGTCGTCGACCCGGGCGGCCACGTACTCCTTGGCGACCAGGTTCATCCCGTCGCGCAGCGGCGTGACCGCCATGACGTCGGCGACCCGGTAGAGCGCCGCCAACTCGGCCCGGTCGAACGGCTGGCTGAGGTAGTGGATGGCCGGCTCCCCGACCCGGCCGAACTCACCGTTGATCCGGCCGACCTCACGTTCGATCCGTTCGCGCAGGATCTGGTACTGGCCGACGCGCTCCCGGCTCGGCATGGCGACCTGCACCAGCACCGTGTCCCGGACCTTGACGTCACCGCTGGCGAGCAGCTCGCTGTAGGCCTTCAGCCGCTGCTCGATGCCCTTGGTGTAGTCCATCCGGTCGAGGCTGAGGATGACCCGCTCGGGATCGCCCAGGTCGTGCCGGAGCCGGCGGGCCCGCGCGGTGACGTCCGGCCGACCGGCGAGCGCCGCCATCTCGGCGGTGTCGATCGAGACCGGATACGCCCCGATCCGCACCACCCGGTCCTGCACGCCGATCCGCCGGTCGGTGGCCGGCAGCCCGAGCACCTTGGTGGCCAGTTGGGCGAAGTTGTGTGCCGCCTGGGCCCGTTGGAAGCCGATCAGGTCGGCACCGAGCATCCCGCGCAGCAGCTCCGCCCGGCGGGGCAGCTGCATGAACAGCTCCGGCGGCGGGAACGGCACGTGCAGGAAGAATCCGATCCGCAGGTCGGGACGGAGCTCGCGGAGCAGGCCGGGGACCAGTTGCAGGTGGTAGTCCTGCACCCAGACCACCGCGCCCGGGTCGGCCACCTCGGCGGTCGCCTCGGCGAACCGCTGGTTGACCCGCTGGTATGCCTCCCACCAGCGGCGGTGGTACTCGGGTTGTTCGACGGCGTCGTGGTAGAGCGGCCAGAGGGTCGCGTTGGCGAAGCCCTCGTAGTGGTCGCGCAGGTCGTCGGCGGTGAGCGGGACGGTCAGCATGTGGACGCCGTCCACGTCGGGCAGCACGGGCGCGGGCCCGGTGCCGCCGGCCCAGCCGACCCAGGTGGCGGGGGTCTGTCGGAGCAGTGGGTGTAGCGCGCTGACCAGCCCGCCGGGGCTGCGGCGCCACTCACAGGCGCCATCGGGCGCCACGCTGTCGTCGATGGGGAGCCGGTTGGCCACCACCACCAGTGAACTCTGTCGCATCTCGGGCATTCCGATCGGCAGCGGACCGACCACGCGAGCAAGGAACAACCGGGCAGTCGGTGGGGGAAGTGACCTACAGCGGTATTACTACTGACCGTAAGTTACACCGCTGTTACGCCGGGAGTGGGGGCCGGTGGCGTCCCGGGATGCGGGCAGCGGCCTGTGGTGTGGGTGGGAGCCGACGGCACGGGTGAGGGCCGGTGGTACGGGTGGGGTCGGTGGTGGGTGGGGGTCGGCGGGGTGGGACGGGTCAGACGACCGCGCCGTCGTCAGGGTCGTGGTCGTCCTCGTCGCCGGGGCGCAGTCGCCAGATCAACGTGACGAACCCGGCGAGGATGCCGGTGAAGCCGAGCAGGGTGACCACCGAGGCGTCCACCGGTAGCAACGACGGGTTGAGGAGGAGGACGAAACCCAGCACGATCCCCAGCACGCCGACCACCGCGTACTTCGAGATCCGGGGCAACGGTGGGGGCGGCGGCGGGGTGTAGCCCTCCTCCGGCTCGTCCGGCAGGTCGGCCCCGAAGGTGTCCAGGCCGTCCAGCAGCGACGGCTCGTCCGGCCGGTCCCGGGTCACCGAGATGCCGGAGATGTCGGCCGCGTACGGCAGCCGTCGTACGTCGGTGGCGGTCGGGCCGGTCGGCTCGTCGGCGCGGGTCGCCGTGCCACCCGCCCGGGTGGCCGGGTCGGTCGCCTCGTCGTCGTCGACGTCCTCCGAGGCCGGCCAGGGGTGGTTGCCGGCCGTCGGGGCGGTGTGGAAGGCGGCGACGATCCGTTCCCACTCGGCGTCGACGTCCGGCTCGGCGCGGGCCGGCTCCGGCGTCGCCTCGTCGGCGAGCTGGGTGAGGTAGTCGCGGGCGGTGGTCAGGTGCGAGCGGTCCACGTAGAGCCGGTCGACCGGCCGGGACGGCATGGTGGTCGTCCGGGTGATCGGGTTCAGGTCGGCGGAGGGCTGGAGGTAGGCGGCGATCCCGCCCGCGGCGAGCACGTCGAGCAGGTGCTCACCGACGCGCGGATCGACGTCGCCCGCGATGGCGTACTCGCTCGCGTCGAGCCCGTTGTCCCGCCGTCCCCGGCGGGCGCCACCCGCTGACACCGGACATCCTCCTCCGCGCACCTCGCGGTGCGGTCGTGTCGGCGCCCCGTACGCCGTGCTCTGAATCGTGACACGTCGGCACCCGGTTCCGGGAGTGCGTTGTGGCGTGCCGCTCGCAGTTCGTCGGCCCAGGGCCGGCGGGCGCCCCCGTCGAACACGTCTCCGGGCGGGTTCGTCCGGTCTCCTCCCCGAGCTGTTCCGACGGCCTCACCGTCCCCGGCCCGGCCCGGAAACCGCTGCCGTACGGGCTGCTGGGGCCGCTGATCGGCGGTCCGCCGCGCGGGTGGGGCGGCCCGCCGTGGGTCGAGGGGCGGCCCCGCCTGCCCGCCGGCTGCCCGGTGCCGCTCATCGGCGGGCGGTTCTGCCGCTCCGGTGCGGTGCGCACGGGCTGGTGGTCCGCGAAAAGTCACATTCACCGCGAAAGCGGAATACTTCGCCTGGTGTTCGTCCGGTCAGGTCGGGGCGGCCGTTGCCGGGGCGGCCAGCCGGAGCAGACCGGGCATGCCGTTGCGGTCGGCGAAGTCGCGTACCCGGTCGAGGGTGACCGCCGCCTGGCCGGGGTCGATGCCGGCCAGTGCCCGCACCGACAGCGCGGTGGTCAGCACGTGGTCGGTGGTGTCGGTCATCCGCGCGTAGCTCTCCGCCGCCGTCCGGAACAGCCGGGCGGCCCGGTCGGCGGCTCCGTCGGCCAGCGCCAGGGTGGCCTCGGCGACCTGACCGGCGGCCTCCGCCCAGGGGGTCATCCGAGGGGACCGGTCGAGCATGTCGTGGACCAGCCGGGCGGCGTCCGGGCCGAGCACCGCGGCGAGATGTCCCACCGCCGGCACCCACTCGGCGAACGGGATCATCCGGGTGCTGCGCCAGTCCTCGTCCAGCTCCACCAGCAGCCGCATCGCCTCGTCCCGTCGACCGCGGACGGCCCGGCAGAGCGCGGCGTGCGCCAACGTCGACCGCAGCACCCGGTGGAAGCCACTGCGCCGCGCGGCGACGACGGCCTGGGACACCAGGTCGTGACGATCCGCACCGGCGTCGACGCCGGCCGGGCCGGCATCGCCCGCAGCGGGCCGGGTCGGCACCGGCGGCCGGGACGCCTCGCCGGCCGGCCCGCAGTCGGCCCGCAGCGCACGCATCCAACCCGAGATCGCGACGATGTGCAGATCCCACTCGGCGGTCGGTCGGCGGGTCGACTCGGTGGCCATCTCCAGCGCCGCCACCCAGTCACCGGCGTAGTACGCCCGCGCCCACTGGTCGGCGAAGCTCGTCGCCAGGCTGTGCCCGCCGCCCAGGTCGAGCGAGCGCTGCTCGTCGACCAGCCGGACCGACCGGGCCAGGTCGCCCTCCTCCTGCGCCGCCCAGGCCAGGTTCTGCACCGCCCGGCGTCTGCTGGCCAGCCGGTCGACCCGGCACTGTTCGGCCACCTCGGCCAGCTCCGCGTACGCCTGCTGCTCGCCGGCCAGGTAGCGGGCCACCGCCAGGGTGATCCGGGCGTTGGCCCGTACCTCGGGTAGCGACAGCCGCTCGGCCAGCTCGGCCGCCGCGCGCGCCGCCGCGCAGGCCGGATCGGTCTCGGCGTTGAGCATCCGGACCCGGGCCAGCTCCAGCAACGCCTCCGCCTTGTCCTCGGACTCGGGCAGCTCGGCGTAGATCTCGTTGGCCCGGTCCAGGCAGCGCAGCGTCTCGGACCGGTCGGCCTGGCTCCAGGCGGCCGTGGCGAGCAGGGTCCAGGCGCGGGCCGCGCCGGAACGGTCCCCGGCGGCGGCCAACCGGTCCACCAGCCCGGTCAACGTCTCCGTGCCCCCGTCGACCAGGAACGCGTCCCCGTCCCGGAAGAAGGCCAGCTCGGCGGCGAACAACTCCAGCCCCGGGTCGGGATCCCCGCCGATCGCCAGGGCCCGGCCGACCAGCGTCGCCGCGTTGTCCAGGGCGTGCAGCGCGCTGGCCCGGCGGGCGGCCCGGTGCAGCGCGGTCCGGGCCGCCATGGCGTACGGGGTCGGGTCCAGTCCGACGGTCCGGGCGATCTCGTGGGCGGTCCAGCGGTGGTTGGCCAGCACCTCGGCCAGATCCTGCTGCCCGGCGTCGGTGAGCTGGGCCAGCCAGTCGGCGGTGCGCTGGTGACGCAGCACCCGTTCCGCCCGGGGCAACCGCTGGTAGCACACGTCGCGGACCAGGATGTGCCGGAACCGGTACTCCGGCCGACCGGCCATCGTGGAGGTGGGCAGCTCGAGGACCATGTCCCGGCGCTGCAACCGGTCCAGCGCCCGCTCCACCCATGTCACCGTCCGGCCCAGGGCGGTCGCCACCGGCGCCGCCCAGAACTGCACCCCGACCACGGCGGCGGCCTGGAGCACCGCCCGGTCGGCCGGGTCGAGCAGGTCGAGCCGGTTGGCGATGACCGCCTGGACGGTGCGCGGCATGTCGGTGCTGCCGGCCGGGTCGAACCGGGCGGCCGGCTCCAGCAGCCCGCCGTCCATCAGCATCCGGGCGTACTCCTGGGCGTAGAGCGGATTGCCGTCGGCGAACTCGATCAGCGGTGTGCGGGCCGCCGCCGGCAACGCGGCCTGGCCGAGCAGCAGGGAGTAGAGGGTGTCGATGTCCGTGTCGTGCATCGGCGGCACCGAGATGGACATCGCGCCGCTGATCGTGCCGGTCCAGGCCGGATGCCGCTCCCGCAGCTCCGGCCGCGCGGTCGCCACCACCAGCAGGGGTACGCCCCGAGCCGCCGCGCCGAGCTGCTCGACGAAGGTGAGCATCGCCTGGTCGGCCCAGTGCATGTCCTCGAAGACCAGGACGGTCGGGCCCCGCCCGGCCAGGGTGAGCAGGAACCGCCGCCAGGCAGCCTCGGTCTCACCCGGGTTGAGCCGCTCCCCGGCGATTCCCAGCAGCGGCCCGAGCGCGCTGGCCAACCGTCCGGGGTGCGGGTCGCCGAGCTGGCCCAGCCGCTGACGCAGCCGATCGCGCAGCGGTTCCGGGTCGTCGGTCTCCGGCACCCCCAGCCAACCCTTGACGATGTCCGCCAGGGCGGCGTACGTGACGTTCTCGCCGAACGGCGGGCACTGCCCGACCAGCCAGGTGACCCGGTGGCCGGGCAGGTTGGCGGCGTGCCGGGACAGCTCGCGCAGCAGCCGGCTCTTGCCCACCCCGGCTGGACCGAAGACGGTCACCAGTTGGGAGGCGCGCTCGTTGACGGTGCGGTGCAGGGCGCTGACCAGCAGGCCGCGCTCGTGCTCCCGGTCGACCATCGGGGTCAGCTCGGCGGCCTGCGGGTCGGTGCGCGGCCGGGCCCGGACGGCGAGCCAGATCCGGCTCACCGCCGAGCGGCCGCGCAGGGTGACCGGCGGCCGGTCGACGTACTCCAACTCGTGCCGGGTGGCCGACCAGGTGCTCTCGTCGACGACCACCCCGCCGGCGGGGGCCAGCGCCTGCAACCGGGAGGCGGTGTTCACCACGTCGCCGGTGACGAAGGCCTGGCCGCCGTCGCGGGTGGCGGAGAGGTCCACCAGCGCCTCACCGGTGGCCACGCCGACCCGGAAACCCAGCGGTGGCTGCGGCCCGGCGGCCTGCCGGGCCAGGCTGCGTTGCAGCTCCAGGCCGGCCCGTACGCAGCGCAGCGCGTCGTTGTCGGTGGCGACCGGAGCGCCGAAGAGGGCCATCACCGCGTCGCCGATGTACTTCTCCACCACCCCGCCGTACTGGTGGACCAGCTTGCGGACGGTGGCGAAGTACGCCTGCTGGAGGCTGCGCGCCTGCTCCGGGTCGGCCCGCTCGGCGTACGTGGTGAAGTCGACGATGTCGATGAAGAGCACGCTGACCTGGCGGCGGTCCTCCTGCACGCTGACCGCGTGGTCGCGCAGCGGCTGCCCGCAGTTGGTGCAGAAGTTGGCCTCGGGACTGTTGCCGTGCCCGCAGGAGGCACAGCCGAGCGTCAGCGCCTGTCCGCAGCCGCCGCAGAAGAGGTCGTCCGGTCCCGCCGCCCGAGAGCAGTGCCCACACTTGAGGTCGATGACGAACTCCGTACGTGAGGAGATCCCAGTATCCCGCCGCGGAGGCCAGTCGGGTACCCGACGTGCGGGCGGACCGTGCGGCTGGTCGGCCGCCACTAGTGTTCCTCACGAGGAAAGTTCACTGTCAGGAGAGTGCCGTGCAGGTGCGATTGTCCGCCTACTGGACCGACCCGGGCGGTACCGTCCGGTCTCCCGGGGAGACGGTCGACGTCGACGCGGTCACTCTCGCCAGAATGGAGGAACAGGGCATGGTGGAGAGCCCCGACAGCCAGACGGCCTCGGACGCTGGCACGACCACGACCAAGCCACCCAAGCCACAGAAGATCGGACCCGGGCCGGGCACACCCCCGGACAAGATCGGACCGGGGCCGGGCGCCCCGCCTGCGGACGACAGCGGCAACTGAGTGACCGGCGCGGCCGGTGGACCTCGGTCCGCCGGCCGCGCCGTCGGGTGTTCTCTCCCGACCTGACCGCCACGGCCAGGTGCCTCCCTGCCCAGATGCTCCCGACCCGGGCCGCTCCCGGTCCACCCGGGGGCGGGCGGGTGGCGTCAGCGGTCGCTCATGCCGGCCCGTCGCCGTAGCGCGGCCACGTCGGTGACCACGATCCGTCGGCCCTCGGTACGGAGCCAGCCCCGGCTGGCGAAGGAACCGATCGCCTGGTTGACGCTCTGCCGGGAACCACCCGCCATCTCGGCCAGTTGGCTCTGGTTGAGTTCGATGGTGATCATCGGGGCCTGGCTCTCCCCGGCCAGCCGGACCAGCGTCTTGGCCACCCGACCGGGCAGGTCGAGGAAGACGTGGTCGGCGTTCTGCTCGGTGAGCCGCCGGATCAGACCACCCAGCGACCGCATCACCGCGTCCAGGATGCGCGGGTTGGAGTGCACCAACTCCATGAAGGCCGGACGGGACAGGGCGAGCGCGGCGCAGTCCTCGATCGCCTCGGCCGAGGCCGACCTGGTGGAGGCGTCCAGCAGGGAGACCTCGCCCAGCACGTCCGGCGGTCGGATGACCGACAGCACGGCACGTTCGCCGGTCGGCGCGGTGCGGAACACCGCGACCGCCCCGCGACGCAGCACGATCAGCGACTCACCGGGATCGTTCTCCACGAAGAGGAGTTGGCCCTTGCGGTAGGTGCGCGGCACGGCCGCGGCGATCACCCGCTGGCGCACCTCCGGCTCCAGCCCGGCGAACATCTCCACCCCCGTGAGGGCGTCACCCGGCTCCGGCAGGCGCATCTCCACCGCCCCACCCCTCCCCCGGTCACGGACCACAACTTCGCTCACCGGGTGAACCCTGACGGCCCCTGAAGAGGTGAACTGACACCGGTTCGGCGTCCGGTAGCGGTACACATCAGATCATGACGGCCCAGTCGCTTGCTGTACACCCCTGTAAACCTATCCGTGACACTCCCGAGCTGCGGCGAACGGCCGCCGGCCGTCGTCCCGCGCGGTCCGCCACCCCGCCCGGCGACGGTCACCGACCGTGGGCGAGGATGGACCGCGATGGTCTACCGCTACTTCTACGACTGCGAATTCATCGAGGACGGCCGCAGCGTCGACCTCGTGTCGATCGGTGTCGTCGACGAGTACGGCCGCGAGTTCTACGCGGTCTCCACCGAGTTCGACGACTCCCGCGCCGTGCCCTGGGTCCGCCGTAACGTGCTGGACAAGCTTCCCTCACCGGCCGACCGCGCCTGGCGTTCCCGGGCCCGCATCCGCGACGACCTGCACGATTTCCTGTTGGAGCCGATCCGGGACCGACCGGGCGAGCAGTTGGAACTGTGGGCCTGGTACGCCGCGTACGACCATGTGGTGCTGGCCCAGCTCTGGGGGGCGATGCCGGCCCTGCCCCGGGAGATCCCCCGGTTCACCAAGGAGTTGCGGCAGCTCTGGGACGACCTCGGCCGTCCCCGGCTGCCGGACGCGGAGGCCGACCGGCACGACGCGCTGGTCGACGCCCGGCACAACCTGGCCCGATGGCGGGCGATGACAGCCCGTGGCGGTCGGCAGGTTTGACCGCTGCCGGCCAGGGCACCGGTTCGGGCGAGCCGATCCGAGGGAGTGCGCCATGGCCGACGACGCGACCACCATCACCGACGCCCGGCGGAGGGTGACCGACCTGATCCGGGACGCGCGGATCTGCATGTTGACCACGATCGGCGTGGACGGCCGGATGCTCAGCCGGCCGATGGCGCTCCAGGCGGCCGAGTTCGACGGCGACCTGTGGTTCTTCGCCTATGCCGACTCGGCCAAGATGCGCCAGGCCCGGGTCAACCCGGAGGTCAACGTCGCCTTCTCCGACCAGCGCCACCACGCCTGGGTCTCGATCTCCGGCACCGCCCAGGAGGCGTACGACCGGGCCAGGGCCGAGCAGTTGTGGAATCCGGCGCTCACGGCCTGGTTCCCGGACGGTCTGGACACCCCCGGGCTGACCCTGCTCAAGGTGCACGCCGGCTCGGCCGAGTACTGGGACTCGCCGGGTGGCACGGTGGTCAACCTGCTCGGGTTCGCCAAGGCGGCGGTGACCGGGAAGCCGCCGAGGGCGGGGGAGAACCACGAGGTCAGCTACTGACCGGTAGTCGACCGGGCGGGCGGTACCGGCCGGGGCGCGGTGTCGGCGTACACCCACGCCGACTACAGTGCGCACTGACGGCCCGCCCCGGGCCGGCAACGGTGCCGATGGTCTGATCTGACACATATCCTGGGGCTTATCCGGGCTTCACCTGATGCTCCAGGAGGATGAGCAGATCATGCGTATCGGCGTGCTCACCGGCGGCGGCGACTGCCCAGGTCTCAACGCGGTCATTCGGGCGGTGGTCCGCAAGGGCGTCGCCACTTACGGTCACGAGTTCGTGGGCTTCCGGGACGGGTGGAAGGGCCCGCTGGAGGGCCTGACCAAGCCGCTCGGCATCCCCGAGGTGCGGGGCATCCTGCCGCGCGGCGGCACCATCCTCGGCTCGTCCCGCACCAACCCGTTCAAGATCGAGAACGGCGTGGAGCGGATCAAGGAGAACCTCGCCACGCAGGGCGTCGACGCGCTGATCGCGATCGGCGGCGAGGACACCCTCGGTGTCGCCACCAAGCTGCACGAGCTGGGCGTCAACGTGGTCGGCGTGCCGAAGACGATCGACAACGACCTCGGGGCCACCGACTACACCTTCGGCTTCGACACCGCCGTCAACATCGCGATGGAGGCGATCGACCGGCTGCACACCACCGCGGAGAGCCACCACCGCACCCTGGTCGTCGAGGTGATGGGCCGGCACGCCGGCTGGATCGCCCTGCACGCCGGCCTGGCCGGTGGCGCCAACGTGATCCTGCTCCCGGAGCGCAAGTTCGACGTCGAGCAGGTCGCCGGCTACGTCGAGAAGCGCTTCCAGCACCAGTACGCCCCGATCGTCGTGGTCGCCGAGGGCGCCCAGCCGCTGGACGGCCAGATGGTCCTGCACAACCAGGAGCTCGACGCCTTCGGCCACGTCCGCCTCGGCGGCATCGGCCAGTGGCTCGCCGAGCAGCTGGAGGACAAGACCGGCAAGGAGGCCCGTACCGTCGTGCTCGGGCACATCCAGCGCGGTGGCACCCCGACCGCCTTCGACCGGGTGCTGGCCACCCGGCTCGGCCTCCAGGCCATCGACGCCGCCCACGAGGGCGACTGGGGCAAGATGGTCGCGATGCAGAGCACGGACATCGTCCGGGTGCCGCTGGCCGAGGCCACCCGCGAGCTGAAGACGGTCCCGATCGAGCGCTACGACGAGGCCGAGGTCTTCTTCGGCAGCTGATCCCGTCCCCTCCCCACCTCGCTGTCCGCCGTCCCACCCGCCTCGCGTGTCGCGCCGGGGCCTGTTCGAGTCGATCTCGATGAACAGCCTCGGTTACCGGTCGACGCCCGGGGCGGGTGGGCGGAGGGTGGCAGGCACGGCAGTGGTGGGGTGGCGGCGACGGGCGGGGTGGATCGGGCGAAGGTGACGGAGGGGTGGGATGGGGTCGGCGAAGCACACCGTCGCGGTGATCGGGGCGGGCAAGATCGGTGAGTTGATGCTCTCCGGGCTGTTGCGGTCCGGCTGGCCGGCGCAGCGACTGCTGGCCACCGCCCGGCGTCCCGCCCGCGCCGAGGAACTGGCCGCCCGGTACGGCGTACGGTTGGTGGACAACCTGACCGCCGTGGACGAGGCGGCGGTGCTGGCGATCGCGGTGAAGCCGCAGGACGCGGGCATCCTGCTGGACGAGATCGGTCCGAAGGTGCCGGCCGACAAGCTGGTCATCTCGCTCTGCGCCGGCCTGCCCACCGGTTTCTTCAACCGCCGGCTGCCCGAGGGCACCCCGGTGGTCCGGGTGATGACCAACACCCCGGCCCTGGTCGACCAGGCGATGAGCGCGATCTCGGCCGGCGCGCACGCCACCGGGGAGCACCTGGCGCTGGCCGAGGAGATGTTCTCTCCCCTCGGTGCGACCCTGCGGGTGCCCGAGTCGCAGCAGGACGCGGTCACCGCGCTCTCCGGCTCCGGTCCGGCGTACTTCTACCTGCTGGTCGAGGCCATGATCGACGCGGGCATCCTGCTCGGCCTGCCCCGGCAGGTGGCGCACGAGCTGATCGTGCAGACCGCGATCGGCTCGGCGGTGATGCTGCGCGACTCCGGCGAGCACCCGGTCAAGCTCCGCGAGGCCGTCACCTCCCCGGCCGGCACCACCATCTCCGCCATCCGCGAACTGGAGAAGCACGGGGTGCGCGCGGCCATGCTGGCGGCGTTGGAGGCGGCCCGGGACCGAGCCCGCGAACTGGCCGCCCAGGCCGACTGATACGAGCAGGAACAGGGGCCAGTCACGCCCCAGCATGGGGCCCTTGCGCCGGCTGTGGGTAACACGTGTTGCCCGTGCGCGGCGGTTCTCGGCGGCTCGCCCGTGGCTTGGTGGCAGATGGCCCTCCCGGGGCCGGAATCTTCCAAGATCTGTTCGAGTTCCGCCCCGGGCCGCCGCCTCCCGGGCCCTGGTCCATGCGGTACGCCCCGGCCGGGCCGGGACAGCGGGGTGCCGCGCTCACCGTGGCGCTGGACCATCACCGGCCCGACCAGGAGGTCTTCCTGTGCAGGCCGCTGCCGATGGTGGCCGGGGCGCGGCCACGGCTGCCCGTCGCCGGGACACCGGCCGGGGGAATCCACCTGCCCGGCCGGTTCACCGGATGACGGCCACCCACCGCAGCCGGAGGGCTGCGGGGTCGGCTATCGGCGTCGCCTGGTCTCCAGTGGCCACTCCAGGCTCACCGTCTCGTCGCGGCCCTGCCGGTCGAAGTACGCCTGAAGGTCCCGCCCCTGCTCGGCGTACCAGGTGACCTGCGCCCGGTGGAGGTCGTCGGGGCGCATCCGGGCGATCCGCTCGTGGCGGGCGGCGATCGACACCGCCATGTCGGCCGCCGCCCGTGCGTCGCTCGCCGCGTCGTGCGCGGTCCCCGGGTCGACCTCGTAGTACGGGCACAGGTCGCCGAGCTGCCGACCGCCGTACCAGCGGGGCTCGACCTGCCGGTGCAGGATCGAGGGGTCGACGATGACGGCGCGCTCCCAGGCCACCGGCGGCAGACCGTGCCGGGCCAGCTCGGTGTGCAGCGCCGTGACGTCGTACTGGGCGCAAAAGGCGACGAGTGGCGTGTCGTCCGCGATCAGCTTGCCGATCGCCGTTGCCAGCTCGGCCAGTGCCGCCCGGGGTGGGCGTCCTTCGCTGCGCACCATCTCGTCGGTGATCCCGTGGATGTCGGTGGCCTCGGACGGGATCGGCACTCCCGGGTCGATGAGCCACGTCGTGGTCGTGCCGTCGGCGTACGCCAGGGCGGCGGTGAGGATGCGGGTCTGCGTGGGTTCGTTCTCGGTGCCCTCGATGTCGAAGCCCACGACCGGCAGGTCGTGCCAGCCGCGGTGAGCCCCGACCGGTGGCGCCGTCCTGACCGGCACGCACTGCTGGTGGTACGGCCGCCAGCGACCCCCGACGTTCTCCGCCTGTCCGGCGCCCGCCGCCACCCATTCCTGGCACGTGCCACAGTTTCCGGGGTACTTGTTGATCACGATGAGGGGTCTCCTGTGCTGGTCGACGGGCACGCGAATTCGGCTCGACGCAGGGACGTGTCCGCGTCGAGCTACCTGCCTGAAAGATCTTGGACCTTCGGCCGGGTTGCTGTCATCGACGGCTGGGGGTCACTTACCGACCTGTGTGGACGGCTGCGGTGGGCCGGTCGGCGAAGCGGGACGGCCTGTGGTGGATCACCGGGACGGGCTGCCGATCCCCGGAGCTGCTCACTCGCATCCGTGCCCTTGCCGACGAGGTCAACCGGGACACTTCCGGGTCGGAGTTGGCGACCCGGGCCGACCGAAGCCGGGGACGGGTCGGTGCGGGCCCGCCGGGTGTCCCATACTGACTCGGTGTTCACTCTCGCCCAGGCGCGGTACCTGGTCGCCACCCTGCGTCCCCGCATCGACGAGCTGATCGGCATCCGGGCCGACCTGGCCGAGTTACGGGCCGACCTGGCCGGCCCCGGGGTGTCGGCGCTCGGCGGCCGGGCCGAGGTCAAGGCCCTGGAGGCCCGGTTGCACGGCGTGCTGGAGGAGCTGAACTCGCACGACATCCAGGTCAAGGGGACCGCCCCGGTGCTGCTCGACTTCCCCGGCGAACACGACGGCCGGGCGGTGCTCTGGTGCTGGCTGGAGGGCGACTCCGACGTGCGCTGGTACCACCGGGTCGAGTGCGGCTTCGCCGGCCGCCGCCCCCTCCGCTAACCCGGAAGTAGACCTACCCCCTCCCACCCAGCGCCGCTCCGCTACGCGAAGCACCCACCCCCACCCCCACCCCCACCCCCACCCCACCCCGCCGCGTCGATCATGAAGTTGTGGTGGGAACGGAACGTGCGATATCCCCGCGAAGCAGGCACCAGAACTCCAAGATCGCGCGCGGTCGGAGCCCGGTCGGAGCCCGGCCGGAGCGCAGTCGGCGTGCGATTGGCGCGCGATTGGAGGGTTAGGGCAGGGTGGCGAGCATGGTGGGGGAGACGTTGCCGCCGGTGAGTAGGAGGATCGTCCGGGTGCCTGGGGCGGCGGTCACCTGGCCGGTGCGCAGCGCGGCGAGGGTGACCGCCGCCGCCGGTTCGAGCAGCAGCCGGGTGGCCGCCATCAGGTCCCACCAGGCGGCGCGGATGTCCTCCTCGGTGACCTCCACCATGTCGTCCACCAGCTCCCGTACGTGCGCCAGGGTGAGCCGGCCGGCGAACGGGGCGGCCAGCCCGTCGGCCATCGACACCGGCCGGGTCGGCGGGTCTTCTCCGTCGGTGCGCAGCGCGTGCCCGACGACGTTGGCGGTGGCCGGCTCGACGCCGACGATCCGGGCCGTCGGGACGGCCGCCCGGACGGCGGCGGCCACGCCGCTGATCAGGCCACCACCGCCGACCGGGACCAGCACCAGGCCCGGCGGTGGGCCGTCGGCCAGCAACTCCTGTCCCAGGGTGGCCTGGCCGGCGATGACGTCCGGGTCGTCGAACGGCGGCAGCAGGTGGTAGCCGCGCTCGGCGGTGATCGCCCGGCAGGTGGTGAGCAGGTCGTCGGTGAGGACCACCTCCCCGCCCCACCGGCGGACCGCCTCGATCTTGGTGGATACCGCGTGCGGGGGCATGCAGACGACGGTGGGCAGCCCGAAGGCGCGACCGGCGAAGGCCACCGCCATGGCGTGGTTGCCGGCCGAGAAGGCGGTCAGCCCGGTGGGCGTCGCCTGCCGTTCGGCGAGGGCGAGCAGCGCGTTGAGGGCGCCCCGGGCCTTGAAGCTGCCGGTGTGCTGCAGGTTCTCCGCCTTCACCGCGACGTCGAGCCCCAACTCGTCGCTCAGCTGCGGGCAGGCCAGCAGAGGGGTCCGGACGATCCGCCCGGTGAGCCGTCGCTCGGCGGCCAGGACGTCGTTCACGCTGGTCAGTCGCACCGCCGGAGCGTAGTCGGCGCGGGCGGGTCAGTCGGCGGCGGAGCGGGGGACGGGGTCGGCCGGCGGATCGGCGACGGCGAAGACCACCATGTTGTCCCGGTAGTGGCCGGCGCGTCGGTCGAAGTCGCCGCCGCAGGTGATCAGCCGCAGCTCGGGGCCGGGCGTCGGGCCGTACACGGTGGCGGTGGGGAAGGTGTCCTTGCGGGTGCGCAGCGTGCCGGTGACCCGGAACGTCACCCGACGGTCGCCCCGCCACACCTCGATCCGGTCGCCGGAGCGCAGCTCACCGAGGCGGGCGAAGACGGCCGGGCCGCGTCGCGAGTCCAGATGCCCGGCGATCACCGCCGGCCCCGGGTCGCCCGGTGCCGGGCCACCGCCGTACCAGCCGGCCCGGTCGAAGTCCGCCGGTGGGACCAGGGTGCCGGCCCGGTCCAGGCCGAGCGCGGTGAGGGCGGAGTCGACGCCGATCCGCGCCACGCGTACCCGGGTGGGCGGAGCCGGTGCGGCGGGGAGGGTGCCGGCCGCGGTGGCGCAGCCGGCCGCGCAGCCGGGCTGCCAGTCGCCGGCCGGCGCGATCGGTCGGGGAAGGTCGGTGGCCAGACCGACGCCGGTGCCGGCGGCGAGGCAGAGCGCCGCAGCGGCCGTGACCAGCGCGGCGGCCGGCGCCCGCCGGGCGCGGTGCCGCCGGATCGCGAAGCCGGGCCGGGTCACCAGACCGGTCGCCGCCGACGCCGCACCAGCACCGTCGTCCCGACCACCACGGCCCCCGCGAGCAGCCCGCCGCCCACCATCGGGTACGCCCCGAGCCCGCCCGCGGCCAGCCCGCCGGCACCCGCCGGGACGCCGCCGGCCGGGGCGACCCCGCCACCCCGGGCGTCCTCGCGCAGTTCGGTGGTGAGCCCGCCCCGCTTGCCGTCGAGCACCAGCAGCGAGTACACCCGCCCATCGTGGAGGGTCACCTCGGCGTCGGTGGTCGGCCCGCTGCCACCCCCGAGGCGCAACCGCCAGCGTCCCGGCTCCACCTGCCGGTAGTCGGTGGTGGTGGCGAACCGGACGGCGTCGGCGATGGTCGGCCCGTCGTCGGCCGTCACGTCGACCACCGGAGCCCGCACGGAGGCCTGGACGACCCGCACCTTCGCCTGACCGGCCGCCGGGGCGCTGAGGTCGTCGGCGAGCACCCGCAGGCCGAGGTCGGCGTAGCGACCCACCCCGGCCACCGTGTACGCCTCACCCGCGCCGACCGCCACCTCGGTGGTGAGCACCGGCGGCTCGCTGGCCGGGGCGCCGGCCTGTCGCATCGCCACCGCGTACCGGCCGGCGGCCAGGGGCAGGTAGTGGGAGACGACGCCGTAGCCCACGGCGGGGAAGACCTGGGGCGCTCCGTTGCCGGGGGCGGAGAGGTAGACGTCCACGGCCGGGGTGTCGGGGGAGAGGTGGGCGAGCCGGACGTAGCCGACGTCGCCGGCCGCCGTGCCACCGGTGCCACCCGTCGCTCCGGCCGGCGTGCCCCCGGTGGCGGCTGCTGCTCCGGCCGGCGCGGTACCGGTGGCGGCCAGCGCGGTGCCGAGCAGGAGCGTGCCGGTGGCGGCGAGCAGCCGGCGCGGCGCGGTACGGAGCTGGGGCATCTCGCCTCCGAGGTGGTGTGTCGATCCCGACCCTCAGCGTCCCGTGGACGGGACTGGATGGCAAGTCGGACACTCCCGTGTTCGCCGTTCTCGATCAGCGTGGTTCGGTCGACGGCCCGTCCGGGGTATCCGGTACCGTCCGTTCGTGATCAACGTTCGACGGGCCGTGGTGGCCGACGCCGGTGAGATCGTCCGCCTACGCGGGGTGATGCTGGCCGACATCGACCAGATGGCTCCCGCGCCGGCCCCTGGCAGCAGGCCGCCCGGGAGGTGCTGCACCGGCGGCTGGCCGAGCCGGCGGACCTGATGGCGGTCTTCGTCGTCGACGACCCGGAACGGTCGGGCGTTTTGGCGGCCTGTGCGACCGGGACCATCGAGCAGCGCCTCGGCGGCCCCGGCAACCCCGACGGCCTGACCGGGTACGTCTTCAACGTGGTCACCGAGCCGGTGTACCGCCGGCGCGGCTACTCCCGGGCCTGCCTGGAGGCGCTACTGGACTGGTACCGGCAGCGCGGGGTCGGCAAGGTCGACCTGCGGGCCTCGGCCGAGGGCGAACCGCTCTACCGGTCGCTGGGATTCGTGCCCACTTTCGGGCCGACGCTGCGACTGAGCCTGCCCGTGGCGAGTCGGAGGAACTGACGGATGTTCGCGCTGCCGCTGGCCGAGACCGCGGAGCTGCGCCCGCTCTCCCCCTGGCACGCGGGGGAGTTCCTGACCCATCTGGACCGGGCCCGCGAGCACATCGCCCCCTGGGTCGGCGCGTCCTTCGTGGCCACCGACCTGGACTCGGCCCACCGGGTGCTGCACCGGTACGCCGAGAAGTGGGCGAACGACGCCGGTGGCATCTGGGGGATCTGGGTCGACGGCACCCTGGTCGGCGGGGTGATGTTCGTGTCCTTCGATACGGTGTCGGGGGTGGCCGAGGCGGGCTGCTGGCTGGAGCCGGCCGCCGAGGGGCGGGGCCTGGTGACCCGCGCGGCGACCCGGATCGTGGACTGGGCGATCCGGGAACGCGGCATCCACCGGGTCGAGTGGCATGCCCGGGTCGGCAACGTGCGTAGCGTCGCGGTGGCCCGCCGGCTCGGCATGCGCCACGAGGGCACCCTGCGTGGGGTCGCCCCCGGTCCGGCGGGGCGGATCGACGTGGAGGTCTGGGCGGTGCTGGCCGGGGAGTGGCCGGCGACCACCGGCTGACCGGGTACCGGCCGATCCGACCCTGGCCGGGTGGCGGGCTGGTGGCCGGGTGGCTGGTGGGCCGGGTGGCTGGTGGTGGGCGGCCGGTGGTGGCTGGGGCGGCGCCGGGACGCCGCCCCGCCAACGGGTGTGCTGTCGGGTCAGGCGTCGGCGTAGCGGCGGGCGGCGGCCAGGGCGGCCCGCAGTCGCTCCGCGTCGACCGGGGCGGGCTGCTCGAAGTCGCCCGCCGGGTCGGCCGCGTAGAGGGCGGCGTACGCGCTGGTGTCGCGCTGGAACCGCCAGCCCTCGGCGAGCGGGCCGACGTCGACCGTGTCGTACCCGAGGGAGTCGAGGAACGCGGTGACCTCGGCCTTGGCCGTGGCGTCGTCCCCGGCGACCGGCAGCGCGGTGCGGTCGGCGGTCCCGGCCGGGCGGGCCAGGGCGAGCAGGTGCTTGAAGTAGATGTTGTTGAAGCCCTTGACCACATGCGACTGTGGCAGGTGCCGCTGGAGCAGTTCGCTGGTGGTGGTCGACTCGTCGTCCAGCTCCGGGTAACGCCCGTCCCGCTCCGGGTAGTAGTTGTTGGTGTCGATGACGGTCTTGCCGACCAGCGGCGCGGCGGGCACCTCGCGGTAGGCCCGCAGCGGGATGGTGACCACCACCAGGTCGCCCGCTGCCGCCGCCTCGGCCGGGGTGGCCGCGCGGGCCCGCGGACCCAACTCCTCCACCAGGTCCTTCAGCGTCTCCGGGCCGCGCGAGTTGCTGAGCACCACGTCGTGGCCGGCGGTGACCGCCAACCGGGCCACGGTGCCGCCGATGTTGCCGCTGCCGATGAGTCCCACAGTTGTCATACCGGTGCCAACCGGCCCGCTCGCGAGAGAATTCCCGACCGCTTCGCTTGGTTATTCGGCGGCTTTCGGCACCCCTGGCAACCCCTGCTATGCATCGATGACCTTCCCTAAACATGTGAATGAGTGATATCTATCTCCCACCACCACTTCCCATCCCCCAGGAGTGCGACGTGCGGAGATCCCGACTCGTGACCCTCGCCGTGAGTCTCGCGGCATCCATCGGCGTGACCCTCGGCGTGGCGGTGCCGGTCCAGGCGGCCCCCACCGACCGGTACGTGGCCCTCGGTGACTCGTACGCCTCCGGCGTCGGCGCCGACAGCTACACCTCGGAGAGCGGCGCCTGTCAGCGCAGCACCAACGCCTACCCGGCGCTGTACAACGCCAACGTCAAGCCCGCCTCGTACAAGTCGGTGGCCTGCTCCGGGGCGACCACCACCGACGTGGTCAACAGTCAGCTCTCCGCACTGACCTCGACCACCACCCTGGTCAGCGTCACCATCGGCGGCAACGACGTCGGCTTCACGTCGATCATGTCGACCTGTGTGCTCCAGGGGGAGACGCAGTGTGTCGCGGCCGTGCAGGCCGCCGAGAACAAGGCGCGGGCGGAGCTGCCCGCCAAGCTGGCCACCGTCTACAACGGAATCAGGTCCCGCGCGCCGTCCGCCCGGGTGGTGGTCGTCGGCTACCCCGTCTTCTACCAGCTCGGCACGGTCTGTGTGGGGCTCAGCGCGAACTCCCGCGCGAAGATCAACGAGGGCATCAACCTGGTGGACGACATCACCCGCACCGCCGCCACCTCGGCCGGCTTCACGTTCGCCGACGTCCGGTCCATCTTCGTCGGTCACCAGCTGTGCAGCTACGGCGAGAAGTGGCTGCACGCGCTGAACTTCGTCAACCTCGGGATCTCGTACCACCCGACGGCGGCCGGCCAGTCCGGCGGCTACTACCCGGTCTTCCGCTCCGCGGCGGGCTGACCCGGCACCCGCGTCCCACCGGCTCCCCATGGCCGTGTCGACCCGCCCCGGGGTCGGCGCGGCCATGGTCCATTCCGGCCCGGCCGGTCGGCCCTCTCGGCCTACGTCCTCGTTGCGTAGCCGCCCCGGTTCCACCAACCGGCCGTCGGTGCGGCCGATCCGCTTTCTGCCGGCTCTGCCGGTCTCCTGGGTCTCCTGGCCTGTCTCTGCGGCGATTCGTGCCGGCTCTGCGGCGCTCCGTGGCAGCTTGCCACGGTTCATGCCGGCTCGCGGTATTACCGGGCTGGCTTGCCTGCGGTTCGTGCCTACTTGCCGTTGCTTCGTGCCGGCTTGCTGCAGCATGTGCCTGCTTTGTGCCGGTACGTGGCCCGACCGTCGGGCGGCGGATGTGGCTTCCCGGCGCGGCGGGCGCGGGGCTCCGGCGCGCGGCTGCCCTGGGGCTCCGGCGCCCGGCTGCCCGAGGGCTCTGGCGCCCGGCTGCCCGAGGGCTCTGGCGCGCGGCTGCCCTGGGGCTCCGGCGCGGGGCTGCCCGAGGGCTCTGGCGCGCGGCTGCCCCCGGGGGCCGGTTACCTGTTCCGGGTGCTTTGGAGCTGATGACGTCAACGACTCACAGGCATGTCGAAGGTCTGACTCGTTGACGTCATCAGCTCGAAAGGGCCTGCCCATACATGGGTGGGTGCTGGCCGACGGCGTTGGTTGGTGGGCGCTGGCCGACGGGGTTGATGGGCAGGCGCTGGCAGTCGGTGTTCGTTGATGTGGGCGTTGGCCGTCGGGGGTGGGTTGGCGGGGTGCTGGAGGTCGGGGCGGATGGGCGGGCGCTAAAGGTCGGGGGGATGGGCGGGCGTTGGCCGTCGGTGCTGACCGACGGTGCCGCGTTCCCGGCGGCGTGCTCGACGGCTGCGGCCCAGGCCGGCACGGCGGGGTGGTCCGGCCACGCGGGGCCTGCGGACCGGGGGAACGGATGGGTGGGCCGGCTGTGCGGCCCAGCGCGGCGAAGGCGAAGGAGGCCAGCAAGCGGGGTCGCCGAGGGTGGGGGAGCGTCCGATCAGGTCGGGAGGACCTTCTCGACGGCGGCCCGCAACGCGGCCGAGTCCGGGGTGACCGTCGGCGCGAACCGGGCTGCGACCGTGCCGTCCGGGGCTACCAGGAACTTCTCGAAGTTCCACCGGACGTCCCCGGTGTGTCCCTCGGCGTCGGGGGTGTCGACCAACGCTGCGTAGAGCGGATGCCGGGCCGGGCCGTTGACGTCGACCTTTTCGGTCAGCGGGAAGGTGACCCCGTAGTTGACCTGGCAGAACTCGCCGATCTCGGCGGCCGTGCCGGGTTCCTGCCCGGCGAACTGGTTGCACGGCACGCCGAGCACCACCAGGCCCCGGTCGGCGTACTCGGTGGACAGCTCCTGGAGGCCGGCGTACTGCGGGGTGAGGCCGCAGCGGGAGGCCACGTTCACCACCAGCAGCGCCCGGCCCCGGTAGTCGGCCAGGTCGGCAGGTCCGCCGGTCAGGGCGTCGATCTCGATGTCGAAGACGGTCATGCCGCGAGGCTACGCGCCCCGCTGGCCCGGCCGGAGCGCCCCGCTGGCCCGGCCGGGCCGTACCGCTGCGGTGCTGCGGCGACGGGTCGTCATCCGGGGGTGATGAATCGACGGATGCGCATCTTGACGAAGTGATGACGGTGTGAGTAGCGTCTCCCCATCGATTTGGAAACTTTCCTAACTGTTTGAGGAGGCGCCCCATGAAGAGATCGCTCCGCCGCGCCCTCTGGGCCGGCGCAGTCGCTGCGCTGACCATTGCGGCGGTTCCGGTGACCTCGGCGTTCGGTGCCGGAAGCGTCACCGCTACCTTCGCCTCGGCCCAGGACTGGGGGACCGGCCACGAGGGCCGGGTCACCGTCGCCAACGGCTCCAGCACCAGCGTCAGCACCTGGCGCATCGAGTTCGACCTGCCGGCCGGCACCACCATCAGCACCTTCTGGGACGCCGACGTCACCAGCAGCGGCAACCATTACGTGGCGGTGAAGAAGAGCTGGGCCGGGCCGCTCGCCCCCGGGGCCAGCTTCAGCTGGGGCTACAACGGCACCGGGCCGTACAAGGCGCCGCTGAACTGCACGATCAACGGCGCGTCCTGCGGCGGGGGCACCCCACCGCCCACCACGGCCCCGCCGACGACCGTACCGCCCACCACCGCCCCGCCGACGACGGCCCCGCCGACCACGCCACCACCCACGACCACGCCACCCAACGGTGACAAGAAGGTCGTCGGCTACTTCGCCGAGTGGGGCGTCTACGGCCGCAACTACCACGTCAAGAACATCGCCACCAGCGGCTCCGCCGCCAAGCTCACCCACATCCTGTACGCCTTCGGCAACACCACCGGTGGCCGGTGCACGATCGGGGACAGCTACGCCGACTATGACAAGGCGTACACCGCGGCGGACAGCGTGGACGGCGTCGCCGACACCTGGGACCAGCCGCTGCGTGGCAGTTTCAACCAGCTGCGCAAGCTCAAGAAGATGTACCCGCACCTGAAGGTGATCTGGTCCTTCGGCGGTTGGACCTGGTCCGGCGGCTTCACCCAGGCTGCGCAGAACCCGACCGCGTTCGCCGACAGCTGCTACAACCTGGTCGAGGACCCGCGCTGGGCGGACGTCTTCGACGGCATCGACGTCGACTGGGAGTACCCCAACGCCTGCGGCCTCAGCTGCGACACCAGCGGCCCGAACGCCTTCAAGAACGTGATCGCCGCGCTGCGCGCCAAGTTCGGCTCGTCCGCCCTGGTCACCGCCGCGATCACCGCCGACGGCAGCAACGGTGGCAAGATCGACGCCACCGACTACGCCGGTGCGGTGGGCAACCTCAACTGGCTGATGCCGATGACCTACGACTACTTCGGCGCCTTCAACCCGCAGGGCCCCACCGCCCCGCACTCGCCGCTCACCTCGTACGCCGGGATTCCGCAGGAGGGCTTCAACTCCGACGCGGCGATCCAGAAGCTCAAGTCGAAGGGCGTCCCGGCCAGCAAGCTGCTGCTCGGCATCGGCTTCTACGGCCGGGGCTGGACCGGAGTGACCCAGGCCGCTCCGGGTGGCACCGCCACCGGCGCGGCCCCCGGCACCTACGAGGCGGGCATCGAGGACTACAAGGTCCTCAAGAACAGCTGCCCGTCGACCGGCACGATCGCCGGCACGGCGTACGCGAAATGCGGCAGCAACTGGTGGAGCTACGACACGCCTTCCACCATCGGCGGCAAGATGACCTACGCGAAGAACCAGGGCCTCGGTGGCGCGTTCTTCTGGGAGCTCTCCGGTGACACCGGCAACGGCGAGCTGATCGGCGCGATCAAGGGCGGTCTCGGCTGAGCCGAACGCCGACGCACCACCCACGCGGGCGGGGAGGAACCGGACACCGGGTCCTCCCCGCCCGCACGTCCCGATGGGTCAGCGGCAGGTCAGCCAGCCCCTACACCCGGGGTGTCCCGGCCGGGGGGAACGGTGAACGGCACTGACCGAAGCGACGCGACCGTGACGGGGTTGCCACCCGGCCGGGGTGGTGTGACAGACTCGCCGCTCGGTATCCGGTCGACATCCGCACCCAGGGAGGGGCCATGGGTCCGAGGCTCCGTACCGCCGGCGTCGCGCTGCTGGCGCTGCTGCCGTTCACGCTGCTCGGCTGCGGTCTCGGTGAGGACGACGCCGACGACGGGACCGACAAGGTTCCGGCCCCGGAGGCGTCCACCAAGGCCCGCGAGCGGGTCCAGGCGTACCTCGACGCGATGACGGCCAAGGACCCCGACGCCGGCCGCAACCAGCTCTGCGCGGCCATGCAGGTGCGCTTCGACGCCGCCGCGACCGGGCCGAACGGCGACTTCGCCGACCACTTCGAGGTGCCCGAGGCGACGATCACCGACATCCGGACCGGTCCCCTGGGCCAGGAGGTCAGCACCACGGTGACCGTCACGGTGGGAAAGAAGGCGGCGGGGGCGAAGAAGGCCACCAGGCCCCTGCTGTTCACGGTCACCCGAGAGGGCGCGGACTGGTGCATCGCAGGCGAGGAGCCGGGCGGACACACCTCGGAGCCGTCGGTCACCCCCTGACTCCCAACTGCCGGAACCGCGCCCCTCGCCGCCCGACCGTCCGGACCGTCGCCGTACGCTTTCTCCCATGCGCCATGAGTGGCATCAGCTGAGCTACCCCGCCGTGAGCAGCCCCGGGCTGCAGACCAGCCGCCCCACCGTCGACTCGGCCGAGGACGCCGCTCTCGGCCTCGACCGGTGGCGTGACCTGCCCCGTCAGCAGACCCCACCGTGGTCCGACCCGGCCCAGGTCGCCGAGGTGTGCAAGGTGCTCGACACCGTGCCGTCGGTGGTCGCCCCCTACGAGGTCGACCAGCTCCGACGCAAGCTCGCCATGGTCTGCGAGGGCAAGGCGTTCCTGCTCCAGGGCGGCGACTGCGCCGAGACCTTCGCCGACAACACCGAGAGCCACCTGCTGGCCAACGCCCGCACCCTGCTCCAGATGGCGATCGTGCTCACCTACGGCGCGTCCCTGCCGGTGGTGAAGGTGGCCCGGGTCGCCGGCCAGTACACCAAGCCCCGCTCGCTGCCGACCGACGCCCGGGGCCTGCCCGCCTACCGGGGCGACATGATCAACGCGCTGGAGGCCGATCCGGCCGCCCGGGTCGCCGACCCGCAGCGCATGATCCGGGCGTACGCGAACTCGGCCGCCGCGATGAACATGCTCCGCGCCTACCTGGCCGGCGGGCTGGCCGACCTGCACGCCGTGCACGACTGGAACAAGGGCTTCGTGAAGAGCTCCCCGGCGGGGGAGCGCTACGAGGCGATCGCCCGGGAGATCGACCGGGCCATCGCGTTCATCCGGGCCTGCGGGATGACCGAGGACGACGCGCTGCGGACCGTCACCCTCTACTGCTCCCACGAGGCGCTCGCCCTGGAGTACGACCGGGCGCTCACCCGGGTCTCCGACCGCCGGGCGTACGGGCTGTCCGGGCACTTCCTCTGGGTCGGCGAGCGGACCCGGCAGCTCGACGGCGCGCACATCGACTACATCTCCCGGATCGCCAACCCGATCGGGGTGAAGCTCGGCCCGACCACCACCCCGGACGAGGCGATCGAGCTGTGCGAGAAGCTCAACCCGGAGAACATCCCCGGCCGGCTCACCCTGATCAGCCGGATGGGCAACCACAAGGTCCGCGACGCCCTGCCGCCGATCGTCGCCAAGGTCACCGCCGCCGGGGCCAAGGTGGTGTGGCAGTGCGACCCGATGCACGGCAACACCCACGAGTCCTCCAACGGCTACAAGACCCGGCACTTCGACCGGATCGTCGACGAGGTGCTCGGCTACTTCGAGGTGCACCGGGGGCTGGAGACCCACCCCGGCGGCATCCACGTCGAGCTGACCGGCGAGGACGTCACCGAGTGCCTCGGTGGTGCCCAGGGCATCGAGGACCTCGACCTGCCCGACCGGTACGAGACCGCCTGCGACCCGCGACTGAACACCCAGCAGTCGCTGGAACTGGCCTTCCTGGTGGCGGAGATGCTCCGTGGCTGACCATCCGACCCGTCTGACCGTCGACCCGCTGGCCGGGCAGGGCACGGGCGGCTCCGACCGCTGGCCGGGCGGGCACTCCGGCAGCGCGGATCCGGTGGTGGACCTCCGCTCCGACACGGTGTCCAGGCCGACCGCCGGGATGCGCGAGGCGATGGCCACCGCCGAGGTCGGCGACGACGTGTACGGCGAGGACCCGACGGTCAACGCGCTGGAGGCCGAGGTCGCCGCGCTCTTCGGGCACGAGGCGGCGCTCTTCGCCCCGACCGGCTCGATGGCCAACCAGATCGCCCTCCAACTGGTCGTCCCACCGGGCGACGAGCTGCTCTGTGACGCCGACGCGCACGTGGTGACGTACGAGGTCGGTGCGGCGGCGGCGTACGGCGCCATCTCCTCGCGGACCTGGCCGGCGGTCGGCGCGGACGTCGACCCGGACCTGGTGGCCGGGATGATCCGGCCGGACGGCTACTTCGCGGTGCCGACCCGGGCGATCGCCGTGGAGCAGACCCACAACCGGGGCGGCGGTGGGGTGATCCCGTTGGCGACCCTGCGGGAACTGCGCCGGGTCGCCGACACCGCCGGCCTCGCACTGCACTGCGACGGCGCCCGGATCTGGCACGCCCACATCGCCGACGGGGTGCCGCTACGCGAGTACGGCGCGCTCTTCGACACCCTGTCGGTCTGCCTCTCCAAGGGCCTCGGTGCGCCGGTCGGCTCGCTGGTGGTCGGCAGCACCGAGCAGATCACCCGGGCCCGCTTCCTGCGCAAGCGGATGGGCGGGGGGATGCGGCAGGTCGGTGTGCTCGCCGCCGCCGGCCGGTACGCCCTGACCCACCACCTGGAGCGACTCGCCGACGACCACGCTCGGGCCGCCCGGCTCGCCGAGGCGATCGCCCCGTACGGCGTGCTGGCCGGGCCGGTGCGCACGAACATCGTCCCGCTGGACCTGACCACGCACCCCCTCGACGCGAGGGCCCTGGCGACCGCCGCCCGCGCCGAGGGCGTGCTGCTCTCGGTGCTCGGCCCGCGTACCGCCCGCCTGGTCACCCACCTCGACATCGACGACACCGCCATCGACCGCGCCACCAAGATCCTCACCCACCTCCTAACCCCCTAACCCCTAACCCCAAACCCCCACCCACCCTGCCCCACCCACCCTGCCCCGCCCCCCGCCCTGTCATTTGTTGATCAAGAGGTTTACGTCACCGTTCCGACGGCGGGTGACGTAAACCTCTTGATCAACAGTGGCGGCGGAGGGCCGGTGGGGGCCGGTGGGGTGGGGTTAGGGGTGGAGGCGGGTGAGGGTGGCTATGTCGGTGGCGTGGCCCTCGTGCTTCTCCGTCGGGGTCTCCACCACGACGGGGATGCCGGCGGTTGCCGGGTGGGCCATCAGCTCGGCGAAGGCCGGCTCGCCGATGCTGCCCTTGCCGATGTTCTCGTGCCGGTCCCGGGTGGAGCCGCACAGGTCCTTGGAATCATTGGCGTGGATCAGCTTCAGCCGTTCCGCCCCGACCGTGGCGACCAGGGTGTCCAGGGTCGCCGTCATGCCGCCCTCGGCAGCCAGGTCGTGCCCGGCGGCCCAGGCGTGGCAGGTGTCGAAGCAGACGCCCAGCCCCGGGTGCCGGTCGACGGCGTCCAGGTAGGGGCCGAGGTGCTCGACCCGGGAGGCCAGCGACCGGCCGCCGCCGGCGCTCGGCTCCACCAGCAGCAGCGGGCCGCCGGTGGCCATGGTCTCGTCGAGCAGCGGCAGCAGCGACTCGCGTACCTGCCGCAGGGCGGTCTCGGCGTAGCCGGCGTCGACCGCGCTGCCGGCGTGGAAGACCACGCCGCGGGCCCCGATCGCCCGACCCCGGCGCAGCGCGTGCGCCAGGGTCTGGGTGGACTTCTCCACCGTCGCCGCGGTCGGCGAGCCGAGGTTGACCAGCAGCGACGCGTGGATGTAGACCGGCACGTCACGAGCGGCGCAGCCGTCGGCGAAGAGCGCGTCCTGGGCCGGGTCGCCGGCCGGCAACGCCCAACCACGCGAGTTGGAGACGTAGACCTGCACCACCCGGGAGCCGGTCGCGTCCACGTACGGCAGGGCCGCCCTGGCCAGCCCACCCGAGGTGGGCGTGTGCGAGCCGACCGGCCGGAGGGTGGTCACAGGCAGCCCAGGGTGACCGGGGTGCCCGGCGGCACCTGGGAGTTCTCGCCCGGGTTCTGGAACCGGACGGTGCCGTTGGGGTTGAACTGCGTGGTCACCGGGAATCCCGCGCCCTCCAACTGCTGCTTGGCCTGCTGGCAGGGCAGGTCGATCACCCGGGGGACGACCACCTGCGGCGGGCCCTTGCTGACGTCCAGCTTGACCTTGATGCCCTTCTCGACGCCGGTGCCGTCGGCCGGGCTCTGCCCGAGGACCTCGTCGCGAGGCTTGTCCGAGTCCTTGTACGTCTCGACCAGCACCAGCCCGAGCTGGGCCAGGGCGGTGCGGGCCTCGTTGAGGTTCTTGCCGACCAGGTTGGGCACCGTGACGGGGGCCCGGCCCCGGCTCAGGATGACGGTCACCTTGGCGCCCGGCTTCACCTCGGCGCCCACCTTCGGGTCGGTGTCCACCACCACCCCGGCCGGCAGGTTGTCGTCGTAGCGCGGGGTGCCCTTGGCGACCACCAGTTTCGCGCTGGTCAGGTCGGCCTCGGCCAGGTCGAACTCCTTGCCGACGACGTCCGGCACCGGGAACCGCTCCGGCCCCAGGGAGAGGGTCAGCGTGATGGTGCCACCCTTGAGGATCTTGGCAGCCGAGCCGGGGTCCTGGGCGATGACGCCGTCGCGGGGGATCTTCTCGTCGTAGCGTGGCTCGGCGAAGGCGAGGGCGAACCCCGCCCGGTCCGCCTGGGCCTGCGCGTCGGCGCGGCTGAGGTTCACCAGCTGCGGAGCGACCGTGTAGCGGCCCACCCCGACCCACCAGCCGCCCATCGCGGCGAGCAGGCCGACCACCACCACGGCCGCCGCCACCGACAGCCGGCCGCGCGGGGTGCCCATCATCCGGGTACGCAGCTCCGCCAGGCGGGACCACGGGTCGGAACTCTCGGCGGCCCGGCGACGGTGTGGGCGCTGCGGGGCGGCCGGCTCGGGCAACCGGGCCCAGTTCGGCCGGGCCACCGGGCTGACCGCCGCGACCACCATCGTCGGCTGGGACACCGCCGGCAGTTCCTCGGCCACCCGGCCCAGCACGGCGGTGTGCGCGTTCGGGTTGCCCAGGTCGTCCCGGGCCACCTGCACCTCCGCCAACAGGGCGCCCGCGTCGGCCGGGCGGGCGCCCGGATCCCGCCGGGTCGACCGGGCGACCAGCTCGTCGAGCGCCCGGGGCAGGGCGGGCACCAGGACCGACGGGGCCGGGACGTCCCGGTCGACGTGCTGCCAGGCCACGTCGACCGGGCGGTCCCCGTCGTACGGGACGCGGCCGGTGAGCATCTCGAACAGCACGATGCCGGCCGAGTAGACGTCGGTACGGGGGTCGGCGCGCCCGTCGGTGACCAGCTCCGGTGCCACGTACGCGACGGTCGCCATCAGCTGGTTGCCGTCGCCCTCCTCGGCGCTGGCCTCCACCGCGCGGGCCAGGCCGAAGTCGGCCACCTTGACCACGCTGTCGACCAGGTTGGCCACCCCGCCGGTGGGCGCCTCGGCGACCAGCACGTTCTCCGGCTTGACGTCGCGGTGGACCAGCCCGGCCCGGTGTGCGGCGGCGATCGCGGCGAGCATCTGCTCCATGATCGCCAACGCCTCGTCGGGATTGAGCCGGCGGCGTTCGGCCAGCACCTCCCGCAGGGTGCGACCCCGGACGTACTCCATCACCAGGTAGGGCAGCCCGTTGTGGGTGCCCTGGTCGTAGACGGCGACCACGTTGGGGTGGGTCAGCCGGGCGATGGCCTTGGCCTCGTCGGTGAACCTGTCCGGGAAACGCGCCATCCGGGCCCGTGCCTCGGGGGCCTGGGACGGATGAATGATCTTCACCGCGACGGTGCGCTCCAGGCGCTCGTCGGTGGCGGTGTACACGGTCGCCATGCCACCACGGGCCACGCGACCGCGAATGCGGTAGCGCCCGTCGAGCAGCGAGCCCAGCAACGTGTCGGCGACCTGAATGTCCATCGGCAGGGAGTCTATGTGTCCTGAGGGTGAAGGTTGAACAGGATGCTACAGCCGGCACCCGACCCGGTCCGTCCCGGCGCGCTCACGCAGGCCCGACGGGGTGCCGCTGCACGTGCGGCCGGGCGACGTGGCAGGGTGGTCCGGTGACCGATTCCGTACCCGCCGACCAGTCCGTCGGCAGCGACCTCGCCGGCCCCAGCGACCCGGCCGACTGGCTGAGCCTCCCCGACGTCGCCGAGCGGCTCGACCTGTCGATCAGCAAGGTCCACCAGATGATCCGGGACCGCGAGCTGATCGCCGTCCGCCGGGACGGCGTCCGCCGGATCCCCGCCGACCTGGTGGCCAACAAGACGGTGCTCAAGCACCTGCCCGGCGTGCTCAACCTGCTCGCCGACGCCGGCTACGACGACGAGGCCGCGCTGCGCTGGCTCTACCAGCCCGACGACACGCTCTCCGGTGGCACCGGTGCGGTCACCCTCGGCGGCGACCACGCCCGCGAGGTGAAACGCCGCGCCCAAGCCCTCGGCTTCTGACCCCCACCCTGCCCCCACCCACCCACCCTGCCCCCCACCCACCCACCCTGCCCCCCACCCCACCCACCCACCCGCGCTGCCTGCTGCCCGCGCTGTCCCCGGTTGATCAAGAAGTTTCTGTCACGATCAGCGGCATCCGTGACCGAAACCTCTTGATCAACCTGTGGGGTGGGGAGGGAGGGGAGGGAGGGGTGGGTGGGGTTAGTCGGTGCGGCGGGTGGCGGCGATGGCCAGGTCCACCAGGGCCTGGCGGGCCTCGGTGTCGAGGTCGACACCGGCCAGGGCCGCCAGAGCGGTGTCGGTGAGGGTGACGATGCGCTGCTCGGTACGGGCCAACGCGCCGGTGGCGCTGATCAGCTCGCGTAGCCGGGCCACCCCGTCCTCGTCCAGCTCCGGATCGCCGAGCCGGCCGAGCAGCAGGTCCCGGCCGGCCTCGTCGGCAGCCTCCACCGCCGCTGCCACGAGGTAGGTGCGCTTGCCCTCGCGCAGGTCGTCCCCGGCCGGCTTGCCGGTCTGCGCCGGGTTGCCGAACACGCCCAGCACGTCGTCGCGGAGCTGGAACGCCTCACCGAGCGGCAACCCGTACGCCGAGTAGGCGGCGCACACGTCGGCCGGGGCGTCGGCGAGCGCGCCGCCGAGCAGCAGCGGCCGTTCGACGGTGTACTTGGCCGACTTGTACCGGGCCACCTTGCCGGCGCGTTCCAGCGAGACCTCCCCGGTCGCCTGGGTCAGCACGTCCAGGTACTGCCCGACGGTGACCTCGGCGCGCATCTCGTCGAAGACCGGTCGGGCCCGAGCCACCGTGTGCGGGTCCAGCCCGGCGGAGTGCAGCAACTCGTCGGACCAGACCAGGCAGAGGTCACCGAGCAGGATCGCCGCCGCGTCGCCGAAGCCGTCCGGGTCACCGCCCCAGCCGGACGAGCGGTGCCGGGCGGCGAAGCGTCGATGCACCGCCGGCTCGCCGCGCCGGGTGTCGGACCGGTCCATCAGGTCGTCGTGGATCAGGGCGCTGGCCTGGAAGAACTCCAGCGCCGCCAGGGCGGTCACCACCTGGTCGGCGTCCAGCCCACCGGCCCCCCGGAACCCCCAGTACGCGAAGGCCGGGCGCAGCCGCTTGCCGCCACCGAGCACGAAACCCTCGATCGCCTCGGCGACCGGCGTCAGGGCCTCGTCGATGCCGGTCACCCAGCTGCGTCGGCCGGCCAGGAACTCGGTCAGGGCCTTGTCGACGCGCTGCCGCAGGCCGGCACGGTCGACGGGGGAGACGGGAGCAGCGTGGGTCACGCCACGACGCTAGCCGGTCCCCACCGCCGACGCCTCACCTCGGGGCCGGCGCGTCATCTGGCGGACGGGGCCGGTCGCCCGATTCGCGGCGACGGGGTCAGGGTGTCTCTGCCCGGCCCCGGCGGGAGGTCGCGTCGCGGTGTCTCGGCGGGCGTCGATGTTCTGGTGGGAAGTGGATGGGGGCGGGCGACATCGCCCGCTAGAGTCATCACGTGGCGCTCGGTCTTCCCTCCGTCCTTCCCAATCCGCAGCCGGCGATCGGGGAGCTGATCCGCGACCGCCAGCCGACGTTCTCGTTCGAGTTCTTCCCGCCCAAGACGGCACAGGGCGAGCGGCTGCTCTGGCAGGCCATCCGCGAGCTGGAGTCGTTGCGCCCGTCGTTCGTGTCGATCACCTACGGGGCCGGCGGCTCGACCCGGGACACCACCGTGGCGCTGACCGAACGGATCGCCACCGAGACCACGTTGCTGCCGATGGCGCACCTGACCGCCGTCAACCACTCCGTCGCCGAGTTGCGTAACGTGATCGGCCGGCTGGCCGGCGTCGGCGTCCGCAACGTGCTCGCCGTACGCGGGGATCCGCCCGGCGACCCGGGCGGCGAGTGGGTCCGCCACCCCGAGGGCGTCGGTTACGCCGAGGACCTGGTCCGGCTGGTCCGCGAGGCCGGCGACTTCAGCGTCGGGGTGGCCGCCTTCCCGTACAAGCATCCCCGTTCGGCCGATGTGGCCAGCGACACCGCGCACTTCGTCCGCAAGTGTCGGGCCGGCGCGGAGTTCGCCATCACCCAGATGTTCTTCGACGCCGACGACTACCTGCGGCTGCGGGACCGGGTGGCGGCGGCCGGCTGCGACACGCCGATCCTGGCCGGGGTGATGCCGGTGACCCAGATCGGCACCATCGAACGCTCGGTGCAGTTGTCCGGCGCGCCCTTCCCGGCTGCGCTCGCCGAGCGGTTCGAGCGGGTCGCCGACGACCCGGAGGCGGTCCGCCGGCTCGGCATCGAACAGGCCAGCGAGATGTGCGCCCGGCTGCTCGACGAGGGGGTGCCCGGCATCCACTTCATCACCCTCAACCGCTCGCCCGCGACCCGGGAGGTGTGGCGCAGCCTGCGGGCCGACGCCCGGGTGTGAACCCGCCGACCCCGACACCTCGACCGCGCCGTGACGGTTGACCGAGGGTGGGTACACAGCTGAAGTGGGACGAGTACGCGACCGCGTGGGCGCGGTTGCACGGCGGCTTCGACCCTCGGGTCGCGGCACCGGTGGTCCGTGCCTGGCTGCGCTTCGCGTACCACGTCGGTTACGTGCTGGGCCGGCTGCGGGTCACCCCGACCGCGGTGACCGTCGGCGGGGTGCTGCTCTGTCTGTGCGTGCCGCTGTTCAGCGTCCGGTCGTCCCAGGGACCGATCGTCGGCGCGCTGTTCGTGCTGCTCGCCTCGGTCGCCGACAGCGTCGACGGGGCGGTCGCGGTCGCCACCGGCCGGACCACCCGGCTCGGCTACGTCTACGACTCGGTCGCCGACCGGCTCGGTGAGATCGCCTGGCTGGCGGCGTTCTGGCTGGTCGGGGCACCCGGCGCGATGGTGGTGGCCGCCGGCGCGCTGTCCTGGCTGCACGAGTACGTCCGGGCCCGCGCGGTCGCCGCCGGGATGCGGGAGATCGGCGCGGTCACCGTGGGGGAGCGGCCCACCCGGGTCTGCGTCGCCCTGGTCGGGCTGCTGCTGGCCGGGCTGACCGGGATGATCGATCTCGACCTGGCCGCCGGCACCATCACCATGGCCACCGCCGTCTGGCTGCTGCTGGCCGGCTTCGGCCTGGGGCAGCTCCTCTCCACCGTCCGCCGCGCCCTGCTCGACGCCGGCTGACCCGCCCGCACCCGCCGTCTGGTCGACGGCGCGGCCGGCGATGATCGACTCAATGTCGGCGAAACGGCGGCCTCCGAGACGCGGGATACCGCTGTTTCGCCGCACCTGGGACCGCCCGCCCCAGCGGCCCGTCCCGGGCGGCCGGGCGACGGGTCGGGGGGCGTTACCAGGCGGGGCCGATCTCGTCGGCGACGATCTGGGCGGACATGGTGACCATGGGCAGGCCGCCGCCGGGGTGGCTGGAGCCGCCGACCAGCCACAGCCCGTGCGCCGGGCCCCGGTTGGCGGGGCGGAGCAGCCCACCGGCCGTGCCGTAGATCGACCCGCCCGGCGCGGCGGTCGCGGCGGCCAGGTCGGCGGGGGTACGGATCTCCCGGAACACCAGCCGGTCCCGTACGTCGGCACCCCGCTCGGCGAGCACGTCGAGAATCCGGTCGGCGTACGCGTCGGCGAGCCCCGGCCGACGCCAGTCGACCGCGCCGGTGGCGGTGCCGTGGCGGGCGGCGTTGACCAGCACGAACCACGCCTCGTGCCCGTCCGGGCGGGCCGTCGGGTCGTCGGCCACGGTGACGAAGACCGTCGGGTCGGTCGCCGGCCGGGCCCGGATTCCCCGCCCGGGGTCGCCGAAGACGGCGTCGAACTCGGCGTCGTAGTCGCCGGGGAAGAACACGTTGTGGTGGGCCAGCCCGGAGCCGCCGCGTACCCCCAGCAGCAGCACGAAACCGGCCAGGCTGCGGTCGGTCAGCGCGGCCAGCCGGCGCGGGTGCGGCAGCAGGTCCCGGTAGACGGTGAGCGCGTCGGCGTTGGCGACCACCACGTCGGCGGCCACCGGCGCGGCGACCCCGGCCAGACGTACCCCGTGCACCCGGCCACCGGCGGCGTCGATCCGGGTGACCGTCTCCCCGGTGCGCACCGTGACGCCCAGGTCCAGGCAGCGGGAGAGCAGCGCGTCGGCCAGGGTGGCCAGCCCGCCGCGCAGGTACCAGCCACCGAAGGTCAGCTCGGCGTAGGGGACGGCGACCAGTGCGGCCGGGGCGCGGCGCGGGTCCGCGCCGGTGTAGGTGGCGTACCGGTCGAGCAGCATCCGCAGCCGGGGGTCGGACAGGTGGCTGCGGCCCAGCCCGCGCAGGGTGCGGCCGGGGCCGATGGCGGCCAGGTCGCCCAGCCGCCAGGCCAGCGCGGCCAGGTCGCGGGGGGAGTCGACGGTACGCCGCAGGATGTCCCGGTGCGACGCCTCCCACACCCGGGCGGCCCGCCGCCACAGCCGCTGCCAGTCGTCGGCGGACCGGCCGCCGAGGGTGCCGCCGATCCGGGCGGCGAACTCGTCCGGGTCGGCGCACGAGTCGAGGGTCGGCCCGCCGCCGGGGAAGACGTGCCGCACGATCGGGTCCAGCGGGGCCAGGTCCAGGTACTCGTCGAGCTTCGCGCCGGTGGCCTCGAACAGGTCGTGGAAGACCTGCGGCAGGGTGAGCAGGCTCGGCCCGGTGTCGAAGTGGAAGCTGCCCGCCGGGGTGTCGTGGACGTACCGGCCGAGCTTGCCGCCGACGGTGTCGGACCGTTCGAAGACGGTCACGTCGTGCCCGCTGACGGCCAGCCGGGCGGCGGTGGCCAGCCCACCCACGCCGGCGCCGATGACCACGATCCGCGCCATGCCGCGTCCTCCTAGCTGACCGGACGACCCCGCCAGGACAGGCGACGCCGCTTCCGCAGATGGTACGACCGCAGGGTCAGCCAACCGAGGACCACGACCGACACGGGGTGGGCCAGCGCGTCGGGCCAGGCCCGTCCACCGGTGGCGCGGGCGCTGAGCACCCGCCCGGCCACCCCTGCGGCGTACCCGAGCAGGGCCAGCCCGGCGGTCGGGGCCGCGCCCGCCGCCAACGCCGCCACCGCCAGCAGCGGCGGCGCGGTGTAGAGCAGGAGTAGCAGGCCGACCACGGTCGCGGCGGCGCCCGGGTGGCCGAAGGTGGCCCAGAGCGACTTGGTGTAGCCGTCGCGCAGCTGCGGCCAGGTCTCGTACATCCGGCAGGCGGCCAGCCGGGAGCCGTCGGCCAGCGCGATCCGGCCACCGGAGCGTTTCACCGCACGGGCCAGCTCGATGTCCTCCAGCACCCGGCCGGCGACCGCGACGTGCCCACCGGCCCGGTCGTAGCCGGCCCGGTCCACCAGCAGGAACTGCCCGCCCGCCGCGGCCAGCGACGGCCGCGCCGAGCGCTCCATCGCGCGCAGCGGCAGGAAGGTCAGCCACAACCACTGCAACAACGGCTGCACCAGCCGGTCGCCCGCCGTCCGCACCAGAATCCTCGGGTACGCCGACAGCAGCGTCGCCTGCGCCGCGCGCAGCTCGGTCACCGCCGCCGCGACCGCGTACGGGGTGAGCACCACGTCCGCGTCGACGAAGGCGAGCACGGTGGCGGCCGGGTCGGCGTGCCCGGCGAGCTGGTGGCAGGCGTACGGCTTGCCCAGCCAGCCCGGCGGCGGGGTGGTCCCGGTCCGCAGGGTGACCCGGGGGTCGTCGCCGGCCACCGCGCGGACCACCTCGGCGGTGCCGTCGGTCGAGCCGTCGTCGAGCACCACGATCCGCAGCCCCGGTACCCCCCGCTGGGCGAGCAGCGCGCGCAGGCACGGGGTGACCCGGTCGGCCTCGTCGCGCAGCGGCAACAGCACCGCCACCGTCTCGCCGACCTCGACCGGCCCGTCGGTGGGCCGGCGCAGCCAGTGTGCGGCGTTGACCCAGGTGTGCCCGGTCAGCGCGAGCACCGCGACGGCCACGAGGAGGGCGACCACGGTCGACGCCGGGCTCATGCCGGGGTGTCGACGCCGGGCCGGTCCGGTGCGGGCCGGGCGGCGGGTCGTCGGCGGGCGCGCAGCAGGGCCACCGCCAGCGGTACCGCCACGACCGCCATGCCGGCCGCGCCCCACACCGCCGAGGCGGGCAGCCGGAGGAACACGGCGTGCGCCAGCACGCTGGAGAAGTACGTCCACAGGTAGAGCGCGAACATCGGGTCGTCACGGGAGTCGGTGACCGCGACGGCCGGCCCGGCCAGCGGGCGCAGCGCGCTCATCAGCAGCACCGCGAAGAGCAGCCAGCCCAGGTAGTTGCTGACCGGGATGCCGGGCAGTCCGGGCAGCGCCGGGGTGGCGTCGCGCCACACCCAGTAGCCCTCGGCCACCATCTGCGGGTCGAGGAAGAGGTCCCAGCCGGCCAGCCCGACGGCGGCCAACGCCACCCGCCCGGCGTGCCCCGCCCAGCCGGGCGTCGCCGTGCCGGGTGCCCGGCCGGCGGGCGTGGTCAGTCGGACGGCGGCCAGCCACGCGGGCCAGGCCATCCAGGTCCAGGCCAGCGGGATGATCAACGGCACCCCGGCCAGCTTCGGTCCCAACTCGCCCGAGTAGTCGTAGCTGCCGAACGGAAATCCGGTGGCCACCCCCAGCGCCTCGATCGCGAACCCGCCGCCGGTGGCCACCGCGACCAGTGCCGCCGCCACCCGTGGACCCCGGCGCAGCAGCGCGTGCCCCACCGAGAGCAGGTAGCCGAGGACGACCGTGGCGACGGTGAGCCGGGCCCGGGTGACGCCGGTGGTGAGCGGATAGCAGATCTGGGCCAGGACCAGGACGGCCAGCATCAGCCAGGGGACGTGCCGGCGGGTCATGACCCGGCCGGACCGGACGTACCGGGCGGGGGCAGGGGCAGGTCCCGGCCGAGCACCCCGAACGGACGCTCGTCGCCGGGGAACTGGAAGTGCCGCAGTACGTCGACGAAGCCGAACCGCCGGTACAGCCGCCAGGCCCGGGACGTCCGCTCGTCGGCCTCCGGGGTGGACAGCAGGGTGGTGCCGCCCTCGGCCAGGCTGAGCAGGGCGGTGAGCTGTCGGGCGCCCAGGCCGTGCCCCTGCGCGGGCGGCCGGACGTGCAGCTCGACCACCTCGAAGCAGTCGGTCAGCCAGCGTCGTCGGGCGTCCGGGTCCAGCGCCCGGTAGACCTGGTCGTGCCACCACTGTCCACCCGCGCCGTGGTAGCCGTACCCGAAGCCGGCCAGGTGGCCCTCGGTGGTGAGGCTGGCGACGGCGCGGAACCCGGGCCGGCGGGCGTGGGTGGCGATGTAGCCGCGTCGGGCCTCCAGCAGGTCGGTGCGGTAGCCCATCGCCTCCCCGTACACCGCGACCACGTCGTCGAGCCGCCGGACGAGATCCTCCGGTGTCCACCGCACCAACCTCATGCGTGTCCTCTCACGGTTGCGGGTCACCGTCGGCGACCCATCCCAGCACCGACCGGTCGCCGACCACTCCGCGCACCTCGAAGCGCGCGAACAACTCCTCCGCGTACCACCCCTCGACGGGGGTGCGGGTGATCGCCGCGCGGTGCTCCGGGTGACGGTACGCGAACGCCACGAGGTCCGTCGGATCACGCCACACGCTGACCGTGCCCTGCCAGCCCAGCGGCGCCTCACCGACGCCGAACCGGGCGAGCAGCCCCGGCGCGGCGTGCAGCGCGGCGGCGACCGGCGGGACGGCCTTCCAGAAGGTGAGCGCGCGGCGGGGACGCAACCGGGCCCGGGTCAGCGCCAGCACCGGCCCGTCGACCCGGCCACCCGCCGGATCGCCGAACGGACGCCGGCCCGACCACTCGCCCCGGCTGGTCACCGGGCGTAGCTCCAGCCGGGCCGACGCGCGGGCGATCCGGGCCCAGGAGCGGCCCACCGGGGAGGCGTCGAAGCCGGCCGCCGAGGCGGGAGAATCCCACACCACCAGGGCGGCCCACCGGGTCAGGTCGGCGTCACCCGGGCCGAAGCCGGTGCCGGTTCCGGTGCCGAGCAGCTTGCCGAACCGTACGCCGGGGGTACGCCGCAGCCGGCCCGGATGCCGGGCCATCCGCACCAACGCCCGACCGACGGCGGCCCGGGGGACCTGCCACACGTGCAGGGTGACCAGCTCCGGGGTGGTGTTCACGCCACCTCGGCGGGCGTGCCGCCGGTGATCCGCAGCAGCTCCGGGTAGGTGGTGGGGAAGACCGCCTGCGGTACGCCACCGGCGGCCCACACCTCGGCGTACCCGGTCAGGGCGGTGTCGACCAGGGTGCGCAGCGGCCCGGGGTGGCCGACCGGGGCGACCCCGCCGATCACCTGGCCGGTGTGCTCCCGGACGAAGTCGGGGGTGGCCCGGCGCAGGTGGGTCACGCCGAGCCGGGCGGCCAGGCCGGCGGTGTCCACCCGGTGCGCGCCGGAGGTGAGCACCAGCAGCGGCGTGCCGTCGGCGTCGAAGACCAGCGAGTTGGCGATGGCGCCGACGTCGACGCCGAGCGCGCCGGCCGCCGCGGCGGCGGTGTGCACCGCCTCGGGCAGCAGGCGGACCTGGCTGGCCGCGCCGGAACCGTCACGCGCGCCCGCGTCGTCGAGCGCCCGCTGCACCGCCTGCACGTTCGGGTGTGACTGCATGCGGTCCATTCTTCCCGGTACGCCCCGACGCCCCACAGCCGGCCACGCCCGTGCCCCCGCGCACCGGTCCGGGCCAGTCCGGGGTGGTGCGGAGCCGGCCTTCGGCGGTCACCAGCAGCGCCTCGTGGCCGGTCAGGCCGGTCAGCCAGGCCAGCGCGTCGTCGGCGTCCCGGGTCATCGCCGCGGTGGCGTACACGTCGGCCCAGAGCAGCTCCGGCCCGACCACGGTGACCGACCGCAGCGCGGTCGCCGGCCGACCGGTACGCGGGTCCACGATGTGCGCACCGCGCCGGGCGGTGCCGGAGGTGGCGACCGCGCCGTCGCGCCGGTCCAGCACGTCCAGCAGGTGACCGGGGTGGTCCGGGTCCTCGATGCCGACCCGCCAGGCCGGCCGGTCCGCCCCGGCGCGCAGCAGCACGTCCCCGCCGGCGTTGAGGCAGAGGTCGTGCCCGGCCAGGTCTGCCAGCCAGCCGGCGGCCCGTTGCACCGCCCACCCCTTGACCAGCCCGGACGGGTCGAAACCGGTGCCGCCCGCGGGCAGCGGCAGCCGCCGGGCGTCGAACCGGCCGGCGGTGCGCATCCGGGCCAGGTCGCACAGCTCCGCCACCTCCCGTACCAACGGGCCGGCGGTGGCCGGGTCCGGTGCCCGGCCGGCCAGCCGCCCGATCTCGCTCTCCGGCCGGTACGTGCTGAACGTCGCGTCGACCGCGCGCAGCTCGGCGAAGACCCGCTCCACCCGGGCGGCGACCGCGTCGTGGCGCACGTCCGGGCCGCGCAGGTGCACGCTCACCGGCAGCCCCATCACGTGCACCACCCAGGCCCGCCGGTCCGACTCCGCCGCCGGGTCCACCGTCGGGCTCACTTCAGGTGTGCCGCGTCGATGGCGGCCTGGAGGGACTCGCGGTAGCCGTCACTGGTGACGGTCGCCCCGGACACGGTGTCGATCCGGGCGCTCTGCGCGGTGATCGCCGCCTGCCGCAGGATCGGCACCGCGTAGTCGTTGATCTGCTGGTCCCGGAAGTTGCCGTCGGGCACCTGGAGGGCCGTGACGTCGGTGATCCTCCCGCCCGACACGGTGATCCGGACCTGCACCGGCCCCCACCGGGTCTGCGCCACCGATCCGTCGTACCTCCCGCCGCCGCTGCTGTCGTCGCTGCTGTTCGCCGAGCCCGAGCCGGAGCCGGTGGACGAGCCGGAGTCCGGGTCGGCCCACGGGGTCGGGTCGTCGGACGTACCCCCGGAGCCGAGGCTCGTGCCGCCGCGGTCGCCGGCGGCGACCGCGCTGGTCTCCCCGCCCACGCCCATGGTGCTGGTCTTGTAGCTGAACAGCAGGACCAGGGTGGCCACCGTGGAGAGCAGCCAGATGGTGATCCGTCGCACGGATACTCCTTTCCTGCCCGTCACCAGGCGAAGCGTTCGTGATGGGTGTGCCGCTCGGGCACCCCGACGGCCCGGACCGCGGCCCGCGCCGCGTCGATCCAGCCGTCCGGGCCGCACAGGTAGACGTCGTGGGTGGCGATGTCGGGGGAGAGCCGGCGCAGCGCCTCGGCGTCCGACAGCCCTGCCGCGTAGCCGGGCAGCCAGGCGGGCTGCCGGCCGCGCGGGCCGACCAGCTGGTGGACCAGCACGCCGCGCTCGGCCGCGAGCCGTTCCAGCTCCGCCCGGAAGGCCAGCTCCTGCGGGGTACGCACGCGGTAGAGCAGCACCGCCTGCCCGGGTGCGTACGGCAGTTCCCAGAGCAGGGCCAGCAGCGGGGTGATGCCGACACCGCAGGCGAGCAGGGTGATCCCGCCGCCGCGCCAGTGCTCCCCGGTCAGCCGCCCGTACGGGCCCTCCAGCAGCACCCGGGTGCCCGGCCGCAGGGCAGCCACCCGGGAACTGCCGTCGCCGAGGTCCTTGACGGTGATCCGCATCAGGTCATCCGTCGGCGGGGCGGACAGCGAGTACGGGTGTGCCCGGGACCAGCCGGGGCCGTCCAGGAAGCGCCAGCCGAAGAACTGTCCGGCCCGTACCGGCAGCCGGTCCAGGTTCCGCCCGCGCAACCAGACCGAGGTGACGCCGGGGGCCTCGGGGACCACGGCGGCCACCTCGACCCGGTGCCGCAGCGAGCGGTACGCCGGCAGGCCGAGCCGGAACACCAGCACGCTGCCCAGCGCCGCCAGGTACGCCGTCCACCAGTACCCCCGGGCGGCGGCCGAGGAGACGAAGTCCGCACCGGTCCACAACTGGTGCGGCAGCGCCAGCCCGATCCCCAGGTACGCGTACAGGTGCAGCAGGTGCCAGGACTCGTAGCGCAGCCGGCGGCGGGCCGCCCGGATCGAGGTGACCACGACCAGCACCAGCAGCGCCAGCGCGGCGGCGGCCAGCAGCATCCCCGGGTACTCGGTGACCAGCAACCAGAGCTGTACGACGGGGTTCTCCCGGGCGGTGCCGGCGTACCCGAGGGTGGTCAGCAGCACGTGGGCCAGCAGCAGGTGGAACGAGGTGAAGCCGGCGAGGCGGTGCCAACGGGCGATCCGGTCCTGGCCGAAGCGTCGTTCGACCAGCGGCACCCGGGCCATCAGCACCACCTGGATGAGCATCAGGTCGGTGCTGAGCAGGGCGGTGAGCCGGCCGGCGGAGGTGAGACCGGTGGCCACTCCCGAGAGCAGTTCCTGCACTCCCCGGTCGGCGGTCCAGAGCGCGGTGACGACCAGCAGGCTGAGCACCGCCGCGCTGCCGGCCACGTCGGCCCACCAGCCGGGCGTGGTGGGCAGTGGCCGGCGCGGGGTACGTCGGTCCAGGACGGTGGCGCTCATCCCAGGGGTGTTTCGGCGGGTCCTTCTCTCATGGCTTCACCCTGCGGGGGCGATCTCGGGTCCGGCTTTGCCGTCGCTGTGCGCGGGCTGGGAATCACCGGCGGCACGCCGTACGCCACACGTTGCGTTTTCGTCGGGGGCAGGGTGTACTGTCAGAACAGTTAGAACGGGTGTTCGATTCACTCGCACATCCGTTCCAACGCCCCGGGGTCGGTGTTTCGCGGCGCCGACCCGGGCAGGTGCGGTTTCGCGGACCGCACCGGGTTCCGGGCAGTCGCGAGCCCGGTCCCGTCAAGGCAGGTCGTCGCCCGCCGCCCACGACCCCCGGGCGGCGGGCGACGAACCCGCCGGTTCGCCGGCCGGGTGTGGTGTGGGGAAGCATCCACACCCGGCCGGCCCCCATCGGTGCGTCTTCCTCCGCACCACCCGCCCCGGGCGTCGCGTCGGTGGATCTCCTCCTCCGCGTGTCCCGCCCGACCCGGTCACGCGGAGGAGACAGTCATGCCGACCAACCCGGCCCAGGCACCGACGGTGCCCGCGCACGTGCTGCCGCACCGCACCCCGACCCAGCTCCTCGCGGTGGCCCGGCGCGGGCTCGCCGAGGCCGCCCAGACCCGCCCCGACGGGCTGCGCTACGCCGCCGCCCACCTGGCCGCACTGCGCGCCGCCGCCGCCCTGCTGGCCGCCCGAGCCCGGCCCGCGCCCGCCCGGCGACGCCGGATCACCAGCGTCTGGGTGCTGCTCGCCACCGTCGCCCCCGAGCTGGACGAGTGGTCCCGCTACTTCGCCGCCGCCGCCGGCAAGCGGGCCGCCGCCGAGGCCGGCATACCCCGGGTGGTGAGCGCCCGGGAGGCCGACGACCTGCTCCGGGCCGCCGAGCAGTTCGTGACGGTGGTGGAGCACGCTCTCGGGCTGGCCCATCAGCCCGCCCTCGACGGTCTCGCGGCCTGACCGAGAGGACAAGCCCGGCTCCGCTGCGGCGGCACTGTCCACCGGGTGCGCCCGGCACCCGTATCGCCACCCGCCGGGTGTGCCGGGGTCGCGGCCCGACGTGGTGCAGCACCGCCGACGGCGACGCGCCCCGTGGGGCGGGCACCTGATCCGAGCAACGACACGACGGGGGGTTGGTCCGATGGCGGGCCGCATGGTGGTCGGTTCCGCCGCACTGGCCGCTCTGGTACGTCCGGCGACCGCACCGGACCCGGCGGGCGGCCACCGGGTGCTCCCGGTGGCGCCCGAGCTGACCGGCCTGCTGCCGCACCGGGGGCTGCGCCGGGGCAGCACGATCGCCGTCGCCGTCGGCCAGCCCCGGCACAGCGGCGGCGCCTCCCTGGTGCTGGCGCTGCTCGCCGAGGCGTCCCGGGCCGGGTCGTGGTGCGCGGTGGTCGGGGTGCCCACCTTCGGGGCCGGCGCCGCCGCCGAGGTCGGCATCGCCCTGGACCGGCTGGCCCTGGTGCCCCACCCCGGCCCGGAGTGGCCCACCGTGGTCGCCGCCCTGATCGACGGGGTCGACGTGGTGGTGACCGCCGTACCGCACAGCGTCTCCGCCTCGGTCGCCGACCGGCTGGCCGCCCGGGCCCGGCAACGCGGCTGCGTGCTCGTCCCGTACGGCCGGTGGGCCGGCGCGGACGTCACGCTCCAGGTGGTCCGCGGGGTCTGGGAGGGGCTCGGGCCGGGACGGGGCCGGCTGCGCCGTCGGGAGGTCACCGTGTCGGCACGCGGACGCGGGGCGGCGGCCCGCCCGAAGGAGATCAAGGTCTGGCTGCCCGGCGACGGCCTCACCCGGGTCATTCCCCGGGCCGCGCCGGCCGGCCCGTCCGCATCCACCACCGGGCCCCCGTCGGGCGGGTTCACCGTGGTCGGGTCGGCGTGACCGGCACGCCGGTACGCACCCTGCTGCTCTGGTGTCCGGATTGGCCGGTGCTCGCCGTCGAGATCGTCGACGGGGTGCCCGCCACCGGCCCGGTGGCCGTGCTGCACGCCAACCGGGTGGTGGCCTGCTCCGCACAGGCCCGCGCCGCCGGGGTACGCCGGGGCCTGCGCCGCCGGGAGGCGCAGGGGCGTTGCCCCTCGCTGACCGTGGTGGACCACGACCCCGGTCGGGACGCCCGCGCCTTCGAACCGGTCGTCGCCGCCGTCGAGGAGGTCGTCGCCGGCGTCGAGGTGGTCCGTCCCGGAGTGTGCGCGCTCGCCGCCCGGGGCCCCGCCCGCCACCTCGGCGGCGAGGAGGCCGCCGCCGAGCGGATCGTCGAACAGGTCGCCCAGTCCTGCGCGGTGGAGAGCCAGATCGGCATCGCCGACGGGGTCTTCGCCGCCGGTCTCGCCGCGCGTACCGGGCAGGTGGTGCCGCCGGGCGGGACGCCGGGGTTCCTGGCCGGGCTGCCCGTCGAGGCGATCGGCCGGCCGGCCCTGGCCGACCTGCTGCGCCGGCTCGGCGTACGGACCCTGGGCGACTTCGCCGCGCTGCCCGCCGGTGACGTACTGGCCCGGTTCGGCTTCGACGGGGCACTCGCCCACCGGCTCGCCGCCGGGTACGACCACCGCCCGCTCGCCGCCCGGCAGCCCCCGGTCGACCTGGCGGTCACCGCCCACCATGACGAGCCCCTCGACCGGGTCGACGCGGCGGCCTTCGCCGCCCGGGTGCTCGCCGAACGGCTACACGACCGGCTGGCCGGGCACGGGCTGGCCTGCACCCGGCTCGGCATCGAGGCGGTCACCGCACACGGCCAGGAACTGCACCGGGTATGGCGGCACGACGGGCTGCTCACCGCCGCCGCCATCGCCGACCGGGTGCGCTGGCAGCTCGACGGCTGGCTCTCCGGCAGCACCGGTCGGGCCGGTGCCCGACCGGCCCGGCCGACCGCCGGGATCGTCCGGCTGCGGTTGGTTCCCGACGGGCTGCTGGCCCGGGGAGGGCTGCAACCCGGCCTGTGGGGGGAGGCCGGTGAGGAACGGGACCGGGCGCACCGGGCGCTGAGCCGGGTACAGGGCATCCTCGGCCCGGAGGCGGTGGTCACCGCCGTGCTGGGCGGTGGCCGGTCGCCGGCCGACCAGACCCGCCTGGTCCCGTGGGGGGACGAGCGACTCCCCACCCGCCCCGGCCCGCCACCACTGCCGGGCGTCCCCGTCGGGCCGGTGGTGGGTGGTATGTCGCCAGCCGTGCAGCCGGTGGGTGGGTCGTCACCGGCCGTGCAGCCGGTGGGTGGGTCGTCGCCGGTGGGGCCGAGGCGGTCCGGTGACGCCGGGGTGGGTCGGGGCGGTGCCGTGCGGGCCGGGGCGCGGCAGGTGAGTCCCGTACCGCCCTGGCCGGGGCGACTGCCGCCGCCCGCGCCGGCCGTGGTGCTGCCCGTCCCGCTCACCGCGACCGTGCACGACGCCACCGGGGAACCGGTGACGGTCAGCGCCCGGCTGGCGATCAGCGCCGCCCCCGCCCGACTGGCCGTCGGCGGCACCGCACCGGCGGAGATCGTCGGCTGGGCCGGTCCGTGGCCGGTGGACGAGCGGTGGTGGGCCCCCGCCGAGGCCCGCCGCCGGGCCCGGTTCCAGGTCTGCCTGGCCGACGGCGCCGCCCTGCTGCTGGCCGTCGAGGCGGGCCGGTGGCTGGTGGAGGCGATCTATGACTGACCGGTCGCCCGTGCTGGTCCGGCCCGCGGTGACCCTGCCCCGCCGTGCGTCCGGCAGCGCGGGGGTGGCCGGATGAGCTTCCACAATCCGAAGCTGCCCTGGTCGGAGCTGGAGCGGGTACTGTCCGGCCGGCCCGCCGACGGCGGCCAGGGCGACCGGTCCCAGGGCGGGCGGCGGCGCGAGGAGCGGCACCTGCACGTGGTGGACCCGCTCGCCGCCGACGGTGGCGACTCGCCGGCCTGGAGCCGGCACCGCGAGCGGTACGCGCCTGCCGAGCTGACCCGCCCGGACGGCACGGTGCCCTACGCCGAGCTGCACGCACACACCAACTTCAGCTTCCTCGACGGGGCGAGTCACCCGGAGGAGCTGGCCGAGGAGGCCACCCGGTTGGGGCTGACCGCGCTCGCCGTCACCGACCACGACGGCTTCTACGGCGTGGTCCGGTTCGCCGAGGCGGCCCGTGCGCTGCACCTGCCGACGGTCTTCGGCGCGGAGCTGTCGCTGGGGCTGCCCGGCCCGCAGAACGGCGAACCGGACCCGTCGGGCCGGCACCTGCTGGTGCTCGCCCACGGCCACGAGGGGTACGCCCGGCTCGCGTCGGTCATCTCCCGGGCCCAGTTGCGCGGCGGGGAGAAGGGCCGCCCGGTCTACGGTGAGCTGGAGCAGGTCGCCGCCGAGCTGCGCGACCACGTGTTGGTGCTGACCGGTTGCCGCAAGGGGCACGTCCCGGCGGCGCTGCTCACCGAGGGGGTCGACGCGGCGGCCCGGGAGCTGGACCGGCTCACCGCGCTGTTCGGCGCGGAGACGGTGGCGGTGGAGCTGACCGACCACGGGCACCCGGTCGACGCCGACCGTAACGACGCCCTCGCCGAGCTGGCCACCGCCGCCGGGCTGCCCACGGTGGCCAGCAACAACGTGCACTACGCCAGCCCGGGTCGGCGGCAGCTGGCGACCACCCTGGCCGCCGTACGGGCCCGGCGCAGCCTGGACGAGATCGACGGCTGGCTGCCCGCTGCCGCCACCGCCCACCTGCGCAGCGGCGCGGAGATGGCGGCCCGGTTCGCCGGCTACCCGGGGGCGGTGGCGCGGGCCGCCGAGTTCGGCACGGAACTCGCCTTCGACCTGCAGCTGGTCGCGCCCCGGCTGCCGGCGTACCCGGTGCCGGCGGGGCACACCGAGATGAGCTGGCTGCACCGGCTGACCATGGACGGCGCGCGGGAGCGGTACGGCCCGCCCGAGGCGCACCCGGAGGCGTACGCGCAGTTGGCGCACGAGCTGCGAATGATCGACGAGCTGGGCTTCCCCGGCTACTTCCTGGTGGTCTACGACATCGTCGCGTTCTGCCGCGCGCAGGACATCTACTGCCAGGGCCGGGGTTCGGCGGCCAACTCGGCGGTCTGCTACGCGCTGCGGATCACCAACGTGGACGCCGTCCGGCACCGGCTGCTCTTCGAACGGTTCCTCGCCCCGGAACGGGACGGGCCACCCGACATCGACGTGGACATCGAGTCCGACCGGCGGGAAGAGGTGATCCAGCACGTCTACGCCCGGTACGGCCGGGAGCACACCGCCCAGGTCGCCAACGTCATCTCGTACCGGCCCCGGTCGGCGGTGCGGGACGTGGCGAAGGCGTTCGGCTTCTCGCCCGGCCAGCAGGACGCCTGGAGCAAACAGATCGACCGGTGGGGTTCGGTCGCCTCGGTGGACGTCGAGGGCATCCCCGCGCAGGTGGTGGCGTACGCCAACGAGCTGGCCGGTGGCTCGGGGAGGTGGGCGGGATTCCCCCGGCACCTGGGCATCCACTCCGGTGGGATGGTGATCTGCGACCGGCCGGTGATCGAGGTGTGTCCGGTGGAGTGGGGGCGGATGCCCGGCCGCAGCGTGCTCCAGTGGGACAAGGACGACTGTGCCGCCGTCGGGCTGGTCAAGTTCGACCTGCTCGGCCTGGGCATGCTGTCGGCCCTGCACTACGGCTACGACATGATCGGCCAGACCCTCGACCTGGGCGACATGACGTTGGACGACCCCGAGGTCTACGACATGCTCTGCCGGGCCGACTCGGTCGGGGTGTTCCAGGTGGAGAGCCGCGCCCAGATGGCCACCCTGCCCCGGCTGAAACCGCGCGAGTTCTACGACCTGGTGGTGGAGGTGGCGCTGATCCGGCCCGGCCCGATCCAGGGCGGCTCGGTGCACCCGTACATCCGGCGCAAGAACGGCCAGGAGCCGGTGACGTACCCGCATCCGTTGATGCGCAACGCGTTGGAGAAGACCCTCGGCGTGCCGCTGTTCCAGGAGCAGCTGATGCAGCTCGCCATCGACCTGGCCGGCTTCGACGCCGCCGGGGCCGACCAGCTGCGCCGGGCGATGGGGGCGAAACGGTCGGTGCAGCGGATGGCGGAGCTCGCCGACCGGCTCTACGCCGGGATGGCCGAGCGGGGGATCACCGGCGAGCTGGCCGACGACGTCTACCGCAAGCTCACCGCGTTCGCCAGCTACGGCTTCCCGGAGAGCCACGCGATGAGCTTCGCCTACCTGGTGTACGCCAGCTCCTGGCTCAAGCGCCACCACCCGGCGGCGTTCCTGGCCGCCCTGCTCAACGCCCAGCCGATGGGCTTCTACTCGCCGCAGACCCTGGTCGACGACGCCCGCCGGCACGGTGTCGAGGTCCGTCGGCCGGACGTCAACGCCAGCGGAGCGAAGGCGGTGCTGGAGTCCACCCCGCAGACCCGGTGGGGCAGCACGCCGGGGGAGCCGCCGCACGCCTGGGGGTTGGGCGGTCCGGCGGTCCGGCTCGGGTTGGGCGGCGTGCGTACCCTCGGCGACGAGGTGGCCGAGCGGATCGCGGCGGAGCGGACGGCGCACGGGGCGTACCGGGACATGCCGGATCTGGCCCGGCGGGCCGGTCTCACCGCCGGGCAGCTGGAGGCGCTGGCCACCGCGGACGCCTTCGCCTGTTTCGGGCTGACCCGGCGGCAGGCGCTCTGGGCGGCCGGGGCGGCGGCCCAGGACCGGCCGGGCCGGCTGCCCGGCACGGTGACCGGCGCGGCGGCCCCCACCCTGCCCGGGATGGCGGCGGTGGACCGGCTCGTCGCCGACGTCTGGGCCACCGGGCTGTCCCCGGAGAGCCACCCGGCCCGGTTCGTCCGCGACCGGCTCGACGCGCTGGGCGCGGTGCCGATCGCCCGGCTCGGCCAGGTGGAGCCGGGTCGGCGGATCAGGGTCGGCGGGATCGTCACCCACCGGCAGCGCCCGGCGACCGCCGGTGGGGTCACCTTCCTCAACCTGGAGGACGAGACCGGAATGCTGAATGTCACGTGCTCCCCCGGGCTGTGGCAGCGCTATCGTCGAGTTGCCCGCACCAGCGTCGCCCTCGTGGTCCGCGGTCGGTTGCAGCGGCACGAGGGGGTCACCAACCTCACCGCCGACCGGCTGGACCCGATCACGCCGCCGGTCGCGCCGGCCTCCCGCGACTTCCGGTGAAGTGATCCACATTACGGTTTTCCGGGCCGCGAGACGGGAGACTTCCGGCACGCGCGGGCAGAGCGGCCCGCTCGCGGCAAGGGGGATGACCAGTGACGATGGACAGTACGTACACCGGTGGACTGGCGAACGCCCGGCGCACCCGGCTGGGTGCCGGCTGGACGCCCGCCCAGGACGCCGAGCCGCGTGAGTACCAGGTGACCGAGGGCCCGGTGGCGAACACCCGCCGGTCCCGCGCCGAGGAGGACCCGGCCGGCGGCGGGGAGATCTGAGCCGTCGGCGACGGCACCGCCAGCGGGGGGTCGGGTGGTATGGGTGACTAGGCTCGACCGGGTGGAACAGAGCACCCGAGGCCGGTTCGCCGAGCCGCCGCTGACCCCCCGTACCGCCGTCATCTGGTCGGTGCTCGCCGCCGAGCTGGACCGGCGGACCGACGTCGAGCTGACCGTGCTCGACGTGGGTGGCGGCACCGGCGGGTTCGCCGTGCCGCTCGCCCAGGCCGGCCACCGGGTCACGGTGGTCGACGCCAGCCCCGACGCGCTCGCCGCGCTGACCCGCCGGGCCGCCGAGGCCGGGGTGGCCGATCGGGTACGCGCCGTGCAGGGTGACGGCGACGCGCTGGCCGGCCTGGTCGAACCGGCCACCGTCGACCTGGTCCTGTGCCACTCGGTGCTGGAGGTGGTCGACGACCCGGTCCCGGTGGCGACCGCGCTGGTCGCCGCGCTGCGGCCCGGGGGCGCGGCGAGTGTGCTGGTCGCCGGGCGGGCCGCCGCCGTGCTGGGACGGGCGATGAGCGGCCACCTGACCGTCGCCGCCGCGCTGGCCGCCGCGGCTGACGGCGCCACCGGCCCACGGGACACCCTGCGCCGCCGGTTCGACGCCGAAGGGGCCGCCGCGCTGCTGCGCGCCGCCGGCCTCACCGTGGAGGAGATCCACGGGGTACGCGTCCTCGCCGATCTGCTCCCCGCCACCGTCGCCGACGGTCAGTCGGCCGCCCTGGTCGAGCTGGAACGGTCGCTGGCCGGCCGGTCGCCGTACCGGGATCTCGCCGCCCAGCTGCACCTGTTCGCCCGCCGCCCGGCATGACCGCCGGGCCCCCGACCGGTGCGCCCGTGCCCCGGGCTGCCGGGCCCACGCCCCCGGTCGACCCGCTGGCGGCGGTGTCGCCGTGCTACGGCGGTGGCAGCCTGGCCGACGTGCTGCCCAGCGCGCTGGCCGTGCTCGGCGTGCCGGGCGCGGTCGACCTGCTCGGGCTGGTCCCGGGCCTGGCCGGGGTACGGCGGATCGCCGTGCTGCTCGTCGACGGCCTCGGCTGGTACCAGCTCCCCACCGCCGCCCGGTACGCCCCGACCCTGGCCGGGCTGGCCGCGACGGTGGGCCGGCCGCTGACCTCCGGGTTCCCCTCCACGACCCCGACCAGCCTGGTGACCCTGGGCGCGGGCGCGGCCCCCGGGGCGCACGGCGTGCTCGGCTTCACCGTCCGGGTGCCCGGCACCGACCGGGTGCTCAACCACATCGACTGGGACGGCGACCCGGACCCGCTGCACTGGCAGCCGGTCCGCACCCAGTGGCAGCGGGCCCGCGCCGCCGGGGTCGCGGTGACCGTGGTGAGCCGCCCGGAGTACGCGGGCAGCGGGTTGACCCTGGCCGCCAACCGGGGCGGCGACTACCGGGGGGCCGCCGGGGTGGACGCCCTGGCCCGGACGATGCTGGCGGCGCTGGCCGCCGGGACCGGGCCGACGCTGGTCTCCGGCTACCACCCCGACCTGGACCGGCACGGGCACCTCAGCGGGGTCGACTCGACGCCGTGGCGGATCGCCGTCGCCGAGGTGGACGGGTTGCTCGCCCGGCTCGTCGACGGGCTGCCGTCGGACGCCGCGCTGCTGGTCACCGCCGACCACGGTCAACTCGACGTGCCGGTGGCGCACCGCTTCGACCTGGACACCGACCTGCGGCTGCGGGCCGGCGTCCGGGTGGTCGCCGGCGAGCCCCGGGTGCGTTACCTGCACGTCGAACCGGGCGCGGTGGACGACGTGGTGGCCACCTGGTCGGCGGTGCTCGGGCCGGCCGCCCGGGTACGGACCCGCGAGCAGGTGGTCGCCGAGGGCTGGTTCGGCCCGGTCGGCGAGGAACACCTGGGCCGGGTCGGCGACGTGGTGGTGACCTGCCGCGACACGTACGTGGTGCTGGCCACCCGCGCCGAGCCGCCGGCGGTGTCCCGGCTGGTGGCGTACCACGGGGCGGACACCGCGGCGGAGATGACCGTGCCGCTGCTGGTGGTCCGGGGCTGACCGTTGCGGGTCGGCTGTCGTACCAGGGGGCTAGCCTGCGGGGATGGGTCGGAGCCAGTCGTTGCCGCGCGGCGGTGACCCGCGCTTCGGGCCCGACGCCGACGACTCGGCCAGCCCGATCCTGCACGTCGACATGGACGCCTTCTACGCCTCCGTCGAGGTGCGCCGCCGCCCCGAGCTGCGCGGCCGGCCCGTGGTGGTCGGCGGCATCGGGCCGCGCGGGGTGGTCAGCTCCGCCAGCTACGAGGCCCGCCGGTACGGCGTCCGCAGCGCCATGCCCACCGCGCGGGCGCGGGCGCTCTGTCCCGGTGCGGTCTACCTGCCGCCCGACTTCCCGCAGTACCAGGCGGCCTCCGAGGCGGTGATGCGGATCTTCCGGGACGTCACCCCGCTGGTCGAGCCGCTCTCCCTCGACGAGGCGTTCCTCGACGTGACGGGCGCCCGCCGGCTGTTCGGCCCGCCGGCCGCCATCGCCCGGCAGGTCCGCGCCCGGGTGACGGCCGAGCAGGGGCTGACCTGCTCGGTCGGGGTGGCCCCGAGCAAGTTCGTGGCGAAGCTCGGCTCCACCCGGGCCAAGCCGGACGGTCTGCTCGTGGTGCCGGCCGGCCGGGTGCTGGAGTTCCTCCACCCACTGCCGGTCGACGCGCTGTGGGGGGTGGGGGAGCGGTCCGCCGAGACGTTGCGCCGGCTCGGCCTGCGTACCATCGGCGACCTGGCCGAGGCGCCTGCCGGGATGCTCCGCAAGGCGCTCGGGGTGGCGTCCGCGACCCACCTGCACGAGCTGGCCCGGGGGCAAGATCCGCGCCCGGTCCGCCCGGAGCAGGTGGAGAAGTCGATCGGCGCCGAGCTGACCTTCGACGTCGACGTCGTCGACCCGCAGGAGATCCGCCGGGTGTTGCTCGCCCTCAGCGAGAAGGTGGGCAGCCGGCTGCGCGGGGCCGGTCAGGTCGGCCGGACGGTCTCGCTCAAGGTGCGACTGTCCGATTTCCGCACCGTCAACCGGTCCCGGACCCTCGGCGTGGCGACCGACGTGGCTCGGGAGATCTTCAACACTTCCTGGGGCCTCTGGACGGTTCTCGACCCCGGTGAGCCGGTCCGGCTGGTCGGCGTCCGGGTGGAGAACCTGGCCGGGGTGGCCGATACGCCGAGGCAGCTGACCCTCGGCGCACCCGAGCGGGGATGGCGGGAAGCGGAGACCGCCGCCGACGCGGCGGCTGCCCGTTTCGGGCGGTCCGTCATAGGTCCAGCCAGTCTGCTCGGCAAACGTGATCCCCGGCGCGGGGAAAATAGCAGTCGACCATAGGTCGTCCCGCTTTCCGACGCGCGACCCCCCTCGTAGACTTGGCGGCAAGCAGCCGGTTGGCTGCCACGGTCTGTCGGCCCGACCGGGCCGACCAACGTGACCGGGGAGGAGTGCCGTGCCGCTCTCGGAGCACGAGCAGCGGCTGTTCGAGCAGATCGAGCGGTCGCTTGCCGAGGACCCTAAATTCGCCTCGGCCGTGCGCGCCAGTGACCCGCGTTTCCATACGCGACGTCGCCTGCTCGTCGCTGCCGGCGTGGTGGTCGTCGGCCTGGCCCTGTTGGTCTACGGCGCGGTGATCAAGACTCCGCCACTGGCAGTGGCGGGGTTCGTCGTCATGCTGGCCGCGTTGGGCTACGCGGTGCAGTCGCACCGGCGGGCGCAGTCACCGGACCTGCACGTGGTGGGCGGTACGACGAGCCGTCGTCCGCGTGGCCGGGGCGGCCGTCGGCCGTCGCTGCTGGACCGCATGGAGGATCGGTGGCGGCAACGTCCGGAGGGACATCGCTGAACCCTGCCCACCCCTGAGTGGACGGGTGTCACCGCCGACGGTGGGTGCCGGACGCAGTCCGGCCACCTCCGTCGTACCGTCGTGTCCGGCCCCGCTCACCGCTACGCCCCACGGACGACGACCGCCCCCGGCCGGGGGCGGCGCGGGGGCGGTCGACGATGGTGGGTCAGGCGCGCCGGGTGGCGAGCAGTCGGCGGGGATTCCAGCGCAGCAGCAGGCGGCGGAGTCGGCCGGAGGCCGTCACCAGGTGAGCCGAGGTGTCGCCGAGCGAGGTACGCCAGCGCAGCAGCACCGAGGGGGGCAGCACGGCGGCGAGGAGCCGGGTGCGCCGATCCGCCTGCGCGGCGAGAGTGCCGCGCACCGTCCGCAACGCCGGGTGCAGCGGTTCGCCGGTGAGCGGGTCACGGGCGTACCGGGCGCGTTCCTCGGCCCGGCCGAGCAGCCGTACCGCCGTGGCCGAGTCGGCGTCGGCGCCGACCGCCTCCCGGGCCAGTCGCTCGGCGGTCGCCCGGGGCGTCTCCGTCCGGTCGATCCGCACCCGGTAGTCGACCAGGGTGTCGAGCAGTTCGTCCCAGGCCGCGTGGGCGTCCGCCCGAGCCCGCTCGGCGTCCGCGCCCAGCACCGTCATCGGGACGCTCCCGCCCGCCCCGTCGTCGGGGGCCACGCCGGCCGGCACCGGGACGGGTGAGCGGTGCCGTCGCCGGCGCAGCGTACGCCGGCGCAGCGCCGGTACGGCCAGCAGCGCCAGTAACGCGAGTAGCGCGCCCACCGTCCACCACGGCCAGGTCGGGAGGCGTTCGACGGGGGCGTTGGCGGTCGCGTCGAAACCGGGGTCGATGTCCTTCTCGGCGGCCTCGTTCCGCTGCGGTCCGGCAGTGGCGCCCGGGTCGCCCGGGGCGGCCGGGGCGGTGGTGTCCGACGGCTCCGGGTCCGGGGCGTCGGAGTCCGGCGCCCACGCCGACCGGTTCGACCCCTGTACGCCGTACGCGGGGGTGGCGTCGAACGGCACCCAGCCGAACTGGTCGAAGTAGACCTCCGTCCAGGCGTGCAGATTCCGGTTGGTCAACGTGAAGCTGTCGCCGTTGGCGTTGCTGCCGTTGGTGAAGCCGAACGCCACCCGGGCCGGGATGCCGGCTGCCCGCACCAGCCAGGCCAGCGCCGCCGCGTACTGCTGGCAGTAGCCGACCTTGCTGGTGAGGAAGTCGACGATCTCCTGGCCGCTGGTGCCGCCCTTGGTGCTCAACGAGTAGCTGAAGCCGTTCTCCCGGGAGAAGTAGTCGTAGATCGCCCGGACCTTGTCGTAGTCGGTGGACTTCCCCTCCACCAGCCGGCTGACCAGCAGACCGACCTCCCGAACCTCCGGGGTCCGGGTCTGTTCCAGCCGGACCGGGTGCTCGGCCGGCAGCGGTCGGGCCCGGCGCAGCGCCGCCGGGGTGTACGTCGAGCGCACGTACTCGAACGAGTAGCGCTTGCCCCGGGAGTTGTCCCGGTTGGAGAAGACCACCCCGAGTTTCTGGTCGTACGACCAGTTGCCGTTGAGCCCGTCGAAGCTGACCGGGTCGGTGTAGACCGGCACGAAGGGCATGTTCAGCGTCCGGTTGACCTCCACGGTCGCCCGGTACGTCTGCTGCTCCACCCCCTGCCCGGCCCGGTCCGACGGGTCGGGCAGCTCCCGGTTGACCGGCCGGCCGGTGGGCGGCCGTACCCGGAAACCGTCCGGGCGCAGTTCGTCGGCGACACCGAAGCGCAGGTAGAACGGGTTCTGCTCGGTGGTGGTGACAGTGACCATGTCGGCCACCTCGGACTGGTTGAGCTGCCCGCTGAGCGCCGCGAAGAGGTCGATCCGGCCGGGGCCGCCGCCCTGCCCGGCGCGTCCGTTGCCGGTGCCGTCGCCGGCGGTGGTGAACTGGTCCAGCAGCCCGCCGGTCATCCCGGGCACGGCCAGCGGCAGCACCACGGCCAGCGCCACCCCGACCGCCGCCAGCCGGCGGCCGGCGGCGGCCAGCGGGGAGGACTCCCAGACGTCCACGTCGCGGCCCTCGCCGGTGAACCGGCGGCCGAACCGGCGGACCCGGTCGACGTTGTCGGTCACCAGCAGCCAGAGGTAGCCGGAGGCGCCGACCACGAACGGCAGCGCGGGGACGCTGTCCACGTAGACCGCCACCGGCACCGAGTAGATGGCCAGCATGGGCAGCCCGGCCAGGGCCGGGCGGCGCAGCCCGACGGCGAGCACGTCGACGACGACCGCCACCGCGCCCACCCCGAGCACGCTGATGAACAGCAGCGGGGTGGTGTCCGGCACCTTCACCCCGTACGAGCGCATGTCCTGCAACGACCCCTGCGCCAGCTCACCGAAGTGGGCCAGCGTCGCCGGCGTGGGCAGGAAGGCGACCAGCTCGCTGCCGCCCGGGAAGAGCCAGGTCAGGGCGAGCAGCAGGCCGGCGAGCATGCCCAGCACCTGACCCCAGAGCGGGGCCCGGACGAGCCGGGTGAGCGCCGCCGCGCCGGCCACCACGGCGACCGCGATGGCCGACTGGATCAGCCAGGTCCACTGCTGGAAGATCGACGACAGCGGGGCCGCGGCGAGCAGGGTCGCCGCGGCGGCCACGAAGCCGATGTTCCGGGACGCGATCACGACGTGACCCTCTCTGTCGTCGGACCTCTCACCGGACACCCCCGGCAACGGTCTCGGCGAGCGCCGCGCGCAGCGCGAAGCCCTGCGAACCGCGCCCGGCCTGCGGCCAGAGCGCCGGCAGCTGGCCGTCGTGGTTCACCCCGATGATCCGCCAGCCACCCTGCAACAGGGCCAACGCGGCGGCGGCGTGGGCCTGTTCGGCCTCGAACCGGGCCCGCTCGGGCAGGTTGAGCCAGGTGGAGCTGTTGAGAACGAAGCCGACGCAGGTCGCGCCGCTGCCGCGTAGCCCGCTCAGCAGCTCCGCCTCGGTGGTGGTCAGGGAGCCGAACAGGGCGATGATCAGGCCCCCGTCGGCGCGTTGCCGGACCCGCTGCACCAGGCTCGCGACGTCGCCGCGCTGGTCGAGCCGGACGTCGGCGAGGTGGTCGAGGAGCAGGCCGTCCCCGGTGGCCTCGGTGGCGTCGACGTCCACCCCGGACCCGGTCACCAGGCGCAGCTTGTACCCGGCCTGCCGCAGGTGCGAGGCGATGCTGGCGGCGGCGGAGACCGACCACTCGAAGCTGGCCGTCGGGCCGTCGCCCCGGTGGCCGTGTGCCCGGGTGTCCAGCAGCACCGTCGCCCGGCTCTCCCAGGGCTGCTCCTCGCGGCGCACCATCAGCTCACCGGTGCGGGCGGTCGACTTCCAGTGCACCCGGCGCAGGTCGTCGCCCATCCGGTACTCCCGGGTGGCCGCGTCGTCCTCGCCGTGCACGGCCACCGACCGGGCCCGGCTGTCGCCGCTGCCGGCGTACTCGCCGGGCAGGCGTACCGAGGGCAGGGGGGTGACCTGGGGGATCACGGTCAGCTGTTCGGTGCTGGGGAAGGCCCGGCTCAGTTCGCACAGCCCGAACGGGTCGGTCATCCGGACCACCAGCGGGCCCACCTCGTACCGGCCGCGCACGTCGGCACGGACCGTGTACGCCACCGAGCTGGCCTGGTGCGCGCCGAGCCGTTCCAGCACCACCCGGGGCCGGCTGCCCAGGGCGTACGGCAGCCGGTCCTCCAGCAGCAGGGTGCCGGTGGGCAGCCGGGACATGTTCTGCAACCGCAGCACCACCCGGGAGCTGGCCCCGACCGGCACCCGGTGCGGGTCCAGCGAACGGTTGCAGGCCAGCTTGTACCGGGTCCGCCCGACGTACAGCGCGGCGAGCAGCGGCAGGACGGCGAGCAGCACCGCCACCCGGAGCAGGTCCCGTTCGCCGAGGATGCCGGCGGAGATCGCCGCGGCGATCGCCGCCGCCAGGAACGAGCGGCCCCGGGTGGTCAGACCACGCAGCCCGTCACGCACCTCACGGCCTCCGCGGCTCGAACGGCGGGCGGCCGTTACCGGCGGCGGGGCGGGCCGTGTCGTACCCGGTGGGGCGCTTGCGGTCCGGTGGCAGGGCCAGCCGGTGCACCAGTTCGGCGACGATCGCGTCGGTGGTGCGGCGGGCCAGCTGGGCGTCCGCGGTGGGGATGATCCGGTGGGCCAGCACCGGCACCGCGAGCGCCTGGAGGTCGTCGGGCAGCACGTAGTCGCGCCCCTCCAGGGCGGCCACCGCGCGGGCGGTGCGCAGCAACTGGAGGGTGGCCCGGGGGGACGCGCCCAGCCGCAGGTCGGGGGCCTCCCGGGTGGCGGTGACCAGGTCGACGGCGTACTGCTTGACGGCGTCGGCGACGTGTACGTTGCGGACGGTGGCGATCAACCGACGGACCGTGTCGGCGTCGGAGACCGGGCGCAGCTCCTGGAGCGGGTCGGCCGCGCCGTGCCCGTCCAGCATGGCCAGCTCGGCCTCCGGACCCGGGTAACCCATCGCGATACGGGCGGTGAACCGGTCGCGCTGCGCCTCGGGGAGGGGGTACGTCCCCTCCATCTCGATCGGGTTCTGGGTGGCGATCACCATGAACGGCGTCTGGAGCTGGTAGGTGACGCCGTCGACGGTGACCTGGCGCTCCTCCATGCACTCCAGCAGGGCGGACTGGGTCTTCGGCGAGGCCCGGTTGATCTCGTCGCCGACCACCAGGTTGGCGAAGACCGCACCCGGCCGGAACTCGAAGTCGTGCGTCTCCTGGTTGTAGACGCTGACCCCGGTGACGTCGCTGGGCAGCAGGTCGGGGGTGAACTGGATGCGCCGGACCGAGCAGTCGATGGACCGGGCGAGCGCCTTGGCCAGCTTGGTCTTGCCGACGCCCGGGACGTCCTCGATCAGCAGGTGTCCCTCGGCCAGCAGGACGGCCAGGGCGAGTCGTACCGTCGCTGTCTTGCCCTCGATGACCTGCTCGATGTTGGCCACGATGGCCTCGCTGGCGGCGCGGAACTCGTCGTGCGGCAGGACGCCGCCCACCTCGTCCCAGGTCTGTTGTGTCACGGGTCTTCCCCTCGTCGCCGCGACGGCAGCTCGGTTAGGAGCACCTGGACCCGTCGTTCGGTTCGCAACGGGAAGCCTCGTCTGCCGCAGGAATCGCACTGGTCTCTCAGGCTAACCATGTTTACGGTGAACGCCGACCCCTGCCGGAAGTCGGCGGGCCATGCCGCGGATATTCGTCAGGTCGGGGGACCTGACGCGGCCGGATGGTCACGGAAGGTGATCGTCGAGCTGGACGCGGCCCCCGGCCGGCGGGTGCCAGGGGGTACAATGCGAGGCATGGCCGGAGTCTTCCTGCTTCTTACCGGGCCGTGCTGATGCGCTGACGCGCGACAGCACGGCGGCCCCTCCTGTGCGAGGGGCTTTTTCGTGCCCTCGGCAGGGCTCCCGGACCCGACACGACCGCGCCAGTCCACCTGGCCGCGCCCATCGACACGACCGCGCCAGTTCGACACCGCGCCAAGGAGTAGCCATGAGTGAGGCAGCCGCACCGGCGGGCGACATTCCCCCGTTCCGGTACACCGCGGCCCTGGCCGACGAGATCGAGCGTCGGTGGCAGGACACCTGGGCGCGGGAGGGCACCTTCCACGCCCCGAACCCGACCGGCCCGCTGGCCGATCCCGCCCACCCGCGCGCGGACGCGGAGAAGCTGTACGTGCTCGACATGTTCCCGTACCCGTCCGGTGCGGGGCTGCACGTCGGTCACCCGCTGGGCTACATCGGCACCGACTGCTTCGCCCGCTACCAGCGGATGGCCGGCCGCAACGTGCTGCACGCGATGGGCTTCGACGCGTTCGGCCTGCCCGCCGAGCAGTACGCGGTGCAGACCGGCACCCACCCCCGGACGACCACCGTGGCCAACATCGAGCGGTACAAGGCGCAGCTGCGCCGGTTGGGGCTGGCCCACGACGAGCGGCGCTCGGTGGCCACCATCGACACCGACTTCTACCGGTGGACCCAGTGGATCTTTCTGCAGGTCTTCAACTCCTGGTACGACCCGGACGCCCGCCGGGCCCGCCCGATCGCCGAGCTGATCGCCGAGTTCTCCGCCGGTGACCGGCCCACCCCGGACGGCCGCGGATGGGCCGAGCTGACCGAGTCCGAGCGGCGGCAGATCGTCGACGACCACCGGCTGGCGTACGTCTCGCAGGCGCCGGTGAACTGGTGCCCGGGGCTGGGCACCGTGCTGGCCAACGAGGAGGTCACCGCCGACGGCCGTTCCGACCGGGGCAACTTCCCGGTCTTCAAGCGCCACCTGAAGCAGTGGATGATGCGGATCACCGCCTACGGTGACCGGCTGCTGGACGACCTGGACACGCTGGACTGGCCCGAGTCGATCAAGCTGATGCAGCGCAACTGGATCGGCCGCTCCACCGGTGCCCACATCGACTTCGCGGCCTCGACCGCTGATTCCGGCGCCCCGGGCGAAGCCCGCATCACGGTGTTCACCACCCGACCGGACACCATCTTCGGCGCCACCTACCTGGTGCTGGCCCCCGAGCACGCGCTGGTCGACCCGCTGGTGCCGGCCGCCTGGCCGGTGGGGACCAGGGACGCCTGGACCGGCGGGCACACCAGCCCCCGGGCGGCCGTCGAGGCGTACCGGAAGGCGGCGGCGGCCAAGACCGACCTGGAGCGGCAGGCCGACACCAAGGAGAAGACCGGCGTCTTCGTCGGCGCGTACGCCACCCACCCGGTCACCGGCGGGCAGATCCCGATCTTCGTCGCCGACTACGTGCTGGCCGGCTACGGCACCGGCGCGATCATGGCGGTGCCCGCCCAGGACGAGCGGGACTGGGCCTTCGCCGAGGTGTTCGAGCTGCCGATCGTGCGTACCGTGCAGCCGGCCGACGGCTTCGACGGCACGGCGTACACCGGGGACGGGCCGGCGATCAACAGCGCCGCGCCCGAACGCGGCCTGGACCTGAACGGGCTGGGGGTCGCCGACGCCAAGGCGGCGACGATCGAGTGGCTGGAGGCCAACGGCCACGGCGTCGGCGCGGTCACCTGGCGGCTGCGGGACTGGCTGTTCTCCCGCCAGCGTTACTGGGGCGAGCCGTTCCCCATCGTGTACGACGAGACCGGGGCGGCCATCGCGCTGCCCGAGTCGATGCTGCCGGTCGAACTGCCCGAGGTGGACGACTTCTCCCCGAAGACCTTCGACCCCGACGACGCCGACAGCAACCCGGAGACCCCGCTGTCGCGGCGGCGCGACTGGGTCGAGGTGGAGCTGGACCTGGGCGACGGGCCGAAGCGGTACACCCGGGAGACCAACGTGATGCCGCAGTGGGCCGGCTCCTGCTGGTACGAGCTGCGCTACCTGGACCCGACCAACTCCGAGCGGTTCGTCGACGCGGAGAACGAGCGCTACTGGATGGGGCCGCGCGCCGAGGGCGACTGCGGGGGCACCGACCTGTACGTCGGCGGCGCCGAGCACGCCGTGCTGCACCTGCTGTACGCCCGGTTCTGGCACAAGGTGCTGTACGACCTGGGCCACGTCTCCTCGTTCGAGCCGTTCCGCAAGCTGTTCAACCAGGGCATGATCCAGGCGTACGCGTTCCGCGACTCCCGGGGCACGCCGGTGCCGGCGGAGGAGGTCGTCGAGGTCGACGGCCGGTGGCTGCACGGCGAGGCCGAGGTGACCCGCGAGTACGGCAAGATGGGCAAGTCGCTGCGCAACGTCGTCACCCCGGACGACATGTGCGCGGCCTACGGTGCGGACACCTTCCGGGTCTACGAGATGTCGATGGGTCCGCTGGAGGTGTCCCGCCCCTGGGACACCCGCGCGGTGGTCGGGTCGTACCGGTTCCTGCAACGGGTCTGGCGGGCCGTGGTCGACGAGCAGACCGGTGCGCTGCGGGTCACCGACGCGCCGGCCGACGAGGCCACCCGCCGGCTGCTGCACCGGGTCGTCGACGGGGTCCGGGTCGACATGGAGGGAATCCGGTTCAACACCGCCATCGCCAAGCTGATCGAGCTGACCAACGCGGTGACCCGGCTGCCGGAGACCCCGCGTGAGGTGGCCGAGCCGCTGGTGCTGATGCTGGCCCCGTTCGCCCCGCACGTCGCCGAGGAGCTGTGGCGCACGCTGGGCCACGACGGCTCCCTGGCGTACGTGGACTTCCCGGCCGCCGACCCGGCGCTGCTGGTCGCCGAGACGGTCACCTACCCGGTGCAGGTCAACGGCAAGGTGCGGGGCCGGATCGAGGTTCCCGCCGACGCGGCCGAGGACGTCGTCCGGGCGGCGGCCCTGGAGGCGGTCGCGTCCGCGCTGGCCGGCAAGGAGCCCCGCAAGGTCATCGTGGTGCCGGGTCGACTGGTCTCCGTGGTCGCCTGACCGCGATCACCCGTCCTCGTCGTGCCGCTGGGTCGGTGGTGCCGGGCGTCTGTGCAGCGGTGTGCCGCAGGGCAACGATGATGCCTCTGCGGCACACCGCTCGGACGACTCGGGTGTCCCGGCGGCCCCGATCGGCGCGGCGCCGTCGTCGACCGCTCAGGGACGTGCGTCGGTGACGGCGAGCCGGCGTCGGCGTTCGGCCTGCCACCAGCGGTACGCCAGCACCGCGCTGGCGATCAGCCCCAGGCTGGCCGGGGCGGCGGCGAACCAGTTGACCTGCCCTGGGGAGCTGACCGCCGCGCCGATCGCGGCGTAGCCGAAGGCGGTCGGGGCGGAGGCCAGCACGCTGCCGACCAGGAACGGCGTCACCCGCGCCCCGGTGGTGCCGTACCCGTAGCTGACCAGGCCGAACCCGGCGATCGGCAGCAGCCGTACGGTGACCACGCCGAGGACACTCTGCCGGGCGAACCAGCCGTCGAGCCGGGCCAGCCGGCCGCGAACCCGCTCGGCGACGAACTCCCGGCCCAGCACCCGGCCGACGGCGAAGCCGAGCGCGGCGGCCAGCAGCGCCGCGCCGAGCGCGTACGCCGCGCCCTCCCACGGGCCGAAGACGGCCCCCGCCGCGAGCGTGACGAAGGTACGCGGGACCAGCGCCACCAGCAGCAGCGCCCCGACGACGATCCCGGCGACCGGGGCGTACCCGCCGAGGGAGTCGGCGAGCCGGGGCAGGTCGGCGACGTCCGGACGGGGTGCCAGCAGGAGCAGCGCCGCGAACCCGGCGAGCATGCACAGCAGCAGGGTGAACCGGCGGGCCGACGGCTGGCCGAGCAGCCGCCGGACGGCGGGGATCACGGTCGCCCGGCCGGGATCACGGGCCGGCGGCGGGGATCATGGGCGGGCGGCGGCGGCCACCGCGGCGCGGCGCTCGGTGCGGAGCCGGTCGGCCCAGGTGTCGTCCAGCGGCGGCAGCTGGTGCGCGCCGGTGGCCCAGCGCAGCAGCAGGTCGGCCAGGGCCGGGTTGCGGGCCAGCGCCGGCCCGTGCGAGTAGGTGCCCAGCAGCTTGCCCCGCCAGGCGCCCTCGGTGACACCGTCGTTGCCGACCCCGGCGCTGACCCGGGCCAGCGGCGACACGCCGGGGCCGAGGTGGGTCCGGCCGCCGTGGTTCTCGAATCCGGACAGCGCCGGTACGCCCAGCCTCGGGTCGATCTCACCGGCCAGTTCGCCGACCGCCCGGGTGGGACCGCGGTCGGAGGAGAAGTCGAGCAGTTCCAGCCCGGCGCACCGGGTGCCCTTGGCGAAGAAGGAGGTGCCGAGGAGTTGGTAGCCGGCGCAGACGCCGAAGACCACCGAGCCCTGGGCGACGGCCCGGTGCAGGCCGCCGTCGGCGAGCAACCGCTGCGCGCCGAGCGCCTGCGGGCCGTCCTCGCCGCCGCCGAGCAGGTAGATGTCGGCGGTGGCGGGCAACCGCTGGTCGGAGCGGACCTCCAGCACCTCGACCGGCATCCCGCGCTGCTGCGCCCGCCGGGCCAGGATCAGCAGGTTGCCCCGGTCCCCGTAGGTGGAGAGCAGGTCGGGGTAGATCCAGACGATACGCAGGCTCTCAGTTGACACGGTCCAACTCCGCTCGGATGTCCTGAAAGGCGGTGTAGTTCGCGATGACCTCCAGTCGGCCCGGCGGGACCGCCCGGACCGCCTCGCCGAATGCCCGGACGTGCTGGAACGGCACGCCGTTGACGTCGAGCCGGACCGCCAGGTCGTACGCCCGGTCACCGGTGATCAGCACCTGCCGGCCGCGCAGCGGGGCGAAGTCGACGTCGAAGAGCCAGGAGGTGTCCAGCCCGTCGGGGTCGCGGGCGTTGATGGAGAGCAGGGTGGGCGCCTCGTCGGCCATGTCGAACGCCTCCAGCCAGCTGGCCGGGTTCTTGGCCAGCAGCAGCCGGATGTTGCGGCCGTCCCGGTCGACCTGGGCGTACCGGCCGGCGACCGAGGTCACCGTGTGCAGCCGGGAGACGGCGTCAACGGGACGTACCCCGAACTCGGCGGCGACGGCGAGGGCGGTGGCCGCGTTGCCGAGGTTGACCTTGCCGGGGAGCTGGAGGGTCACCTTGTGCCAGGCCCCGGCGGGGTCGAGCACGCCGTCGTCCTCCACCGTCCACTGCGCCTCCGGGCGGCGCAGCGGGCAGCCGGTGCACCACCACTGCCCGCCGGAGCGCTGGATGGTGGAGCCGCACTCCGGGCAGACCCAGGAGTCGTCGTGCCAGCGCTGGCCGGCGCTGAACCAGGTGACGTGGGGCGGGCGGATGCCCTGCACGGGGTCGGCCGGTGGGGTGGCCGCCCAGACCACCATCGGGTCGTCGGCGTTGGCCACCACCCGCACGTCGGTGTGCCGGACCAGCGCGGCCCGCCAGAGCTGCGCCATCATGGCGACCTCCTTGGCCCGGTCGAGCTGGTCGCGGGAGAGGTTGAGCAGGGCCACCACGTGCGGCTCGGTGGCCTCCAACACCTGCGCGAGGTAGTGCTCGTCGACCTCCAGCACCGCGTACGGGGTGCTGCCGGCCTTGGCCAGCGCGGAGGTGTGCCCGGAGGGCATGTTGGCGCCGAAGGAGTTGGTGGCGACCCGGCCGAGCACGCCGACGGCGGCGGCGCTGAGCCGGGTGGTGGTGGTCTTGCCGTTGGTGCCGGAGATCAGCGCGATGGCGCGTCCGGCCGAGAGGTGGGCCAGCAGGTCCGGGTCGATCTTCAGCCCGATCCAACCGCCGATCACCGAGCCGTCGCCCCGGCCGGCGGCGCGCGACAGCGCCGCGGCGGTCCGCGACACCGAGCTTGCCACCTTCGCCCGCAGGGGCATCTTCGCGTCCGTCACCCGAGCGAGGTTACCGGACCCCCGCGCCCGCCAGATCGCCGCCGACGGCGAACCGTTCGGTCGGGGTGGACGGGGCGTCCGGTCGGCGGGCGCTCCACCGGACGGAGTCGATCAATGTCGGGTAGTGGACGCGGCGCGGGGGCGCTCTGCCCTCCACTTCGCTCCACCGGCTCTGACGTGCGGCTTTATCCGCGACGGCGACGCGCCGGGCGGGCGATTCTGGTTGCAGGTGGAGGGAAGTGGAGTAGAGTGGGGCGCATTGGTGAGGCCGGGAGGGCCCACCGGCCCAGGGGGTCAGCGGCGCCGCGAACGCCGCTCAGGGCGAGGGGGTTGGGCCGATGTTTCTCGGCACCCACACTCCGCGCCTGGACGAAAAGGGCCGATTGATCCTTCCGGCCAAGTTCCGGGACGAACTGGCGGGGGGTGTAGTGATCACCAAAGGACAGGATCGCTGTCTCTACGTCTTCCCCACGCCCGAGTTCCAGCGGATCGCCGACCAGTTGCGCGCGCAGCCGATGACGAACAAGGCGGCCCGGGCCTACAGCCGGGTCTTCTTCGCCAGCGCGCACGACGAGGTCCCCGACAAGCAGGGCCGGGTCACCATCCCGGCCCACCTGCGGTCCTACGCCGCGCTCGACCGGGATCTGGTGGTGATCGGGGCGTCCACCCGGGTGGAGATCTGGGACAGGGCGGCCTGGGAGAGCTACCTCGCCGACAGCGAAGACGACTTCGCCGACATCGAGGAGGGGGTGCTGCCCGGCGGTCTGTAGGGCGTGGCGACGCCCGACGTACTGCGAGATCTCCAGCCGCTTTCGAGTTCCTGGCGCCCCTTCCCCGGTGCCAGGGGCACGATCTCCGTTCCGGGTCGGTGGCCCGGAGCCGGGGCGGGAGCGGATGGGGATCTGGCGGTACGACGGCACGGCGTCGTCCGACGGGCAGGGCGCGACACGAAAAGACTTATTCCACAGTGGGGGTCGACATGGGGGAGCTACGCGGCACGCACGTGCCGGTGTTGCTCGAGCGGTGTCTCGAGCTGCTGGCCCCCGCGCTGGACCGGGGTGACCGAACGGTCCACGTCGACGCCACGCTGGGTCTGGCCGGGCACGCCGAGGCGGTGCTGGAACGGCATCCGCGCACGGTGCTGATCGGCCTGGACCGGGACACCGAGGCCCTGGCGCACGCCCGGGTCCGGTTGGCCAGGTTCGCCGACCGGGTCCACCTGGAGCACGCCGTCTACGACGAGCTGCCCGAGGTGGTGCAGCGGCTGGGCTATCCGGGCATCGACGGGGTGCTGTTCGATCTGGGCGTCTCCTCGTTGCAGCTCGACGCGCCCGACCGCGGGTTCGCCTATGCCCAGGATGCGCCGCTGGACATGCGGATGGACCAGACCCGGGGGGTGACCGCCGAGGAGGTGGTCAACAGTTACTCCCATCCGGATCTGGCCCGGGTGCTGCGGGTCTACGGCGAGGAGAAGTTCGCCGGCCGGATCGCCTCGGCGATCCTCCGGGAGCGGGAGCGTGGCCGGATCACCTCCTCGGCCCGGCTCGCCGAGCTGGTCAGGGAGAGCATTCCGGCACCAGCGCGACGAACCGGGGGACACCCGGCCAAGAGAACGTTTCAGGCTTTACGCATCGAGGTAAACAGGGAACTGGCAGTGCTGGAGACGGCGCTGCCGGCTGCCCTCGACAAGCTCGACGTGGGTGGTCGCATGGTGGTCCTGTCCTACCACTCGTTGGAGGACCGGCTCACCAAGCAGGCGCTCGCCGACCGGGTCCGCAGTAAGGGCCCGGTCGACCTCCCGGTGGAACTGCCCGGGTCGGGTCCGACGTTCCGGCTGCTGAGCCGGGGCGCCGAGCTCGCCGGGGAAGCCGAGGTCACCGCGAACCCGCGGGCCGCATCCGTGCGGCTGCGGGCCGCGGAGCGCCTCGACCCGGCCACCGGGCACCAGGGGCGGACCGACCGCGAACGGTCCCGCCGACGGGTCAGGGCGATGCACCAACCAGGGGCGGGGTCGACACCTGGCTCCACAGTGGACCAGGGGCCGACCCCGGGGGACGGCAGGACGGACGAACAGGGGGAGGGGACATGAACGTCAACAAGCGTGACGGCCGCGACGCGGTCGTCGGGCAGCGCGCACCGCGGTCGGGGGGCCGGACCACGGCGCAGCGCTCCACCCGTACCGCGACTCCGGCGGACCTCGCCGGTCGACAGGGCACGGCAGGCCGGGGGGCGCGCGAGTTCCCCACCCAGGGCAGCGCCGCGCTGCGGCCGGCGGAGCAGCCGGCCACCCGGACCGCCGCCACCGCCGGGTCGCCCCGGCTGCGGGTGGCGCCGCCGCCGCCGGTCCGGGTGCCCCGCGCGCCGTTCGCGGCGCTGATCGTGGTGCTGGTGGTCGGCGGGGTGCTGGGCATCCTCGCGGTCAACACCAAGATCAACGAGAACGCCTTCAAGCTCCAGCAGCTCCAGCAGCAGCAGGCCCGCCTCGACGTCGACCAGCAGCAGTTGGAGAAGCAGATCGAGGAGGCGAAGGAGCCGGGCAACCTGACCGCCGAGGCCCGCAAGCTGGGTCTGGTGGAGGCGGGCGAACCGGCGTACATCCGGCTCCCGGACGGCCGGCTGATCGGCGTGCCGCAGCCGGCCGACGGGCAGCCGGCGATCACCAGCCAGCAGGGCAACGGGGGGTAGCACCCGTGCCGCCGAGATCGGACGAACCGCGTCGGGACGCCACAGGCTCCCGGCGCGGTGCGGTTCGTGGTGGGGCCGCCCGGGGCGGCGAACCACGGGCCGGGCAACCAAGGGCCGGCGAACCACGGACGGGGGAGTCGCGGACCGGGGACGTCGGGGGGATCTCCGACGCGCGGGCGTACACCCCTCGGGGCCGGACCATCCGGGAGAGCAGCGAGGAACGGGGCGGGCAGCGGCGTACTCCGCGCGCCGGCCGTTCCGGCGACCCGTTCCGGCCCGCCCTCCAGGTGCTCGACGGCGGCCGGGCCGCCGCCAACCGGGCCGGTCGCCGGGAGGTCGCCCCGACCGCTCGCACCGGCGTCATCCGGACCGTGCCGCCGCGCGCCGCCCCCGATGACGACGACGAGTTCGCCGAACCGCCCGCGCCGCGGCGGCGGCCCGGCCGCGCCGGCCCGCGCCGGACCGACACGCCCGGCCGCGGCAGCCCACGCCGCACCGAGGCGCCCCGCCGTACCGACCGGCCGGCCGGTCGGCGGCCGGTGCGCAAGCCGCGCCGCCCGCCGAAGCTCGCCGAACCGCGTCGCCGGCTCCGGCTGGGCACCGTGCTCGTGCTGGCGATCTTCGCCGTCATCGGCATCCGGCTGGTCGTCCTCCAGGCCGTGGACACCCCGGCGTACGCCGGGGGTGGCGTCAGCGATCGGCTCACCCGGATCGACCTGCTGGCCCCGCGCGGGTCGATCGAGGACCGTAACGGCGCACCGTTGGCCCGCAGCGTCGAGGCGCGGTACGTCTTCGCCGACCCGACCCTGGTGAAGGACCGGACGGCGACCGCGAAGGCGCTCTCGCCGCTGCTCGGCATCCCGGTCTCCGAACTGGCCGAGAAGATGAAGCGGCAGGGCGAGCTCCAGTTCCGGTACCTGGCCCGGGGCGTCGACATCGCGAAGGCCAAGCAGATCGAGGCGCTCGAGCTCGCCGGCATCGGCACCCACCGCGACGAGCGCCGCGAGGTGCCCGGCGGTGACCTGGCCGCCAACCTGGTCGGCTTCACCAGCCCGGACATGGACGGCCTGGAGGGGCTGGAGGCCCGCTACGACGACGTGTTGCGCGGCCAGGACGGCCGGCGGGTCTACGAGGCCGGCGTGGGTGACCTCAACGCGCCGATCCCCGGCGGCTACAGCCAGACCACCGAACCCAAACCGGGCAGCTCGCTGGTGCTCACCCTCGAACAGGATCTCCAGTTCCAGGCGCAGCAGGTGCTCCGCCGGCAGATGGCGCAGATCCGGGGCGGGATCGGCACGGCGGTGGTGATGGACGCCAAGAACGGCGACGTGCTGGCCCAGGCCAGCAGTCCGACCTACAACGCGGCCACCCCCGAGCAGAGCCAGCCCACCGACCGGGAGGACGTGGCCACCAGCTTCGTGGTCGACCCGGGCTCGGTGCACAAGGCGATCACCTACGGCGCGGCGTTGCAGGAGGGCGTCATCACGCCGGACAGCGCCTGGCCGGTCGCGAACACCATCACCAAGGGCGACGTCACCTTCCGCGACACCCACCCGGCCGAGGGCAAGAAGCTGAGCGTGGCCGGGATGCTGGCGTACTCGTCCAACGTCGGCACCATCGAGATCGGTGACCGGCTCGGCCGGGACCGGCTGATCGACTACCAGAAGCGGTTCGGGCTGGGGCAGCCCACCGGCGAGGGGATGCCCGGTGAGGCGTCCGGGCGGCTGCTCCCGGCCGACCAGTGGAGCGGCTCGTCGGAGGGGTCGGTGCCGATCGGGCACAGCGTCGACGCCACCCCGCTGCAGATGGCCGCCGCGTACGCCACCATCGCCAACGACGGCACCTACGTGCAGCCGCACCTGATCAAGGAGGTGGTCGGGGCGGACGGCAAGCGCACCCCGTCCGCCGCCCCGGTCACCCGCTCGGTGCTCAGCCCGCAGAACGCCGCCGCGCTGCGTACCCTGCTGGAGGCGGTCACCACCGTCGACGGCGCGACCGGCCTGGCCGCCGCGGTGCCCGGCTACCGGGTCGCCGGCAAGACCGGCACCGGCCTGCGGTACGTCGACGGCAAGCAGCAACCGGGCGAGGTGGCCTCGTTCATCGGGATGGCCCCGGCGGAGGCGCCCCGGTACGTGGTGGCGGTCTTCGTGTGGAACCCCGAGGGCGGTGGCGGCGCGGTCGTCGCACCGGCGTTCCGCGAGCTGATGGGCTTCACCCTGCGTCACTACCGGGTCCCGCCATCGAGCGGGAAATCCCCCAACTTCGAGGTCTTTCCGCGCTGACCGGGAACGGCGGGACATCATCGGTGAGTGCCGACGAACCACCGGGGCGGCTGTGCGGCCGGAACCGGACGACCGGGTAGGGTCTGACGCCGTGCCCGGCAATCCACGCCCCCGTACCGTGCCCGGAGTCCGGCTCGGCGACCTCGCCGACCGGCTCGCCGTAGCGCCGCCGGCCGGCGCCGCCGAGGTGACCGTGACCGGGGTGACCCACGCCAGCCAGGAGGTCCGCCCCGGCGACCTGTACGCCGCGCTGCCCGGCGCCCGCCGACACGGCGCGGAGTTCGCCGCCGGTGCCGCCACGGCCGGCGCGGTGGCCGTGCTGACCGACCCGGCCGGTGCCGCCATGGCCGGCGCGACGGGGCTGCCCGTCCTGGTGACGCCCGATCCCCGGGCCGTCCTGGGTGAGCTGGCCGCCGCGGTCTACGGCGACCCGACCGACGGGCTGACCGTGATCGGGGTGACCGGCACCGCCGGCAAGACCTCCACCGCGTACCTGATCGAGTCCGGGCTGCGGGCCGCCGGCCACGTCACCGGCCTGATCGGCACGGTGGAGACCCGGCTGGGCGACCTGGTGATCGACAGCGTCCGGACCACCCCGGAGGCCACCGACCTGCACGCCCTGCTCGCCGCCGCCCGGGAGCGCGGGGTGACCGCCGTGGTCATGGAGGTGTCCAGCCACGCCCTGGCGATGGGGCGGGTCGGCGGGGTCCGGTTCACCGTCGGCGGCTACACCAACTTCGGCTCCGACCACCTCGACTTCCACACCGACTCGGCGGACTACTTCGCGGCCAAGGCGAAGCTCTTCGACGGGCGCTGCCGGGTCGAGGTGCTCAACCACGACGATCCGGGGCTGCGCCCGCTGTTCCGGCCGGCCACGGTCAGCTACTCGGCGGCCGGTGACCCGACCGCCACCTGGTGGGCCGACCGGGTCGGCGGCGTGGGCTACGCCCAGCGCTTCACCGCGCACGGTCCGGACGACCTCGTCCTGCCCGCCGGGGTGGCGCTGCCCGGCCGGCACAACGTGGCGAACGCGCTGCTGGCGATCGCCAGCCTGGTCGCCGCCGGGGTCGACCCGGTGACCGCCGCCGCCGGGGTGGCCGCCTGCGGCGGTGTGCCCGGCCGGCTGGAACTGGTCAGCGGGGATGCGCCGGTGCGCGGCGTGGTCGACTACGCGCACAAGACCGACGCCGTGGTGGCCGCGCTGGCCGCGCTGCGCGACTCGGGAACCGGGCGGGTGATCTGCGTCATCGGCGCCGGTGGCGACCGGGACCGGGGCAAGCGCCCGGCGATGGGCGCCGCCGCCGCCCGGGGCGCCGACGTGGTGCTGGTGACCGACGACAACCCGCGTACCGAGGACCCGGCGGCGATCCGGGCCGAGGTGCTGGCCGGTGCGTACGGCGTCGCCGTCGCCGCCCGGATCATCGAGGTGCCGGGCCGCCGGGAGGCGATCGCCGAGGCGGTCCGGCTGGCCGAGCCGGGTGACGTGGTGGCGCTGCTCGGCAAGGGGCACGAACGCGGTCAGGAGATCGCCGGCGAGATGCACCCCTTCGACGACCGCACCGAGCTGGCGGAGGCGCTGCGCGTCCGGTTCGGCGACCTGGCGGGTCAGCGGTGATCCCGCTGAGCCTGGCCGAGGTCGCCTCGGCGGTCGGCGGCCGACTGCGCGCCGCAGACCCGGACGTCCGGGTCACCGGCCCGGTCGAGTTCGACTCCCGCAAGGTCACCGACGGGGCGCTCTTCGTCGCCTTCCCCGGTGAGCGGGTCGACGGGCACGACTACGCCGCCGGTGCGGTCGCCGCCGGTGCGGTGGCGGTGCTCGGCACCCGGGAACTGCCCGGGGTGCCGATGGTGCTGGTGGACGACGCGCTGGCCGCGCTGGGCCGGCTGGCCCGCGCCGTGGTGGACCGGCTGCCCGGACTCGCCGTGATCGGGCTGACCGGCTCGTCGGGCAAGACCACCACCAAGGACCTGATCGCCCAGCTCGCCGTCCGGCTCGGCCCGACGGTGGCCCCGCCGGGGTCGTTCAACAACGAGCTGGGCCACCCGTACACCGCGTTGCAGGCCACCGGGCAGACCCGTTACCTGGTGATGGAGAAGGGCGCCCGGGGCGTCGGGCACGTCCGCTACCTGTGCGACGTGGTGCCGCCGCGGATCTCGGTGGTGCTCAACGTCGGGGTGGCGCACCTGGGTGAGTTCGGCTCGGTGGAGAACATCGCCCTGGCCAAGGGGGAGCTGGTGGAGGCGTTGCCGGCCGACGGGCTGGCCGTGCTCAACGCCGACGACCCGCTGGTCGCCGCGATGGCGTCCCGGACCGTCGCCCGGGTGGTCCGCTACGGCGAGGCGGAGACCGCCGACGTCCGCGCGGTGGACGTGACCCTGGACGGTCTGGGTCGGCCGGCGTACACCCTGGTGACCCCGGAGGGGACCGCCCCGGTGCGGCTCGGCCTGACCGGCCGGCACCAGGTCTCCAACTCGCTCGCTGCGGCGGCGGTCGCCCGTGAGCTGGGCATGCCGCTCGGGGAGCTGGCGGTGGCCCTGGGCGACCTGGGACTGGTCTCCACCCGCCGGATGGACGTCTTCACGCGTCCCGACGGGGTGACCGTGATCGACGACTCGTACAACGCCAACCCGGCGTCGACGGCGGTGGCGCTGCGCGCGTTGGCCGGCATGCACCGGGGTGGACGGACGTTCGCCGCGCTGGGCTACATGGCCGAGCTGGGCGAGTACGAGGACGAGGGGCACCGGGAGGTCGGCCGGCTCGCGGCCGAACTCGGTGTCGACCGGCTGCTCGTGGTGGGCGAGCCGGCCGCGCCGATCCACGAGGGCGCGACAGCGGTAAGTGACTGGGGAGGAGGGTCGGTGCTGCTCACCGATCAGGCGGCGGCCATCGAGGTGCTGCGTAGCGAGCTACGACCGGGCGACGTCGTCCTGGTGAAGGGCTCCCGGTACCGCACCTGGGAGGTGGCCGACGCGCTGCGTGTCGACGCCCAGGGTGACGGGGCCGGCGCGGGGGGTGCCGCGTGAGGGCGGTCATCGTCGCCATCGGCGTGGCGTTCCTGGTGTCGTTGCTGGCCACCCCGCTGGCGATCAGGGTGTTCGCCCGGCTCAAGGCCGGCCAGCCGATCCGATCGAACCTCGGGCTCGCCAGCAACGAGGGCAAGAAGGGCACGCCGACGATGGGCGGCGTGGTCTTCATCCTGGCCACGGTCATCGCGTACGTCGCCGGCCACCTCGCCCTGACCACCCTGCCGGACGCGCAGATCGCCCAGGTCGAGCCGACCATCACCGCGCTGGTGCTGCTGGGGCTGATGGTCTTCTCCGGGGCGGTCGGCTTCATCGACGACTTCCTCAAGGTGCGCAAGCGGCACAGCGGCGGGCTGAACAAGCGCGGCAAGCTGTTCGGGCAGATCCTGGTCGGTGCGATCTTCGGGGTGGTCGCGCTCTACTTCCCGAGCAGCATGACCGACGCCAGTGGCGCGACGACCAACACCGAGACCGTGGGCAGCACCACGCTGAGCTTCATCCGGGACATCCCGGCTTTTGAGATCGGCAAGATCGCCTCGGTGATCGTGATCATCATGGTGGTGATGGCGGCCACCAACGGGGTCAACCTGACCGACGGCCTGGACGGGCTGGCCACCGGCGCGTCGGTGATGGTGCTGGCCGCTTACGCGCTCATCGCGTTCTGGCAGTACCGGCACTGGTGCGCCGACCCGACGTACACCGCCAACCCGAACAACTACTGCTACGCCGTCCGGGATCCGCTGGAGATCGCGTTGATCGCCGGGGCGGCGGCCGGGGCCTGCGTGGGCTTCCTGTGGTGGAACACCTCGCCGGCCCGGATCTTCATGGGCGACACCGGCGCGCTGGGCCTCGGCGGGCTGATCGCCGGGATGGCGATGTCCACCCGGACGGTGCTGCTGCTGCCCATCCTCGGCGGCCTCTTCGTGATCATCACGATGTCCGTGGTGATCCAGATCATCTCGTTCCGGACCACCGGCAAGCGGGTGTTCCGGATGTCCCCGCTCCAGCACCACTTCGAGCTGGCCGGCTGGAGCGAGGTCAACATCGTGGTCCGGTTCTGGATCATCGCGGGCATCGGCGTGGCCATCGCGCTCGGCCTCTTCTACAGCGACTTCCTGGCCAGCATGGGCTGACCGGCGTTCCGCGCCGGCCGCCGCGCCCCGACCACGGACGGGGGTTCCTCCTACCGGAGGGGCCCCTGTTCCGCATTTCGACACGCCGACCGGGACGAACGGCAGGAACGGGCCGCCCGCAGCGGCGATGATGGGCAGGTGGGGGAGGACCGAGGCACGACCAGCGGTACGACGACGGAGACCCAGCCGCGGCGGGTCGCGGGCGCGGGGCGTACCGCCGATCCGCCGGCGGCGCTGGCCGGGCTGGACCCGGCCGGCGGCCTGGCGGCGCTGCGCGGCCTGCTGGCCCGCCCGCTGGCCTCCTACTACCTGCTGCTGTCCAGCGCCGGCCTGCTGCTGCTGATCGGCCTGACCATGGTCTTCTCCGCCACCAGCGTGCGGGACTACGCCGAGGCGGGCGACGCCGCCGCCTCGGTGACCAAGCAGGCGATCTTCGCGGTGATCGGCATCGTCGCGTTCTGGGCCTGCCAGCGGCTGCCGGCCAGCACCTTCCGCTCGCTGGGCCGACCGATGCTCGGCGTCGCCGTGGTGCTGCTGCTGGTGCTCAACCTGCTGGTGGCCCTGGACGCGCTGTTCGGGCTGACGTCCCTGGGGCCGCTGCGGGCCCACCTGCTCTGGCTCTACCTCGGGCCGATCCAGGTGCAGCCCGCCGAGCTGACCAAGCTGGCACTGGTGCTCTGGGGCGCGCACGTGGTGGCCCGCAAGGGGGCCGCGCTGGGCTGGTGGAAGGAACTGGCCACCCCGCTCTTCCCGGTGGTCGGCCTGCTGTTCGTGCTGGTCGGCTACAACGACCTGGGCAGCATGCTCTGCCTGCTGGCCATCGTGGTCGGCCTGCTCTGGGCGGCCGGGGTGCGGCTGCGGGTCTTCGCCGCCCTCTCCGCGGTCGGCCTGGTCGGCATCGGCCTGCTGATCGCGGTGGCCTCGCTCGGTGCCGGCTCCGGGGCACGCGGCCAGGAGAACTACCGGCTGGCCCGGCTCACCTCGTTCCTCGACACTCCCGACCCCAAGGTCTGCGTCGAGCAGGGGCTGGAGGGCTGCTGGCAGATGGTCCAGGCCCGCAACGCCATCGAGCACGGCGGCTGGTTCGGCGTCGGGCTGGGCAAGAGCAGCATCAAGTTCGGCTGGCTGCCGGAGGCCCACAACGACTTCATCTTCGCCGTCATCGCCGAGGAGTTGGGCGTGGTCGGCTGCACCGTCATCCTGGTGCTCTTCGCCGTGCTGGCCTACACCGGCCTGCGGATCGCCCGGCGGGTCGCCGACCCGTTCCGCCGGCTCGCCGCCACCGCCGTCACCGCCTGGCTGGTCGGCCAAGCGGTGATCAACATCGGTGGGGTGACCAAGCTGCTGCCGCTGACCGGGGTGCCGCTGCCGTTCATCTCCGACGGGGGCAGCGCCCTGGTCGTCACCCTGGCGGCGGTCGGCATGCTCGCCTCGTTCGCCCGTGCCGAACCCGACGCGGCCCGAGCCCTGCATGCCCGTCCGCCCGCCCGATGGGTCCGACTAGTCTGGGCCCCGTTGCCGCCGCTTCCCGGTGCGCGGAGCCGACCGGCGTCGCCACCGGCTGCCCCGGGGTCCGTACCCCGGGCGCGCGGGCGGCGACCCGACGAACAGGCCGTACCGCGCGGCGTCCGGCAGGACCGGACCCGGGGCGGGTCGGCGAGCGAGAGGAGACGCTGATGGGTCCGCTGCGTTCGGTGGTGCTCTGTGGAGGGGGCACCGGTGGGCACATCTACCCGCTGCTCGCCTTCGCCGACTGCCTGCGCCGACACGACCCGGGCGTCCGGATCACCTGCCTCGGCACACCCAAGGGGCTGGAGAACGAGCTGATCCCGCCGGCCGGCTACGACCTGCGGCAGATCCCGGCCTACCAACTGCCCCGCTCGGTCAACCTGGGCCTGATGCGTACCCCCGACCGGATGTGGAAGGCGGCCCGCGCCGCCGGCAAGGTGATCGACGAGGTCGCCGCCGACGTGGTCGTCGGCTTCGGCGGGTACGTCTCGGTGCCCGGCTACCTCGCCGCCTGGCGGCGCGAGATGCCGATCGTCATCCACGAGGTGAACGTCCCGCCGGGGGTGGCCAACCGGCTCGGCATGAAGTTCACCAGGAACCTCGCGGTCGGCTTCCCGCACCAGCCGGCCCAGTCCGAGGCGCTGCGCGACGCCCGGGTGGTCGGCGTGCCGCTGCGCCGGGGCATCGCCGGGCTGGACCGCAACACCGTGCGCGCCGCCGCCCGCGCCCACTTCGGGCTCCGCCCCGACCTGCCGGTGCTCTTCGTCGCCGGTGGCTCGCAGGGTGCCCGGTCGATCAACCTGGCGGTCTCCGGCGCGGCCAAGGAGCTGGCCCGCAACGGCGTGCAGGTGCTGCACGTGATGGGCGCCCGCAACGAGCCGGTGCCGATCCCCAGTGACCTGCCGGTGCCGTACGTGGCACTGCCCTACCTGTCCGAGATGGAGCTGGGCTACGCCGCCGCCGACCTGATGCTGGCCCGGGGCGGGGCGATGACCTGCGCCGAGGTGGCCGCCATCGGCCTGCCCACCATCTACGTGCCGTACCCGCACTCCAACCAGGAGCAGAAGCGCAACGCGCTGCCCGTGGTGGAGGCCGGTGGCGGGCTGCTCGTCGACGACGCGGAGCTGACCCCGGCCTGGCTGGAGCGCACCGTGATCCCGTTGCTGCGCGACCCGCAGCGGCTGCACGCGATGGGTGCCGCCGCCGCCGGGTACGGGCGACGCGACGGCGACGTGGCCCTGCTGAACTTCGTCTACGAGGCGGTGGCCCGATGAGCCGGACCACCGCGACGGGAAGGTGCCTGGCATGAACACCGCGCAGTTCACTCCGGCCGGCACGCTCACCGCGGAGGATCTGGGCCGGATCCACCTGATCGGGGTGGGCGGGGTCGGCATGAGCGGCCTGGCCCGGCTCTTCCTCACCCGGGGCCTGCCGGTCTCCGGCAGCGAGCTGCGCGAGTGGCCGTCGCTGGCCGGGATGCGGGCGCTGGGCGGCACCATCCACATGAGCCACGAGGTGGCCAACCTCGACGGGGTGGACACGGTGGTCTACTCCTCGGCCATCCCGCAGGACCACCTGGAGATGGTCGAGGCGCGTCGGCGCGGGCTGCGGGTGCTGCACCGCTCCGAGGCGCTCGCCGCCGCGATGACCGGCCGGCGCACCGTCGCGGTGGCCGGCACCCACGGCAAGACCACCACCACCTCGATGGTCACCATGGTGCTCCAGCAGGCCGGCGTCGACCCGTCCTTCGTGATCGGCGGGGAGATCTCCGAGGTGGGCTCGGGCGCGCACCACGGCACCGGCGAGCACTTCGTGGTCGAGGCGGACGAGAGCGACCGCTCGTTCCTGATCTACCGCCCGTACGTCTCGATCATCACCAACGTCGAGGCCGACCACCTGAACACCTACGGCGACCTGGCGAACCTGGAGGCGACCTTCGCGGAGTTCGCCCGGCTCACCGACCCGGCCGGGTTCATCATCACCTGCGCCGACGACCCGGGCAGCCGGCGGCTGGCCGAGACGCTGCGTGCCGAGGGCCGTCGGGTCTGGACGTACGGCGAGGCGGCCGACGCCGACCTGCGGCTGTCCGAGATGGCCTCGTCCGCCCAGGGGGTGCGGTACCTGGCGGCGCTCGACGGCCGTTCGCTGGGCGAGATCCGGCTGCCGGTGCCGGGGCGGCACATGGGGCTCAACAGCGCCTCGGCGGTGCTCGCCGCCCACCTGCTCGGGCTGCCGGTGGCGGCGGCGGAGGCGGCGCTGGCCGCGTTCCCCGGCGTGCGCCGACGCTTCGAGCGTAAGGGCGTCGCCGACGGGGTGCTGGTCTACGACGAGTACGCCTACCACCCGACCTCGATGACCCTGGCCCTGCAGACGCTGCGCGAGGTGGCCGGCGACGGCCGGCTGATCGTGGTCTTCCAGCCGTACCGGCTGTACCGCACCCGCGATCTCCAGGCGGAGATCGCCGCGGCGCTGGGCATCGCCGACGAACTGGTGCTGCTGGAGGTCTTCGGCCCCGGTGAGCTGCGCCAGCCGGGCGAGGGATCGGCGGCGTTGCTGGCGGCGGTGCCGCTGGACGCCGCGCACAAGGTCTTCGTGGACTCCTGGGACGACGCGCCGGTGGAGGTGGCCCGTCGGGGCCGCCCCGGTGACGTGGTGGTGACCATGGGCGCCCCGCCGATCTCGCTGCTGGGCGACCAGTTGCTCGACGCGCTCACCGCACGGGCCGGGAGCGCTGCCGACCCGACCGTCCCGGGCCCGGTCGTCGGCCCGGACGGCGCGGCCTCCACCCCCGGATGAGTCCGGGGCCGGCCCGGGGCCGTACCGCGGGCGCGGACGGCGGCGGCTCCCGACGTGGCCCGGTACGGCGCTGGCAGCTCGTCCGGGCGGGCAGCGACGCGGTCCCGCCGTCCACCCGGCGGTTCATGGCGCGGGCCCGCCAGCGGCGGATGCGGGCCGCCCTGCCCTGGGCGGTGGTGGCCGGCGCGCTGACCCTCGCCGGCCTGGTGGCCTGGGTCGTGCTCGGCTCGGGCCTGTTCGGGGTACGCGAGGTCCGGGTGGAGGGGGCTCGGCTGGTCACCCCGGTCGAGGTGCGCGACGCGGCGGCGGTGCCGGACGGGGTGCCGCTGGCCCGGGTGGACCTGGCCGCGACGGCCCGGCGGATCGGCGGGCTGGCCCCGGTGGAGCGCGCCACGGTCCGCCGGGACTGGCCGGGCGCCCTGGTGGTGACGGTGGTGGAGCGGACCGGGGTGGCCGTGGTGCCCCGGGACGACCGGTTCGTGGTGCTCGACCGCACCGGGGTGGTGTTCCGGACGGTGGCGCGTCCCCCGGAGGGTCTGCCGGTGGTGCGGCTGGCCGCCCCGGGGCCGGACGATTCGGGCACCCAGGCGGCGTTGCAGGTGCTGACCGTCCTCACCCCCCAGCTGCGGGCCGTCCTCGTCGAGGTGACCGTCGAGGGGCTGGCCCGGATCGGGCTGACCCTGCGCGACGAGCGGACGGTGGTATGGGGCGACGCGACCCGGGGCGAGGACAAGGCGCGGGTGGCGACGGCGCTGCTCGGTCGCAAGGCCGACACGATCGACGTGAGCGCGCCGGACGTGGTGACCTTCAAGTGAGGCCCGCAGCGAACGTGAGTCGTTACGCTCCCGGCGGCGACACGCCGGGGAGGTCCTTGGCTCTCGGCGTGGGTGCGCTTACGTTGCCCCGAAGAGGATCAGTGGTTGACATAACTGTAAGCCTCTAGTAGAGGGTTAGGGTTCAGCTCTGATCCTCGCTGGTGACAGCTCGTCGACCACCGGTCTGGGCCACGCCGTACCGGGGCGGTGCGAGCCAATCTCGAAGGGAAAGGACCGGAGATGACACCTCCGCACAACTACTTGGCGGTCATCAAGGTCGTCGGCATCGGCGGCGGCGGCGTCAACGCCGTCAACCGGATGATCGAGGTTGGGCTCAAGGGCGTCGAGTTCATCGCGATCAACACCGACGCGCAGGCGTTGTTGATGAGTGACGCCGACGTCAAGCTCGACGTCGGCCGGGAGCTGACCCGGGGGCTCGGCGCGGGCGCCAACCCGGACGTCGGCAAGAACGCCGCCGAGGACCACCGCGACGAGATCGAGGAGGTGCTCAAGGGCGCCGACATGGTCTTCGTCACCTGCGGTGAGGGTGGCGGCACCGGCACCGGCGGGGCGCCGGTGGTGGCCAACATCGCCCGCAAGCTCGGCGCGCTGACCATCGGCGTGGTGACCCGGCCGTTCTCGTTCGAGGGCAAGCGCCGCCAGGTGCAGGCCGAGTCGGGGATAGACGAACTGCGCAACCAGTGCGACACGCTCATCGTCATCCCGAACGACCGGCTGCTGGCGTTGGGCGACCGCGGCATCAGCATGATGGACGCCTTCCGCACCGCCGACCAGGTGCTGCTCTCCGGTGTGCAGGGCATCACCGACCTGATCACCACCCCGGGTCTGATCAACCTGGACTTCGCCGACGTCAAGAGCGTGATGAGCGGGGCGGGCAGCGCGCTGATGGGCATCGGCAGCGCGCGGGGCGAGAACCGGGCGGTCGAGGCGGCCGAGGCGGCCATCTCCAGCCCGCTGCTGGAGCAGAGCATGGACGGCGCGCGGGGCGTGTTGCTCTCGATCGCCGGCGGCTCCGACCTGGGGCTGTTCGAGATCAACGACGCGGCGCAACTGGTCACCGACGCGGCCCACCCGGACGCCAACATCATCTTCGGCGCGGTCATCGACGACGCGCTCGGCGACGAGGTGCGGGTCACCGTGATCGCCGCCGGCTTCGACGGCGGCACGCCCGCGTACAAGGCGGTCGAGTCGCCGCGCAAGAGCAACCACAACCAGCCGACGCCGCAGGCCCCGGCGGTCACCGCGCCGGCCACCATGCCGCCGCCGCAGCAGTCGCCGCGCCGGGTGCTCTTCGACGACGTCGACGTGCCCGACTTCCTCAAGAACGGCTCCTGAGCCCCGCCGATGACCGAGCAGCCCCGCTGATGACCGACCGCCCCGCCGATGACCGGGCAGCCCCGCCGATGACCGGTCGATCCACCCCGCTGCGTCCGGACCGACGCGCCGAACTGGCGGCCGGGCTGGCCGTGGTGCGTACCCGGATCGCTGATGCCTGCGCCGTTGCCGGCCGGGATCCGGCCGAGGTGACCATGATCGCGGTGACCAAGACGTACCCGGCCGGCGACGCGGTCGCGTTGGCCGGGCTCGGGGTCACCGACCTGGGGGAGAACCGGGACCAGGAGGCCGCGCCGAAGGCGGCCGAGGTGGCGGCGGCAGGGGTGATCGCCCGCTGGCACTTCATCGGTCAGTTGCAACGCAACAAGGCCCGCTCGGTGGTCCGGTACGCCGATGTGGTGCACTCCGTGGACAGTGTCCGGTTGGCCCGTGCGCTGGCCACCGCCGCCGAGTCCGGACGGGACCGTCCGCTGGAGACGTTGGTGCAGGTCAGCATCGACGGTGACCCGGCCCGAGGGGGCGCGCTGCCGGGCTCTGCCGACCCCGATCGGGGGCTCGATCCGGTGGCCGGGGCGCTGGCCGGGTCGGGGGCGCTGCGGCTGGCCGGACTGATGGCGGTGGCGCCGTTGGGCTGGGAACCGGAGCGGGCGTTCGCCCGGTTGGCCGAGGTGGCGGAGGCGTTCCGGGCCGGGCATCCGGCGGCCACCGCGCTCTCCGCCGGGATGAGCGGCGACCTGGAGACGGCGATCGGGTACGGCGCGACACATGTCCGCGTCGGCAGCGCGTTGCTCGGAATGCGCTCCACGCTGCGGTAGCCTGACCCTGATAGAAGCAAATTACATCAGTGTTGTTCAGGAGCGGCGTCCTCGGGTCGGGGGCCACGGCGGGCGAGCCGCGAATCGCGCGTCGGGGGATTGCCACTTCGATCCGGTGGGCAGGTAGGTCCACTCGCGATCATGGCGACACGGCACGGGGGTGCGTGCCGCACGGCGGACGGAAGGGCGCGGGATGGGTGCACTGCGCAAGGCGGGGGTCTGGCTCGGTCTCGTCGAGGAGGATGACGAGCGGGGCTACGACGAGGGCTACGACAAGCCCGGCTACCGCGAGTCGCGGTACCGGTCGAGCCGGTACGCCGAGGAGTTCGCCGACGACGACGAGGACGACGCGGAGGAGCCGCCGGCACCGCGTCCGCGCCTCGGTGAGCGGGGCCGGATGGCCGACCGGTCGAGCCGCGCAGCGGAGGCCGACCGGGCCGGCGACGAGCGGGCCGAGCGGTCGGAACGGGCCGACCGAGCCGAGCGGGCCGAGCGGTCGGAGCGAGCCGATCGGGCGAGCGTCCGGTCGATCACCCGGTCCGGTGGGTCGGACACCTCGGGCGCGCTGAGCTACCACACCCGGGACAATCTCGCCCTGGCGCCGCAGGCATCGCCCCGCGAGCGGCCGGTGGTGGCCGAGGAGGAGCAGCGGTACCAGATCACCACCCTGCACCCGACCACGTACCGGGAGGCGCGGACCATCGGCGAGCACTTCCGCGACGGCGTCCCGGTGATCATCAACCTCACCGAGATGGACGAGGCCGATGCCCGCCGATTGGTGGACTTCGCCGCCGGACTGGCGTTCGGGCTGCGCGGTACGATCGAGCGCGTGACCAACCGGGTGTTCCTGCTCTCGCCGGCCAACGTCCAGGTCACCGCGGAGGACAAGGCCAAGATCGCTGAGGGCGGCTTTTTCTCCCTGAGCTAAGCCCACCCGACCGAGGGACGTCGCCTGCCGTGTTGTCGATCGTGCTCCAAGTTCTGTATCTCATCCTGTACCTCTTCCTAATTGTACTTTTGGCCCGATTCGTTCTCAGCGCCGTCCTCCAGTACGGTCGCCGGTGGCAACCAGGGCGTGGAGCATCCGCAGGACTGGAATCCGTGTGGAGCGTCACTGATCCCCCCCTCAAGGCGTTGAGGCGGGTGATCCCCCCATTGCGAATTGGTACCGTGAGCATCGACCTGGCCTCCCTTGTGCTCCTGGTTATCCTGTTCGTGCTGATGGAGTTCGTGTTGAAGCGGTTGATCATCGGGTGACCGCCCGGTGACAGCCCGCTACGCGGCCGCAACTGACCCGAGGAGTTTCGATGCCGCTGACCCCGGCCGACGTTCACAACGTCGCCTTCAAAAAGCCGCCGATCGGCAAGCGGGGGTACGACGAGGAGGAGGTCGACGCCTTCCTGGACGAGGTCGAGCGTGAGCTCGCCCGTCTGATCGAGGAGAACAACGAGCTGCGCGCCCAGGTGGAGCGCGGCGGTCGTGGGGGGGCCCCGGCCGGCCCCGGCGGCGACGCCCGGCTCGCGGCGGAGCTCAACGACGTCAAGGCCCAGCTCGACCGGGTGCAGCGCGACAAGGCGGCCGCCGAGCAGGCCGCCCGCGCGATGCAGGCGGAGCTGGAGCAGGTCCGCACCACCGGTGGCCCGGCCGCCGGCGGCGACGGCGAGCAGCAGGCGCTGCGGGTGCTGATGATGGCCCAGCGCACCGCCGACGACCACGTCTCCGACGCCCGTCGTGAGGCCGACCAGCTGCTCTCCGAGGCCCGCTCGAAGGCCGAGGAGGTCACCCGCGAGGCGCGCGCCAAGGCGGACGCGCTGGAACGCGACGCCCGCCAGCGGCACCAGGAGGCAATGGGTGGCCTGGACGCCAAGCGCACTGCGCTCTCCAAGCACATCGAGGAGCTCAAGCAGTTCGAGCGCGAGTACCGCACCCGGCTCAAGGCATACCTGGAGAGCCAGCTGCGCGACCTCGACGGTCGAGGCCAGGGCCTGGAGGCCGAGATGACCCGCGGCGAGGGCACCCGTGCCGTCGGTGGCAACGGTTTGGCTGCTGCGGGCCTCGCCGGCTCGTACGGCGGCAGCCGCTCCGGCGCACTCGAAGCCGGCCGCTGATCCACGGTCGGCGGCCGTCGCCCGACGGCCGCCGATCCCACCACGACCCACGACGCGGCGGGGGTGAGCCGTGATAGTCGCCAGTCTGCTGCTCATCCTCGTCGCGGTCGTACTGCTGGTGTTCGGTCTCGTCGACGGCTCCAGCACGCTGTTGACCAGTTCCATCGCGGCCAGTCTGCTGGCCGCCGTCGCGTTGGTGGCCGGTGCCCGCCAGGCAGCCGTCACCAGGGCGAGGGCGACGGAGCGGGCCGAGTCGGGCGATCGAGGCGCGGGTCCGCCCCGCACGACCGTCCCACCGGCCGCGACCGCGCCGTCGGAGGTCCCGACGACGTACGTTCCGACGACGATCGGCACCGGTGGTGCCGGGTGGCGGCAACCACCCGGTCCGCCGGCCGCCGGCGACCCCGTCGGCGTCCCCACCCGCCCCGACGCCGGTGCCTGGGAGCCCGAGGCGGAGGCCCCGTGGGAGCCCGTCGTCGTGTCCTCTCCGCCGGACCCGGCGGCTCCGGGACGGCCGGACCCGCCGAGCGACCGGCAGTCGGCGACCGACCCCGGCCGGGATGCCGTGGCCGACGCCGCCCGGACCCCGGCGACCGACCCTGACTGGGATCCTGCGGACGACTTCGGCTGGGATGCCGGGGACGACCCCGCGCCGCCCTGGGAGCACTCGGACGACGCCGCGTCGCCGTGGGACCCACCGGCCCAACGGGTTCCGCCCGGTGACGCCGCCCGGGTGGCCGGGCTCGACGCCGAGGTTCGGGTGGTCGACGGGCACCCCCGCTACCACCTGCTCTCCTGTGCCCACCTGATCGAGCGGGAGCACGAGCCGCTGCCGGTGTACGAGGCGATCTCCCTAGGGTTCACCCCGTGCGGTCTCTGCAACCCGGACACCACCCTGCTCGCCGACACCTACCCCCGCTGAGGCCGGCGTCGATGCCCACGGACGACACGCTGACCGTCGCGGTGCGGGTCAAGCCCGGCGTGTCCCGGCCCCGGGTCGGCGGCTGCTTCGCCGGTCCGCTCGGTCCCGCCCTGGTGATCGCCGTGACCGCCCCGGCGGTCGACGGCCGGGCCACCGAGGCGGCCCGCCGGGCGCTGGCCGGGGCGCTGGGCGTCCGCCCGGCGGCGGTGGCGCTGCGCACCGGTGCGGCGAGCCGGGACAAGCTCTTCCTGGTCGATCGTCCGGGGCCCGGCCTGGCCGAGCTGCTGCGGCGGCTGCGCGACGGAACGGCCGGTTGACGGCGCTCCGGGTGGGGCGCCCGTGACGCCGGGGTTGGATCTGGCGCTGCTTCTCGGGGCGGCCGTGTTGCTGGTGGCGATCGGTGCGGTGCGGTTCTCCACCCGGCTGGGCGTACCGAGTCTCCTGGTCTACCTGGCCCTCGGGGTGGCGATCGGCGAGGCCGGGCTGGGCATCCGGTTCGACGACGCCGAGCTGACCCGGGCGCTCGGCTTCTGCGCGCTGATCGTGATCATCGCGGAGGGCGGGCTCACCGCCCGGTGGAGCACCCTGCGTCCGGTGCTCGGGCTGGCCGGCGCGTTGTCCACCGTCGGGGTGCTGGTCAGCATCGTCGTCGTCGGCGTGGTGGTGCACCTGCTGCTCGGGCTGGACTGGCGGCTGGCGCTGCTCTACGGCGCGGTGCTCTCCTCCACCGACGCGGCGGCGGTCTTCGCCACCCTGCGTCGGCTGCGGCTGCCGCCCCGGCTGGTGGCCACCCTCGAGGCCGAGTCGGGCATGAACGACGCCCCGGTGGTGATCCTGGTGGTGCTGCTGTCCCGCAGCGGCCCGGCCGAGCATCCGTGGTGGTTCGAGGTCTTCCTGGTCGGCTACGAGCTGGGGGTGGGCGCCGCGGTGGGATTGGCCGTCGGGCTGGCCGGCCGGTTCGCGTTGCGCCGGGCGGCGCTGCCCTCGTCCGGGCTGTATCCGATCGCCGCCGTCGGTTTCACCGTGCTGGCGTACGCCGCCGGGGCGGTGCTGCACGCCTCCGGCTTCCTCGCCGTCTACGTGGCCGGGGTGCTGCTCGGCAACGCCCGCCTGCCGCACCGGCAGGCCATCCTGGGGTTCGCCGACGGGCTGGCCTGGCTGGCCCAGATCGGGCTGTTCGTGCTGCTCGGCCTGCTGGCCACGCCGGACCGGCTGCACACCGCGCTGCTGCCGGCGGTGGTGACCGGGTTGGCCCTGCTGCTGCTGGCCCGGCCGCTGTCGGTGCTGGTCTCCGCGTTGCCGTTCCGGGTACGCCTGCGCGAGCAGGTCTTCCTGTCCTGGGCCGGGCTGCGCGGCGCGGTGCCGATCGTGCTGGCCACCATCCCGTTGTCGGCCCGGGTGCCCGGGGCGGACCGGCTGTTCGACGCGGTCTTCGTCCTGGTGGTGATCTTCACGGTGCTCCAGGCGGGCACGCTTGCGCCGGCCGCCCGCCGGTTGCGGGTGACCGCCCCGGCCGAGCTGGCGGAGATCCGGGTGGAGACCGCCCCGCTGGAGCGGATGCGGGCGGACCTGCTCCAGCTGGAGGTGCCGGCCGGATCCCGGCTGGCCGGGGTGCACGTCGACGAGTTGCGACTGCCGGTGGGCGCGTCGGTGACCCTGGTGCTGCGCGACGGGGTGGGCTTCGTGCCCGGCGCGGACACCCGGCTCAAGACGGGGGACAGCCTGTTGATCGTGGCGACCGCCGGCGTGCGGGACGAGGCGGAGCGCCGGCTGCGGGCGGTCAGCCGGCGGGGCCGGCTGGCGAGGTGGTTCGGCGAGTACGGCGAGGATCGGGACGGCTGATCTGCTAGTCTTCCTTTTGCCCCAATTGAGGGTTATTAGGGGCTGAATAGCGGTACGACAGTGCGGCACGTTGTCGGACGCCTGTACGTTCCGTATTCTTGCCAACCTCCGGAGTGCGCGGCCATCGTTGCCGTGCGCCCGTTTTGTTACCTGGGTACGCCATGTCGGCGGACCCTGTCCGGGCACCGCCGACCGCCGCGTCCCGCGGCTGAGGGAGCTGACGATGGCGAAGCCAGCCGACACCAGGACCGCCGGTCGCAAACCGGCGGCGAAGGCCACCCGCAGCGCGGCGGAGACCGAGAAGATCCGGGCGGCCCTGGCGGCCCGACGGGACGAGCTGCGCGCCGAGTACGATCAGACGCTGAGCGAGATCACCGAGCTGCAGCGCGACCGGCTGACCGACTCGGCCGGGGACGACCAGGCCGACACCGGGTCCAAGACGTTGGAGCGCGAGCAGGAGATCTCCCTCGCCAACAGCATCCGGGAACGGATCACTCAGGTCGAGCGCGCCCTGGAGCGGCTCGACGAGGGTGGCTACGGATGGTGTGAGCGGTGCGGGAACCCGATCCCGGTGGAGCGGCTCGCCGCCTTCCCGTCGGCGACCCTCTGCGTGACCTGCAAGCAGCTGGAGGAGCGGCGCTGACGTCCGCTCCCCGGTGATCTCGCGAGACGGCGGACCCACGCCGTCGGGACAGTCGATGGGGAGTCGATGACCACAGCACCGACCGCCGGATCCGGCACCACCGAGCCGGGCGGCGGCACGCCCCGCCGCAGGGCGGTCGTGGTCCTCGCCAGCATCGCGCTGATCGCGCTGCTGGCGGATCTGCTCACCAAGCACCTCGCCCTGCTGCTGCTCGACGACCGGGGGCCGGTCCGCCTGCTCGGCGGGGCCGTCTACCTCACCCTGACCCGCAACAGCGGTGCGGCGTGGAGCATCGGCGCCGACCACACCTGGGTGTTCCCGCTGATCACCATCGGGGTGGTCGGCTGGATCATGTGGATGGCGCTGCGGCTGCGCTCGCTGCCCTGGGCGGTCTCCCTCGGTCTGGTGCTGGGGGGTGCGCTGGGCAACCTCACCGACCGGATCTTCCGCGCCCCCGGTCACTTCGTCGGTCACGTGGTGGACATGGTCAGCCTCTTCGACCCGTACGGCCAGGTCTGGCCCGTGTTCAACCTGGCCGACACCTGCCTGGTCTCCGGGGTGCTGCTGGCCGTGCTGCTGGAGCTGACCGGTCGCCAGCGCGACGGGCGGCGGATCGGCGCCAAGGGCGCCGACGCCCCCGCCGCCGCGGTTCCCGACGGGTCGACCTCCGCCGGGTCGGTCGCCGCCGATCCGGCCGGGGCCGAGGCCCAGGTCGAGCCGCGGGAGCGGGCATGACCTCCGCCTTCGCCACCGGTGGCGACCACCGTTCCCTGCCCGTCCCGGACGGCCTCGACGGCATGCGGCTGGACCAGGCGGTGTCCCGGCTCTTCGGGCTCTCCCGCACCGCCGCCGCCGCGTTGGTCGACGCGGGTGACGCGTTGGTCGACGGCGCGGCCCGGCAGAACTCGCACAAGGTCAAGGCCGGCTCCTGGCTGGAGGTGACGCTGCCCGCCCCGGTCGCGCCGCCGACCGTGGTGCCCCAGGCGGTCCCCGGGCTGACCGTGGTCTACGCCGACGACGACATCGTGGTGGTGGACAAGCCGGTCGGGGTGGCCGCCCATCCCAGCCCCGGCTGGACCGGCCCCACCGTCATCGGCGGCCTCGCCGCGATCGGTCACCGGATCTCCACCAGCGGGGCCGCCGAGCGGCAGGGCGTGGTGCACCGGCTGGACGTGGGCACCACCGGGATCATGGCGGTGGCCAAGAGCGAGCAGGCGTACACCGCGCTCAAGCGGGCGTTCAAGTACCGCGAGGTGGAGAAGCGTTACCACGCGGTGGTCCAGGGGCACCCGGACCCGTCGCGCGGCACCATCGACGCCCCGATCGACCGGCACCCGCACCACGACTACCGCTGGGCGGTGGTCTCCGACGGCAAGCCGAGCATCACCCACTACGACACCATCGAGGCGTTCCCGGCGGCCAGCCTGCTCGACGTCCGGCTGGAGACGGGACGTACCCACCAGATCCGGGTGCACTTCTCGACCCTGCGGCACCCGTGCGTCGGTGACCTCACCTACGGCGCGGACCCGACGCTGTCGGCCCGGCTCGAACTACGCCGGCAGTGGCTGCACGCCCGGTCGTTGACCTTCGCCCACCCGCGTACCGGCGACGACGTCACCTTCGTCAGCGAGTACCCGGACGACCTGGCCCGCGCGCTGACGATCCTGCGCGACTGAGCCGGTGCCGAGCCGTCCGTCCGGCGTCGACCCGCCCGCTGTCCCGCCCCGGCGGCCCCGGTGGCTGGTCACCGCGGCGGTGCTCGGGGTCGGCGCGGTGCTGCTCACCGTCGGCGTGGCGGCCCGCCGGCCGGAGCCGGTCGGCGACCGCACGGTCGGGCAGGTGACCCGGGTCGGGGTGCTGCCGGGTGACTCGCTGCCCGACTACGCCACCGCCGCCCGCGCCGAACTCGCCGCGCTGACCGCCGGGACGTACGCGCTGGTCAGCTTCGAGCGCTACCTCGCGCCGGACCGGCTGCCGGCGCTGCTCGCCGGCGTCGAGGTCGCGGCGGTGGTGGTCCGGGTGCCGCTGCCCGACCGGCAGACCGAGGTGGTCCGGCTGCCGGCGCAGGTCCTGCCGCGGGACGTCACCGCCGGCATGGCCGGCCTCGCCGACCGCAAGGACAGGGAGGCCGCCGACCAGCGGACCCGGGCCGCCGACGCCGCCGACCCGACACTGCGCCGGGGGTACGAGACCGGCGCGCAGATCGCCGGGCAGGAGGCGGCCGGCTACCGGTCGGCCTGCGCCTGTGTCTACGCGGCGGTGGTCCGGGCCGAACCGGCGGCCCTGCGCGCCCTGGCCGGACGGGACGGCGTCCGGGCGCTCGACCCTGCGCCCGAGGTGACCCGGCTGGACCGGACGGTGTTCCTGCCGCCGCTGCCGGAGCAACGGGACGTGGCCCGGCCGCCCGCCGATACGGCCGGGACGCCGGGTGCGGCGATGGGCGATTCGTCGGAAGGAGCACCCGACGTGATCGCGCCGGTACCGTCGTCGACCAAGGCCGGAGTGGACCCCTCGGTGCCGACCCCCGCTCCCACCTCCCCGGACTCCCGTCGCAGCGGGTCGCCCACCCGATTGCCGTAAGTAATGTCCCCGGGGGATGTGTGCAGACCGGTGTGGTCCGAATAGGGTTTCGTTCGTAGCCTGTCAGGCGGAGATCGACGGCGCGGGAGGGCGAGCCTTGGACGGCACCGAGACCGGCTGGGGCCGGTCGGCCGAACCGGCACCGCGATGGCGTGCGCTCTTCGACCGCGCCCGCCTCGGCGGACGCCCCGCCGAACCGGCGGAGCCGGACCGCCGGAGCGAGGACGCGGCACGGGAGTCACTGCCCGGCCGGGGGCCCGGCGGCGGCTGGTCCGGACGGGGGTCGGCCGCCGTGCCACCGCCCGCCGACCCGGGCTACGGCCTTGACCCAAGTTACGGCGCCGACCCGGGCTACGGCCCCGATCCCGGCTACCGTGCCGGGGCCAGCTACCGGGTCGACCCGGTCTACCGCGCCGACCCCGGTTACCCGGCCGACCCCGGTTACCGCGCCGAGCCCGCCTATCCGGCCGAGCCCGCCTACCCAGTCGAGCCTGCCTATCCGGCCGATCCCGGCTACCGTGCCGCTCCCGGGTATCCGCCGGAGCAGGCCCGCCCGCCGGAGCCGCCGGTCGTCCCGTCCCGCTACGCCCTGCTGGACAGCGGCTACCGGCCGGAGCCGCCGCCCCCCGAATCCCGGTACGCCCTGCTGGACAGCGGCTACCGCGCGCCCGGCTACGCGCCGCCGGAGCCGGTGTACCAGCCGCCGGAGCCGGCGTACCAGCCGCCGCAACCGGCGTACCCCGAGCCCGGATACCCGGCCGAGCCGGCGTACCAGCCGGACCCGCCGGCGTACCCGCCCGCGGTGACCGCCGACCGGGGCTATCCGGCCCGGATCGAGCCGGCCCGGATCGAGTGGCGTCAGCAGGCCCCCCAGGACGAGCAGGAACGGGCCGCCGGCATCCTCCGTCGCGACCTGGGCACCCCCCGGGTGCTCGCGTTCGCCAACCCCAAGGGCGGCGTGCACAAGACCACCGCCACGGTGCTCGCCGCCGCCACCGTCGGCAGCGTCCGGGGCCGGGGCGTGCTCGCCTGGGACGACAACGAGCTGCGCGGCACCCTCGGCCTGCGCGCCGGCAGCGCCCGGCACGCCCGGACGATCCGGCACCTGATCAGCGACCTGGCGCACATCGAGATCCGGGACGGCGCCGAGCTGTTGGAGTCCCTCGACGACTACCTGCGGCACGCCTCCGACGGCTCGTACGACGTGCTGGCCGGGGAGGAGAGCCCCCGGTTCGCCCAGCGCCTCGACCAGTTCACCGTCAAGCGGGTGCTGGAGCTGCTGCGCCGTACCCACGACGTGGTCTGCGTGGACACCGGCAACAACGTGGAGAGCCCCAACTGGCGCACCGTCATGCAGGCCGCCGACCAGCTCGTGGTGACCACCGTGCCGCGCGAGGACGCCGCGTTCAGCGCCGACTGGATGCTCGATCTGTTGCACGAGGAGGGGATGGGCGAGCTGGCCGACAACGCGATCACCCTGATCTCCTGCCCCACCCCGGGCCGGTCCACCCTCCAGGACGACCTGGAGCGGCACTTCGCCACCCGTACCCGGGCCGTCGCGGTGGTGCCGTACGACCCGGTGCTGGAGACCGGCTCGTCGATCGAGTACCACCAGCTCCAGGCCGAGACCCGGGCCGCCTGGCTGCGGGCCGCCTCGGTGATGCTGGAGCCGTTCGCCCGCTGAGCGGCTCGCCCGGCTCCGCCGCCCCGTCGCACCGCCGCGCCTGAGAGGATCACCGGGTGAGCCCGGACACCCCTGATCCGCACCGCCCCGCCGACGCCCCGGCCGGGCCGCAGCCCGACGGGACGCCGACCCCGCCCGGGGACGACCCGGCCGGGTCGTACCTGCCGTGGCCGCCGCCGTACGCCGGTCTGCCGCAGCCTCCCGACGAGCGGCCCCGGCACACCCCGGCGGTGGCGCTCGCCCTCGTGCTGGGCCTGACCGTGCTCGGGGCGCCGCTGGGGCTGCTCTGGGCGGCGCTGGCCCCGGACACCCCGGTGGTGAAGACCGCCGAGGGCGCCGTCTACGCCCAGTCCCAGCCGGAGCAGCCGATCGCCGCTGACGGCTGGTTCAGCCTGCTCGGGCTCGGCTTCGGGGTGCTCGCCGCGATCGCGGTGTGGGTGCTGCTGCGCCGCCGGCGCGGGCCGGTGGCCCTGGCCGCGGTGACCGTCGGCGCGCTCGGTGCCGCCCTGGTCGCCTGGCAGGTGGGTCGCCGGATCGGGCTGGACGGCTACCAGCGGCTGCTCGCCACCGCCCCCGTCGGTACGCCGTTCGACAAACCGGCCGACCTGCGGGCCGGGGGCATCGAACGGGTCTTCGACGTGCTGCCGGTGCCGTACGGCAACCTGCTGCTGCCGGCGTTCGCCGTCGCGGTGACGTACACCCTGCTGGCCGGCTGGTCGCGCTGGCCGTCGCTGCGTCCGGAGCCGATGCCCGACTGGTCGAACGGACCCGGTGCCGCCGGCTGGCCGGAGCCCGCCGTCACCGGCCGGTCGGGCGGGCCCGATGCGGCCGGCGACCAGGACCGGCCCAGCGCCGTCGGTGGGGCGGGCGGGGTCAGTTGGGGGCCGGCGGGGACGCCAGCTCCGACAACGGCACCGGAACCGCCCGCACCTGGCGCAGCAGGGTCGACTCGCGATTGAGCAGCCGCAGCTCGGCGCGGAGCCGGGCGGCGGTGTCGTCGATGGCGAGCAGCCGCTGCCGGTCCGCCACGGTCAGCATGGCGGTGGCCGCCACCAGGTGGGACAGCACCGTGGGGTCCTCCGGTAGCTGCTCGGACAGCTCCTCCGGGTCGGCCCGGATCAGCCCCAGGTACTGCCGGAACACCGCGATCACCTGGGTCGCCAGCAGCTCCGCCGCCTCGTCGGGGCCGGTCGGCTCGGGCAGCCACTCGACGTCGGCGGTCAGGTAGGGGGCGGCGTGCCGGTCGACCTCGGCGACCCGGAACCGCCGCCGGCCCACCGTGACGATGTCGAAGCCGCCGTCGTCCAGCTCGGTCACCTGACGCAGCTCGGCCGTGCAGCCGACCTCGTGCAGGGTCACCTCGCCGCCGCCCGGGGTGGCCCGGCCCGCGCCCGGGGCGACCTCCCAGCCGGAGCGGATCGCCAGCACGCCGAACTCCCGGGGCACCCCCTCGGGCTGCCCGACCAGGTCCCGCACCAGGTGGCGGTAACGCTCCTCGAAGATGTGCAACGGCAGCACCAGACCTGGGAAGAGCACCGTTGCGAGGGGAAACACCGGCAGCCGTGCGGTCACGCGTCCGAGCGTAGCCCGAAGCGGCGAGGCCGGCGTGTCCCGGCTCACCGTCTCGCCGTACGGGCGGCGCGGGTCGGCATCCGGGCCGCCGCCTAGACTCGGGAGCGTGTTGAATCGGATCGACCTGCGCGGCGGGGTCCGTGACCCGCGCCGCCTGCTGCCCCGTGCCCAGCTCGACGTCTCCGTGGCCGTCGAGCGGATCCGCCCGCTCGTCGAGGCGGTCCGGGACCATGGGTACCCGGCGATCCGGGAGGCCAGCGAGCGGTTCGACGGCATCTGCCCGCCGGTGCTCCGGGTTCCCACCGGGGCGATCGCCGAGGCGGAGGGGACGCTCGACCCCGACGTGCGGGCCGCGCTGCTCGAGTCGATCGACCGGGCCCGCCGGGTGCACGCCGACCAGCGCCGCACCGACCACACCACCCAGGTCGTGCCGGGCGGCACGGTTACCGAGCGCTGGGTGCCGGTCGACCGGGTCGGCCTCTACGTCCCCGGCGGGCTGGCGATGTACCCGTCGACAGTGGTGATGAACGTCGTACCGGCCCAGGCGGCCGGGGTCCGCTCGCTGGTGGTGGTCAGCCCGCCGCAGCAGGACAACGGTGGCCTGCCCGACGCTCGGGTCCTCGCCGCCTGCGCGCTGCTCGGCGTCGACGAGGTGTACGCCGTCGGCGGTGCCCAGGCGGTCGCCATGCTGGCGTACGGCGCCGCCGTCGACGCCGAGGGCACCCTGCGCTGCGACCCCGTCGACATGATCACCGGGCCGGGCAACATCTGGGTCACCGCCGCCAAGCGGCTGCTGCGCGGCGTGGTCGGCATCGACGCCGAGGCCGGCCCCACCGAGATCGCCGTGCTGGCCGACGACACCGCCGACCCGGCGCACGTCGCCGCCGACCTGATCAGCCAGGCCGAACACGACCCGCTGGCGGCCAGCGTGCTGGTCACCCCGTCGGTCGAGCTGGCCGACGCGGTCGACCGGGAGCTGGCCCGGCAGGTGCCGGCCACCAAGCACGTGGAGCGGGTCAGCACCGCGCTCGGCGGCCAGCAGAGCGGCATCGTGCTGGTCGACGACCTCGACGACGGGCTGCGGGTGGTCGACGCGTACGCCGCCGAGCACCTGGAGATCCAGACCCGGGACGCCCGCGACTGGGCGCTGCGGGTCCGTAACGCCGGGGCGATCTTCGTGGGTGCCTGGGCGCCGGTGTCGCTCGGCGACTACTGCGCCGGCTCCAACCACGTGCTGCCCACCGGGGGCTGCGCCCGGCACTCGTCCGGCCTGTCCGTGCAGTCCTTCCTGCGCGGCGTGCACCTGGTGGAGTACACCCGGGACGCGCTGCGCGACGTCGCGCCGCACGTGGTGACCCTGGCGAACGTGGAGGACCTGCCGGCCCACGGCCAGGCCGTCGCCGTGCGCTTCGCCGGGGAGCCGTCGTGACCACCCTGGACGACCTGCCGATCCGCGACGACCTGCGCGGCCGGTCGCCGTACGGGGCGCCGCAGCTCGACGTGGCGGTCCGGCTGAACACCAACGAGAACTCCTACCCGGTGCCCGAGCCGGTGGTCGAGGCGATCGGCAAGGCCCTCGCGGCCGAGCTGCGCGACCTCAACCGCTACCCGGACCGGGACGCGCTGGCGCTCCGCGCCGACCTGGCCGGCTACCTGGGCCACGGGCTCACCGTCGAGCAGGTCTGGGCGGCCAACGGCTCCAACGAGATCCAGCAGCAACTGCTCCAGGCGTTCGCCGGGCCGGGGCGCAGCGCGCTGGGCTTCGTGCCGGCGTACTCGATGCATCCGCTGCTGGCCCTGGGCACCGGCACCCGGTGGGTGCCCGCCCAGCGGGGGGTGGACTTCGGGCTGACCGCCGCCGAGGCGGTCGCCGAGGTCCGCGCACACCGCCCGGACGTGGTCTTCCTCTGCTCGCCGAACAACCCGACCGGCACCGCGCTCGACCCGACGGTGGTCGCCGCCGTGCTCGACGCCGCGCCCGGCATGGTCGTCGTCGACGAGGCGTACGCCGAGTTCGCCCGCCCCGGCACGGTCAGCGCCCTGGCGCTGCTGCCCGACCACCCGAGGCTGGTGGTGACCCGGACGATGAGCAAGGCGTTCGGTTTCGCCGGTGGCCGGCTGGGCTACCTGGCCGCCGATCCGGCGGTGGTGGCGGCGGTGCAGCTCGTCCGGCTGCCCTATCACCTGTCGGCGCTCACCCAGGCCGCCGCCCGCGCGGCGCTGGCACACCGCGACGCCCTGCTCGGCACCGTCGACGCGATCAAGGTGCAGCGGGACCGGATCGTGACCACGCTGCGGGCCCGGGGCCACCGGGTGGCCGACAGCGACGCCAACTTCGTGCTCTTCGCCGTCGGCGGTGACCAGTCGGTGGCCTGGCGGACGCTGCTCGACGCCGGTGTGCTGGTCCGGGACGTCGGCCTCACCGGCTGGCTGCGGGTCACCGCCGGCACTCCCGCCGAGACCGACGCCTTCCTCACCGCGATGGAGAAACTGTCATGAGTCGCACCGCCCGGGTGGAGCGGATCACCAAGGAGACCAAGGTCCTCGTCGAGATCGACCTCGACGGCACCGGCCAGGCCGAGATCAGCACCGGGGTCGGCTTCTACGACCACATGCTCCACCAGATCGCCCGGCACGGCGGCTTCGACCTGACCGTACGCACCGTCGGTGACCTGGAGATCGACGCCCACCACACGATGGAGGACACCGCGCTCGCCCTGGGCGCCGCGTTCGACCAGGCGCTGGGGGACAAGGCCGGCATCCGGCGGTACGGCTCGGCCACCGTCCCGATGGACGAGGTGCTCGTCCGGGCCGCCGTCGACCTGTCCGGCCGCCCGTACGTGGTGCACGACGAGCCGGTGCTGGCCCCGTACATCGGGCCGGTCTACCCGACCAGCATGACCCGGCACATCTGGGAGTCCTTCGGCCAGTCGGCCCGGGTCACCCTGCACGTGGACGTGCTGCGGGCGGCCCGGCCGGGCGGCCACCCGGACGCGCACCACGTGGTGGAGGCCCAGTTCAAGGCGGTTTCCCGGGCGTTGCGGGAGGCCACCGCGCTCGACCCGCGCAACGCCGGCGTGGTGCCCAGCACCAAGGGCGCGCTGTGACCGGCGCGAACCGCCCGGCCCGGTCCGTCGCGGCCCGGTCCGTCGCGGCCCGGTCCGTCGCGGCCGGGCGCGTCGCGGTCCTGCCCGGCCCGGATCGGCGCGGTGCGGCCCGGCGGGACCGGTCGGGTCGGGCCGGAGGGCGGCGCTGATGGGCCCGGTGCTGCCGACCCTGCTGCTGATCCTCGCCGGCATCCTCGTCGGCGGGGCCTGGTCGTTGTACCGCCAGGACGCGCCGCGTGGTGCGATCGTGGTCACCGGGCTGCTCGCCGTGCTGGCCACCGTCGGCGGGGTGCTCTGGCTGCTACCCGGGGAGGGTTGATGAGCGAGCGGGTCGTCGGGCCCCGCGCCGGCACGGGCGAGCGGGCCGGGCACGGCAGGCGGATCGTGGTGCTCGACTACGGCTCGGGCAACCTGCGCTCGGCCGAGCGGGCCCTGGCGCACGCCGGGGCGGACGTGACGGTCACCGCCGACCTGGCCGCCGCCGCCGAGGCCGACGGGCTGGTGGTGCCCGGCGTCGGCGCGTACGCGGCCTGCATGGCCGGGATCGAGGCGTCGGGTGCGGGCCCGGTGATCGCGGAACGGATCGCCGCCGGCCGGCCGGTGCTCGGCATCTGCGTGGGCATGCAGGTGCTCTTCGAGCACGGCGACGAGCATGGCGTGGTCACCAAGGGGCTCGGGCTGCTGCCCGGCGGGGTGACCCGGCTGCCCGCCGACCGGCTGCCCCACATGGGCTGGAACACGGTGACGCCGCCGGACGGATCGGTGCTCTTCGCCGGCCTGCCCGCCGACAGCCGGTTCTACTTCGTGCACTCCTACGGGGTGCTCGACCGACAGGCGTTGACCGGGGCGGGCGTCCGGGTCACCACCGCGCACCACGGCACGGACTTCGTCGCCGCCGTGGAGCGGGGCCCGCTGTCGGCCGCCCAGTTCCACCCGGAGAAGTCGGCCGAGACCGGTTCGGTGCTGCTGCGCAACTGGCTGGCCACGGTTGACTGAGACCCGGGGCGGGGCCGGCCACACCCGGTCGGGTGCGCGGTGAGCAAGGAGCGGGCCCGTCGGCGGGCCGTCCGGGAGGCGGCGGCGGCGCGTGACCGGGTCGTACGACAGCGCAAGCTGGCCCGTCGGCAGCGTCGCCGCGCCCTGGTCCGCCGGGTCACGCCGCAGTGGCGACGGGGCCGGACCGGCCGGTTGGCCCGGCGCAGTCGGGGGGAGCGGGCCGCCATCGTCGGGTTGACCGGGGCGGCGCTGCTGCTGATCTGGGTGTTCGTCGACGATCTTGCGCTGCGGATGGCGCTGGTCGTGCTGTTGCTGCTGGTCCTTCCGGCGATCGTGGTGATCGCGCTGGACCGTCGGATCTGACACGAGGAGTAGGAACTTGAGCTTGACCCTGTTGCCCGCCGTGGACGTCGCCGACGGCCAGGCCGTCCGGCTCGTGCAGGGCGCCGCCGGCAGCGAGACCGCGTACGGCGACCCGCTCGACGCGGCGCTGGCCTGGCAGAACGACGGCGCGGAGTGGATCCACCTGGTCGACCTGGACGCGGCCTTCGGCCGGGGCTCCAACGCCGCCCTCCTCGCCGAGCTGGTCGGCAAGCTGGACGTGCGGGTGGAACTCTCCGGCGGCATCCGGGACGACGCGTCGCTGCGCGCCGCGCTCGGCACCGGGGCGGCCCGGGTGAACATCGGCACCGCCGCCCTGGAGGACCCGCAGTGGTGTGACCGGATCTGCGGCGAGTACGGCGACCGGGTGGCGATCGGCCTGGACGTGCGGGGCCGTACCCTCTCGGCGCGCGGCTGGACCCGCGACGGCGGTGACCTGTGGGAGGTGCTGGACCGGCTGAACGCGGCCGGCGCGTCCCGGTACGTGGTGACCGACATCACCAAGGACGGCACGATGCGCGGGCCGAACCTGGACCTGCTGGGCGAGGTGTGCGCCCGTACCGATGCCCCGGTGATCGCCTCCGGCGGCGTCTCGACCCTGGAGGACCTGCGCGCCCTGGCGACCCTGGAGCCGGCCGGCGTGGAGGGCGTGATCGCCGGCAAGGCGCTCTACGCGGGCGCGTTCACGGTGGCCGAGGCGCTGGCCACGCTCCGGGCCGCCGGGTGACCGACGCCGGGCTGCCGCCGGGGGACGCGACCGTCACCCGGCTCGGCTCGGGTGGCCCGTGGGAGGCCGTGTACGGCTACTCCCGGGTGGTGCGGGCCGGTCGGTCGGCCTGGACGGCCGGCTGCACGTCGACCGTCGACGGGGTGGTGACGCACGTCGGCGACGCCGCCGCGCAGACCGCCCAGGCGTTGCGGATCGGCCTGGCCGCCCTGGCCGAGGTGGGCGCGACCGCCACCGACGTGGTGCGGACCCGGATGTACGTGACCGACCGGTGCTACGCCGACGAGGTCGGCCGGGCCCACAACGCCGTCTTCGGCGCGATCCGGCCCGCCGCCACCATGGTCGTCGTCGCCGGCCTGCTCGACCCGGAGCACCTGGTGGAGGTCGAACTGGAAGCCCACCTGCCCCCGTCCTGACGCCCGCTCGCCCGCTCGCCCGCTCGCCCGCTCCCGGCTCCCGGCCGGGTCCGTCCCGGCCGAGGCGGGCCGGCGGAAGCCGGGGTGGGCAGGGAGACGGCGGTCACGATCGCGCAGATCAGTTGTGCCCAATTGAATTGGGGGCTATGTTTTCGGGGTGGGTGAGAATCTGGTGCTGCGTCGGCAGGTGTGCTTCGCGCTGTACGCGGCGTCCCGCGCGCTCACCGACGTGTACCGGCCCATCCTCGACGAGTTCGGGCTGACCTACCCGCAGTACCTGGTGCTGCTGGTGCTCTGGGAGCGCGGCGACGATCCACCCACGGTCTCCGAGCTGGGCGCCGCGCTGCGGCTCGACTCCGGCACGCTCTCCCCGCTGCTCAAGCGGTTGGCGGCGGCGGGCCTGGTGGTCCGCACCCGCTCCGCGGCCGACGAGCGGCGGGTGCAGGTGGGGTTGACCGCCGACGGCGCGGCCCTACGCCAGCGGATGACCGACGTGCCGCTGCGGGTGGCGTGCGCCACCGGCCTCGACGAGGCCGAGCTGGTCGCGCTGCGCGACACCCTCACCCGGGTCACCGAGACGATCCACCGACAGAAGGAGCAGTGATTCTGATGCAGGTGCTCTACACCGCGTCCGCGACGGCCACCGGCGACGGCCGCGACGGCCATGTCCGTACCTCCGACGCCACCGTCGACCTCGACCTGGCCATCCCGAAGGAGATGGGTGGCGCCGGCGGCGCGGCCAACCCCGAGCAGCTCTTCGCCGCCGGCTACGCGGCCTGCTTCCACTCCGCGCTGCGGCTGGTCGCCCGCCGGGCCAAGGCGGACGTCGCCGGCTCGGTCGTCGAGGCCGAGGTCGGCATCGGCGCGAACGGCAGCGGCGGCTTCGGCCTGGCCGTCACCCTCGTGGTGGACCTGCCGGCCGTCGAGCGCTCGGCCGCCCAGCAGCTGGTCGAGGCCGCCCACCAGGTCTGCCCCTACTCGAACGCCACCCGGGGCAACATCGAGGTCACCCTCACCGTGCGCGAGGCCGCCGCGGCCTGAGCGCCGCACCGGGCCACCCGTCATCGCGTACGAGAGGACGACACCGTATGAGCAGCAACCGTGAGATCCACCTGGCCTCCCGCCCGCAGGGCTGGCCGACCGCCGACAACTTCCGCCTGGTCAGCACCGAGGTGCCGACCCCGGGCCCGGGGCAGATCGTGGTCCGCAACCAGTTCGTCTCGGTCGACCCGTACATGCGCGGCCGGATGAACGACGCCAAGTCCTACGTGCCGCCGTTCGCCCTCGACGCGCCGCTCGACGGCGGCGCGATCGGCGAGGTGGTGGCCGGTGGGGCCGACGGGATCAGCGTCGGCGACACCGTCCTGCACGGGCTCGGCTGGCGCGAGTACGCGCTGCTCGACGCCAGGTCCGCCCGCCGGGTCGACCCGACCCTCGCCCCGGTCAGCGCCTACCTGGGCGTGCTCGGGATGACCGGGCTGACCGCGTACGCCGGCCTGCTCGACGTGGCGGCCATGCAGCCGGGGGAGACCGTCTTCGTCTCCGGCGCGGCCGGCGCGGTGGGCAGCATGGTCGGCCAGATCGCCAAGCTCAAGGGCGCCGGCCGGGTGGTCGGCAGCGCCGGCTCGCCGGCCAAGGTGCAGCGGTTGACGGCGCTTGGCTTCGACGCCGCCTTCGACTACCACGACGGCCCGGTACGCGACGCGCTGAAGGCCGCCGCCCCGGACGGGATCGACGTCTACTTCGACAACGTCGGCGGCGAGCACCTGGAGGCCGCCATCAGCGCGATGAACCTGCACGGCCGGGCCGCCATCTGCGGCATGATCGCGCAGTACAACTCGGCCGAGCCGCCGGCCGCGCCGCGCAACCTGGCGCTGGTCATCGGCAAGCGGCTCACCCTGCGCGGTTTCCTGGTCGGCGACCACGGCGACCTGCGTGACCAGTTCGTCGCCGAGGTGGCCGGCTGGCTGCGCGAGGGCACGCTCTCCTACGACGAGACGATCGTCGACGGCATCGAGAACGCCCCCGAGGCGTTCCTCGGCCTGCTGCGCGGCGAAAACCTCGGCAAGATGCTGGTCCGGGTCTGAGCAACGCCCCGCCGCCCCTCGGGCAGGGATGGGCCTTCCGCTGTGCCGGTGGCCGGCCGCACAGGCCGGTCCCCGGCACAGCGGCGTTGGATAGGCTCAGCACATGACGGTGGCGGTACGGGTGATTCCGTGTCTGGACGTGGACGCTGGTCGGGTGGTCAAGGGGGTCAACTTCCTCGACCTGCGCGACGCCGGTGACCCGGTGGCGCTGGCGGCGGCGTACGACCGGGCCGGCGCGGACGAGTTGACCTTCCTGGACGTCACCGCCTCCTCCAGCGACCGGGGCACGATGCTCGACGTGGTGCGCCGTACCGCCGAGTCGGTCTTCATCCCGCTCACCGTCGGCGGGGGCGTCCGTCAGGTCGCCGACGTGGACACCCTGCTGCGCGCCGGGGCCGACAAGGTGGGCGTGAACACCGCCGCCATCGCCCGCCCCGAGCTGATCGCCGAGATCGCCGACCGGTTCGGCCGGCAGGTGCTGGTGCTCTCGCTGGACGTCCGCCGCGCCCCGGCCGGCACCACGCCCAGTGGCTTCGAGGTGACCACCCACGGTGGTCGCCGGGGCACCGGGATGGACGCGGTCGAATGGGCGGCGCGCGCCGCCGAGCTGGGCGCGGGGGAGATCCTGCTCAACTCGATGGACGCCGACGGCACCAAGGCCGGCTTCGACCTGACCCTGATCGAGGCGGTCCGGGCGGTGGTCGACGTGCCGGTGATCGCCAGCGGCGGCGCCGGCCAGGTGGCGCACTTTCCCCCCGCGATCGGCGCGGGTGCCGACGCGGTCCTCGCCGCCAGCGTCTTCCACTTCGGTGAGCTGACCGTCGGCGAGGTCAAGGACGCCCTGCGCGAGGCCGGCCACCCGGTCCGCTGACCGCGCCCCGCGCGCTCCCACCGCGCGGCCGACGTGGCTCAGCGACCGCTCTGCCCCTCCGGGGAGCGGCGCGGGGCCGGAATCGACCGGACCACGTACTCCTGCACGGCGGCGGCGTGGTCCTCCTCCGGCAGGTGCCACTGCGCACTGCCCGGGGCGTGTCGCCGGACGAGCACCCCCTGGACGCTGTCGACCGTGCCGCCGACCCCGGCCCGGGGCCGGGTACGCCAGAGCTGCTCCCCGTCGGCGGTGATCCGGAACCAGCCGTCGGAGACGGTGACCAGCCCCGCGCCGACCAGCCGCTGGACCGCTGTCTCCACGTCGTGCCGTTCGGGTATCGCCTGGTTGAGGTGGTCGGCGGTGGACAACACATCAGTGAGCCGAACCCCCTCCGGACGCCGGGAATCCACCGCCCGCCGGTGTCGTCCGGCGCCGCTGGCGATCACCAGTGACACGAAAATCCAGGCGTCCGTCCAGCGCCACGCGTTCTCCCCCATGCACGAATGATGCCTGTAGGTGTCCGCTGAGGAAACACCTACTTTGCTCCTGTCGTGTCAGCGCAGCTCAGCGTGGTCACCCCGAGGCCCCGGAAAGCGGTTCGGCGCGGCGCGGTTCGGTGCGGGTCGGTTCGGTGGGGCTCGGCTCGGCAGGGCTCGGTTCCGTGGGGCTAGGTTCCGTGGGGGTCGGTTCCGTGGGGAGCGGTTCGGCAGGGGTCGGTTCCGCCGGGACGGCGAAGCGCGGGATGAAGAACTGGGCCAGCGGGCCGATGCCGAGCGCGTACGCGACGGTGCCGACGCCCACCGTGCCGCCGAGCAGCCAGCCCAGGGCCAGCACGACGACCTCGATGACGGTGCGGACCAGTCGGACCGAGCGTCCCGGCCGGCGGGCGACGTAGCCGGTCATCAGGCCGTCGCGGGGGCCGGGGCCGAGCCGGGCGCCGAGGTAGAGGCCGGTGGCGGCGCCGTTGGCGACGATGCCGCCGAGCAGCAGGCCGATCCGGGCGGGCAGCGGCAGACCGGCCGGCAGCAGGGCCACCGTGGCGTCCACCACCAGCCCGACCACCACCACGTTGCTGACCGTGCCGAGCCCCGGGCGTTGTCGCAGGGGAATCCAGAGCAGCAGCACCACCGCCCCGACCGCGATGGTGACGGTGCCGAACGACAGGCCGGTCTGCCGGGCCAACCCCTGGTGGAAGACGTCCCACGGGTCCAGCCCGAGCCCGGAGCGGATCATCATGGCCATGCTGACCCCGTAGAGGACCAGCCCGGCGTAGAGCTGGGTGAGCCGTCGGCCGGGACGGTGCCGGAGATTGCCAATCGGAGCCATGCATGCCACCCTAGGGTCCAATAAGACCCAGAGAAGAGCCAATTCCGAAGGGGTGGCCGTGACCAGCCAGGTGCGAGGGGTCCAATTGGCCCGGTTGCTCGGGCAGTGGCATGCGCTTCCGGGCCGTCGCCGCAGCCCCGACTACGCCGCGCTCGCCGCCGCCGTCCGTGGCCTGCTCGCCGACGGCCGGCTCCCCCTGGGGGTACGCCTGCCGGCCGAGCGGGAGCTGGCCGAGGCGCTGCGGATCAGCCGTACCACGGTCACCGCCGCCTACCGGCAGTTGCGGGAGACCGGCCACCTGGCCAGCCGGCGCGGCGCCGGGAGTTGGACCATGCTGCCCGGCACCCACCGGGTGGCCAGCACCGGCCTGTGGACCCCGCTGGACGACCGCGACATGATCGATCTCGGGGTGGCCGCGCTGGCCGCCCCGCCCGAGCTGGTGCCGGCCGCCCGCGCCGCCGTGGAGGATCTGCCGCGTTACCTGTCCGGCGCGGGCTACCACCCGACCGGGATCATCGAGCTGCGCGAGGCGGTCGCCCGGACGTACACCGAGCGAGGGTTGCCCACCAGCGCCGAGCAGATCATGGTCACCAGCGGCACCCAGCATGCTCTGGACCTGGTGCTGCGGTTGGCCCTCGCGCCCGGCGGGAACGTCCTGGTGGAGTCGCCCACCTATCCGAACGCGCTCGCCGCGCTGGCCGCCCGGCGGGCCCGGATCAGCACCCACGGCCTCGCCGTCGACGGGGTCGGCTGGGACGCCGACCTGCTGCTGGGCAGTGTCCGGCAGACCCGGCCCAAACTGGCGTACCTGATTCCCGAGTTCCAGAACCCGACCGGCCACCTGATGCCCGCCGAGCTGCGGGAACGGCTGGTCGCCACCGCCCACGCCGCCGGCACCGACCTGGTCGTCGACGAGTCCTTCGTGGACCTGCCGCTGGACGGCACACCGCTGCCCCCGCCGACCGCCGTCTTCGACCGGCACTCCCGGGTGATCTCCATCGGCGGGATGAGCAAGCCGTACTGGGGTGGCCTGCGGATCGGTTGGGTACGCGCCTCCGCCCCACAGGTGCAGCGGCTGGCCGCCGCCCGGGTCGGGGTGGACATGGCCAGCCCGGTGCTCGACCAACTGGTGGCGGTCCACCTGCTCGACCGGGCCCCGGCCATCGTCGCGGCCCGTCGCACCCAGCTCGCCACCCAGCGGGACGCCCTGCTCGACGTGCTCGCGCAGCAACTGCCGGACTGGCGGGTCGGCGTGCCGCGCGGCGGCGTCACCCTCTGGGTCGAGCTGGACGGCCCGATCTCCAGCGCCCTGGCCAGGGCGGCCGAGGAGGTCGGCGTACGGCTGGCGCCCGGCCCCCGGTTCGGCCTGGACGGCACCCTGGAACGCTTCCTGCGCCTGCCCTTCACCCTGCCCGCCGAGGACCTGGTGGAGGCGGTCGGGCGGCTGGCCGCGATCCGCTACGACCTCGACCGGGGTGCCGGCCGCCCGCGCTGGCGGGAACCGGCCGTCATCACCTGACGGGGGGACTGCCGCTCCGCACGGCCGGCGGCCGTGTCCCGGGACGGGAGGACACGGACGCCGGCCGTGCGGAGCGGATCAGATCTCGGCCAGGCTGCCCGCGTACATCTTGTCGATCTCGGCGGCGAAGTTGGTCTCCACCCCGCGTCGCTTGATCTTCAGCGACGGGGTCATCTCGCCGTCCTCGATGGTCAGGTCGCGGGGCAGGATGGTGACCTTCTTGATCGTCTCCCAGCGGTTGAGCTTGGCGTTGAGCTGGGCGACGTGCTCCTCGACCATGGTCCGGGCCTCGGGCGAGGCGACGATCTCGGCGTAGTCGCGCCCCTCGAGCGGGCCGCCCGTCGCCCAACCCCGGATCGCGTCCGGGTCCAGGCTGACCAGCATGGTGCAGTAGTTGCGGGCCTGGCCGATCACGATCGCCTGCGAGGTGTACGGGCAGATCGCCTTGAACATGCCCTCGATGTGCGACGGCGCGACGTACTTGCCGCCGGAGGTCTTGACCAGGTCCTTCTTCCGGTCGGTGATGCGCAGGTAGCCGTCGTCGTCGAGGCTGCCGATGTCACCGGTGCGGAAGAAGCCGTCCTCGGTGAACGCGGCAGTCGTCTCCTCGGGCAGGTTGTGGTAGCCGCGCATCACCGGCCGGCCCCGGACCAGGATCTCGCCATCGGTGTCGATCCGGCACTCCAGGTCGCCCATCGCCCGCCCCACCGTGCCGATCCGCAGCCCGTCGGGCGGGTTGACGAAGTTGCCGGCGCTGGTCTCGGTGAGGCCGTACCCCTCGGAGATGGGCAGGTTCGCCGCGGCGAAGAAGGTGGCGATCTCCGCGCTCAGCGGGGCCGCACCGGAGACGAGCACCCGGATGCGCCCGCCGAGACGGGCCTGGAGCTTGCTGAACACCAGCTTCTCGGCCACCGCGTACCTGAGCCTCAGGCCACCCGGCACCGGCCGGCCGGCCTGCTCCAGCGCGACCTTCTCCTTGCCGACCGCGACGCCCCAGGCGAAGATCTTCGCCTTGACGCCGCCGGCGCCCTGCGCGGTGGTGACCGCCTTGTTGTAGACCTTCTCGTAGACCCGGGGCGCCCCGCACATCAGCGTCGGCCGGATCACCGCGAGCATGTCGACGAGCTTGTCCACCCGGCCGTCGACGTAGGTGGGCAGGCCGACGTGCGTCGAGCCGCAGAGCAGCGTCTTGCCGAACGAGTGGGACAGCGGCAGCCACAGGTACTGCACGTCGTCGTCGCGCAGCAGACCCGTCTCGGCCTGCACCACCCCTTCCCAGCACCAGCCGCCGTGCAGCAGCTCGACCCCCTTCGGTCGGCCGGTGGTGCCCGAGGTGTAGATCAACGTGGCCAGGTGCTCCGGGCCGACCGGGGCGACCAGCCGGTCGACCAGGTCGGGCTCGGCGGCGAGCGCCCGCGTGCCCTGCTCCTCGAGCTCGGCGAGGGTGAGCTGGGGTACCGCGGCGGCCGGGTCGGGGACGCCGTCGAAGAGGACCACGTGGGTCAGCGAGGGCAACTGCGCGCCGGCGATCTTCGCCGCCTGGGCCGGGTTCTCCGCGAACAACACCCGGGAGCCGGAGTCGGCGATGATGTACGTCGCGTCCTGCGGCTCGGTGGTGGGGTAGACGGTGGTGGTCGCCCCGCCCGCGCACATGATGCCGAAATCGGCGATGATCCAGTCCAGCCGGGTGTTGGCCAGGATCGCCACCGGGTCCTCCAGCCCGACCCCGAGCCCGTGCAGGCCGGCAGCGACCGCGTCGGCCCGTCGGCCGACCTGCGCCCAGGTCAACCAGACCGGCCCGGAGTCGTCCGGCGCCGGGTGGGCGAAGGCGTGCTGATCGGGGGTCGCGGCCACCCGCTTGCGGAACATGTCGGGGATGGAGCGGTACGGGACATCGAGAGCCATCGCGGTAGCCGCCTTCAGGGGGTGGGTGACGTGACGGGGGTCACGTCGCTCTGCGGTTACCGAAGGGTATTGCCTGCACCGGGGCGTCGGCTAGCCCTCGTGCCTGTGAGGGGGCTGTGTTCCGCGCGGTGTGGCGGCCGTGCCGGCCCGGCGACGTCGCGGGTGGGTGGGCGGCGACGGGCGGGCCGCTCACAGCCCCAGTGGGGCGGTGCGCAGCCGTTCGGTCAGCGCCGGCGGGCCGTCGATCTGGACCCGGGCCACCCGCTGCCGGCCGGAGAGGAACAGCACCAGCTCACCGGGGGAGCCGACCAGTCGTACCCGGTCGCCGCCCCGGCCGCCGGTCAGCTCACCGTGGCCGGGAGCCTGCACCAGCAGGTTCGCCGGGAACCGTCGGGTCCGGGTCCGGGCCAGCAGGGTGACCGGCTTCCACAGCCGGGCGGCCAGCCCGGCCGGGAGGTCCCGGGGCCGCCAACCCGACCGGGCCCGCCGGACGTCCTCGTGGTGGATGAAGAACTCCATCGTGTTGACCAGCTCGTCGGTGAGCGGGTTGCTGACCGGGCTCCACAGCGGGGCGCGACGTACCTGCCCGACCAGCTCCGGCCAGGGTCGGGCGGCGACCCGCAGCCGCACCCGCTCGGCGTACCCGTGCAGCGGTGGCAGCATGATCCCGCCGGCGGCGTCCGGGCGGCGCTCCCGCACCACCAGGTGGGCGGCGAGATCCCGGGCGGTCCACCCCTCGTTGAGCGTCGGGGCGTCCGGGCCCACTTCCAGCATCAGGTCGGCGAGCGCCTCGCGCTCCGCTCGGGCGTACCGCGGCATGCAGCGATCGTAGGTCGGCGAGCCGTCGTCGGCGCGTCGAGCGTCCCGCCGCGTCGACCGGCGATCCGGTTGGCGACGTGACGGTGGCCATATGACGCCGGGCGGCGGAGGTGGCTGCGACCGGTAAGGATAAGGGAGATAATTGCGGCTTACGGCGGGGGAGAGCGTGGCGAGCGGGACGAGTCGGGACGTGATCCAGCGAGGGCTGTCGGTCCTCGGCCGGGCGATCCGGGAACAACCGCGCATCTTTGCGGTGGCGGTCGCCGGCAGCGTGCTCTTCGGCGGGCTGGTGATCGTCAGCGCGTACGTGGTCGGCGCGGTCGTCGGCGACGTGGTGGTGCCGGCGGTCGAGAACGGCGCGGTCGGCACCGGCACACTGGCCCTGGCCGCCGTGGCGCTGTTCGGGATCAGCGTGCTGCGGGTGGTCGGCATCTTCGGCCGGCGACTCGGCGCCGGCTACATGCAGTTCCGCCTGCAGGCCGCCTACCGCCGCCGGGTGACCCGCCGCTACCTGGAGCTGCCGCTGTCCTGGCACCACCGCAACGCCACCGGCACGCTGCTGTCCAACGCCAACTCCGACGTCGAGGCGGCCTGGTACCCGATCGCGCCACTGCCGTTCGCGGTCGGCACGCTGGTGATGCTGGTCGGCGCGGTCGGCTCGCTCTTCCTCACCGACTGGGCGCTCGCCCTGGTCGGACTGGCCGTGTTCCCCGCCCTGTTCGCGCTCAACGTGGTCTACTCACGCCGGATGGCCCCCCGCCAGGCCCTCGCGCAGCGGTTGCGGGCCGAGGTCAGCGGCATCGCCCACGAGAGCTTCGACGGCGCCCTGGTGGTCAAGACCATGGGCCGGGAGGCCCAGGAGACCGCCCGGTTCGCCGGCCGTGCCCAGGAACTGCGGGACTCGCTGATCTCGGTCGGCCGGCTGCGGGGGGTGTTCGACCCGTTGCTGGAGACGCTGCCCAGCCTCGGCACCCTGGCCGTGCTCGTGGTCGGCACGATCCGGCTGCGGCAGGGCGCGATCACCGTCACCGAGCTGGTCAGCGTCGCCTTCCTCTTCACCGTGCTGGCCTTCCCGGTGCGGGCCATCGGCTGGGTGCTGGCCGAGCTGCCGCGCAGCGTGGCGGGCTGGGACCGGGTCAGCCGGGTGCTCGACGCCACCGGCGAGATGCCCTACGGGGACGTCACCCTCGACGGCGGCGGGGCTCCCGCCACCCTCGCCTTCGACGGCGTGCACTTCGGGTACGAGCCCGCCGAGGCGCACCTGCCCGGGGCGCAGGTGCTCGGCGAGGTCGCCTTCACCGTGCCGGCGGGACGGACGGTGGCGCTGGTCGGCCCGACCGGTGCCGGCAAGTCCACCATCGCCTCGCTGGCGGTCCGGCTGGTCGACCCGGACGCCGGCACGGTCACCCTGGACGGGGTGGACGTCCGGCAGCTCACCGCCGGGTCGCTCGCCTCGACCGCCGCCCTGGTCGCCCAGGTGCCGTTCGTCTTCGACGACACGGTCCGGGCCAACATCAGCCTGGACCGGCCGGGCATCGGCGACGACGACGTCTGGGCGGCGCTGCGGCTGGCCGAGGCGGACGGCTTCGTCGCGGCCCTTCCCGACGGTCTGGACACCATGGTCGGTGAGCGGGGCACCTCGCTCTCGGGCGGCCAGCGGCAACGGCTCACCCTCGCTCGGGCGTTGGCCGGTCGGCCCCGGCTGCTGGTGCTCGACGACGCCACCAGCGCGGTCGATCCCCGGGTCGAGGCCGCCATCCTGGCCGGGCTGCGCGCCCCGGCACCCGGGCAACACGCCGCCGCGTCGATCCTGGTGGTGGCGTACCGGCGGGCCACCATCGCGCTCGCCGACGAGGTGATCTACCTGGAACAGGGCCGGGTGCTGGCCCGGGGCACCCATACCGAGCTGCTGGCCACCGTGCCCGGCTACGTCGACCTGGTCACCGCCTACGAGCAGGCCGAGCAGGAACGCGAACAGAACCGGTCGTACGACGAGGTCCCCCCGTTGCCGTCGGGCCTGGAAATCGAGGTTGACCGGTGAGCGCGAGGAGTGCAGCGCAGCGGAGCCCCGCAGTCGCGAGCGAAGGGTGGGTGCGGTGAGCGCGAGGAGTGCAGCGCAGCGGAGCCCCGCAGTCGCGAAGGAAAGGCCGGCACCGGTGAGCGCGAGCGTGAGTGGTGGGGACGAGCGGGTCGAGGGGACCTGGCAGACGTTGCGGCGGGGGCTGGCGCTCTCGCCGGAGCTGCGTACCGGGCTGGCCGGCACGATCGCCCTGGCGCTGATCTACATGGTCGGCCGGGTGGCCGTGCCGGTCGCCGTGCAGCGCGGCATCGACCAGGGGATCGCCGTCCCCGGTGGCCCGGACCTCGGGGTGATCGTCACCGTGGTCACCGCCACCGCGGCGGTGCTGGTGGTCACCACCGCCTGCGGCTACCTGATGATGCGGCGACTCTTCACGGTCAGTGAGACCGCGCTGGCCAACGTCCGGACCAGGGCGTTCCGCCACGTGCACGACCTGTCCATGCTGCACCAGCAGTCGGAGCGGCGCGGTTCGCTGGTCTCCCGGGTGACCAGCGACGTCGACCAGATCACCCAGTTCCTCCAGTGGGGCGGGGTCATCCTCATCGTCAACCTGGGCCAGCTCGCGGTCACCACGGCGGTGATGGTGGCGTACTCCTGGCAGTTGACGCTGGTGGTGCTCGCCGCCTTCGCGCCGGCGGTGCTGGTGATCCGGCTGTTGCAGCGCCGGTTGGCCGGCGCCTACGGGGTGGTCCGGCAGCGGATGGGCACCCTGCTCGGCACGATCGCCGAGAGCGTGGTGGGTGCGCCGGTGATCCGGGCGTACGGGGTCTCCGGCCGGACGGCCCGGCGGCTGGACGCGGCGATCGAGGGGCAGCGGGTGGCCCAGCAGCGGGCCATCCGGATCAGCATCCTGGGCAGCTCCGTGGGGGAGTTGGCAGCCGGGGTGGCGCTGGCCGGGGTGGTGGTGGTCGGGGTGTCGCTCGGGGCGGACCGGACGTTGTCCGTCGGCCAGCTCACCGCGTTCCTGTTCCTGGTCACCCTCTTCATCCAGCCGGTGCAGATCGCCACCGAGGTGCTCAACGAGGCGCAGAACGCGATCGCCGGCTGGCGGCGGGTGCTCGACGTGCTGGACATCGCGCCGGATGTGGCCGACCCGGGGGAGCAGGGCCGGGAGTTGCCGGCGGGGCCGTTGGACATCCGCTTCGCCGACGTAACGTTCGCCTATCCGGGTGGGCCGCCGGTGCTGCACGGCATCGGTCTGGAGATCGCGGCGAAGAGCCGGGTGGCGGTGGTCGGTGAGACCGGCAGCGGCAAGACCACCTTCGCCAAGCTGCTCACCCGGCTGATGGACCCGACCGAGGGGCGGGTGCTGCTGTCCGGGGTGCCGCTGGACGAGGTGCGGTTCGATTCGCTGCGGTCGCGGGTGGTGATGGTGCCGCAGGACGGGTTCCTGTTCGACGCCACGGTCGGGGAGAACGTGCGCTTCGCCCGCCCCGAGCTGACCGACGCGGAGCTCACCGCCGCCTTCACCGAGCTGGGCCTGGCCGACTGGCTGGACGGCCTGCCGGCCGGTCTGGCCACCCCGGTGGGGGAGCGGGGGGAGGCGCTCAGCGTCGGGGAGCGGCAGTTGGTCGCGTTGGCCCGAGCGTACGTGGCGGATCCGGACCTGCTCGTCCTGGACGAGGCGACCAGCGCCGTCGACCCGGCCACCGAGGTGCGCCTGCAACGCACCCTGGACGCGGTGACCCGGGGCCGGACCACGCTGGCCATCGCGCACCGGCTCTCCACCGCGCAGGCCGCCGACGAGGTGGTGGTGGTGGACCGGGGCCGGATCGTGCAGCGCGGCCCGCACGACGAACTGCTCCGCGACCCCGACTCGGTCTACGGCCTGCTCTACGCCTCCTGGCTGGAGCAGACCCGCTAGCCGGCCAGCGCCCCTGGTGGGCTCCGGTCCGGCGCGGGCCGCGCCGGACCGGGGTCGCTCACCGGGAGTAGTACTCGACCACCAGTTGCTCCTCGCAGAGCACCGGCACCTCGGCGCGGGTCGGCTCGCGCAGCAGGGTGGCCCGCAGGCCGGTCAGGTCGACCGAGAGGTACGGCCTACCCGCCCCGTCCTCCGCGTTCGCGCCGGTGGCGGCGAGCTGGAACGGGGGCAGCTGCCGGCTGCGGTCCCGGACGGTGACGACCTGGCCCGGCCGTAGCCGGTACGAGGGCCGGTCGACCTTGCGGCCGTCGACGGTGAAGTGGCCGTGGGCGACGAGCTGGCGGGCCTGGTAGATGCTGCGGGCCAGGCCGGCGCGGTGCACCACCGCGTCGAGTCGGCGTTCCAGGAGCGCGACCAGTGTCTCGCCGGTCTTGCCGGCACCCCGGGCCGCCTCGTCGAAGGCCCGGCGTAGCTGCCCCTCGCTGACGTTGTACTGGTGCCGCAGGCGCTGCTTCTCCCGCAGTCGGACCTGGTAGTCGGAGGTCTTGCGCCGGCTGCGGCCGTGCACGCCCGGCGGGTAGGGGCGGCGTTCGAGGTACCGGACGCACTTGCGGGTCAACGGGATGCCGAGGGCGCGGGAGAGGCGGGCCTTGGGACGGGGATGGTTCACGGTGGACGTCTCCGCTCGGGTGCTCTACTGTGCGAGTTAGGTAAGCCTAACCTATATCGGAGGTGCCCCTTGGCCCCGAACCCCGCGGAGCTGATCCGTACGCTGGTGACCGGTCGGTTGCCCGGCCTGGTGCGCCTCGCCCACCGACCCGGGCCGTTCCACGTCCGGCACGCCACCGACCCGGAGGGGCGGGTGCTGCTGCTCGTACCCGTCTTCAGCGACCTCGCCGCCGAGTTGGACCCGGGTGCCGCCGACGACGTCGCCGTGGTGCTCGACGTGCTCGACCTGCCCCCGGCCGCCGGTGCGCCGTCGGCGGGCCGGGCCTGGGTCTCCGGCTGGGCGGTGCCGCTGCAGGGGGAACCGGCCCGGCACGCCGCCGCCGACTTCGCCGCCGTGGACCCCACCGGTGACCTGCTCGACGTCGGCACCCGCTTCCGGCTGCACCGCTTCGAGGTGGTCGAGGCCCGGCTGGAGGCCGCCGGCGTGGTGCACCGGGTCGACCCCGAGGAGTACGCCGCCGCCGAGCCGGACCCGCTGCACGTCGACGAGGCGGCGTTGCTGGCCGACCTCGCCGACCACCACGGGCCGGAGGTGGCCGCCTACCTGCGCCGCCGGCTCGATCTGACCGATGTGGAACCCCGGGTGGTACGCCTCGACCGCTACGGCCTGGTCGTGGCGTACGGCCGCCCCGGTGAGCGGCGTCGGGCCCGGTTGTCCTTCCCCCACCCGGTGGCCGACCGCGCCGAGCTCTCCCGCCTGCTCCACCCCATGCTCTGCCCCCACGCCACCCCCCACCCCCACCCCCACACCCCCCACCCCGCCCCCGGCCCCCGTCCGGCCCGGTGATCAAGAGGTTTACGTCAGGCTGGCCCCCTGCGGTGACCTAAACCTCTTGATCACCGCGTGGAACCGGTGGGGGGGAGGGGTAGCGGGGCGGTGAGGTAGCGGTGGATGGTGGGGCCGAGGGTGGCGGCCAGGGTGTCGGGGGTGGCGGAGGCGACCGGTTCCAGGCGGATCACGTACCGCATCATGGCCAGCCCGATCATCTGGGTGGCCACCAGGGCGCCGCGCAGCGGCAGCTCCGCCGGGTCCAGTTCGAGCTGGTCGAGCACCCGGCGCAGCACCTGGGTGACCAGGAACTCGCGCATCAGCCGGGCCGTCCACTCGTTGTTGGTCGCCGAGCGGAGCAGGGCCACCGCCGCCGCCCCGGCCGGCGAGTCCCACACCCCGAGGAACGTCCGGACCAGCCGTTCCCCGATCCCGTCCGGGTCTCCCGCCAGCACGGCGGGCAACAGCGTGGCCGGGTCCACCGGGATGTCGACGGTGGCCCGGAACAGCTCCTCCTTGCTGCCGAAGTAGTGGTGCACCAGGGCCGGGTCCACCCCGGCGGCGGTGGCGATCGACCGGATCGAGGCCGCGTCGAAGCCGCGCTCGGCGAACGTCGAACGGGCGGCGGCGAGGATCGCCTCCCGGGTGTCCGGGTTGCCGGGGCGTCGGCCGGTCCGTCGGGCCATCGGGCTCACCCGCTGCGCCGGCGCAGGGTCGCCGCGGCCAGCACCAGGGCCGCCAGCGCCGCGCCGGCCACGATCGCCAGGTCCCGCCACATCAGGCCGGTCGGTTCGGTGTGCGCGCCGACTTCCTGGAGCGCCTCCACCGCGTACGACAGGGGCAGCGCGTCGCTGACCGCCTGGAGCCAGCCGGCCATCTGCCCGCGCGGCACGAACAGCCCGCACAGCAGCAGTTGCGGGGCGACCACCACCGGCATGAACTGCACCGCCTGGAACTCGGTACGGGCGAAGGCGCTGCAGAACAGCCCCAGCGCGACGGCCAGCACGGCGTTGACCGCGGCGACCAGGATGACCAGCCCGGGGGCCCCGGCCGTGGTCATCCCGAACAGCCAGTACGCCGCAGCGGTGGCGACGGTCGCCTGCGCCACCCCGGCCAGCCCGAACGCGATGCCGTAGCCGAAGAGCAGGTCCAGCTTGCCCAGCGGGGTGGTGAGCAACCGCTCCAGCGTCCCGGTGGTGCGTTCGCGCAGCATCGCGATGCTGGTCACCAGGAACATGATGATGAACGGGAAGAAGCCCAGCATCACCAGGGCGATCCGGCCGAACGGGGACGGCTGGCCGGGCGGGGCGGGCTGGTCGGCGTACATGTAGTAGACCAGGGTGAGCAGCGCCGTGGGCACCACCACCAGCAGTGCGACCGTCCGCCGGTCGTGCCGGAGCTGCCGCAGGATGCGCCCGGTGGTGGCGGCCAGGATCGTCGGGTTCATGCCGCCTCCCCGGTGGCCGACGGGTCCGCCTCGCCGGCCCGGATGAGTCGCAGGAACGCTTCCTCGAGGTCGTCGACCCCGGTGGCGGCGCGGACGGCGTCCGGGGTGTCGTCGGCGATCAGCCGGCCCTGGCGGATCAGCAGCAGCCGGTCGCAGCGGGCCGCCTCGTCCATCACGTGGCTGGACACCAGCAGGGTGGTGCCGGCGGCGGCCAGGGCGTGGAACCGGGCCCACAGGTCGGCCCGCAGCACCGGATCCTGTCCGACCGTGGGTTCGTCCAGGACGACCAGTTCGGGCTCGCCGACCAGCGCGCAGGCCAGCGAGGCGCGGCTGCGCTGCCCGCCGGAGAGGGTGCCGACCAGTTGGCCGGCGGCGGTGGCCAGGCCGACGTCGGTGACCGCCCGGTCGGCGTCGGCGGCGGTGCGCCCCTGGAGGGCGGCGAAGTAGCGGGCGTTCTCCCGGACCGTCAGGTCGGCGTAGACGCTGGGCGCCTGGGTCAGGTAGCCGACCCGGTGGCGCAGCTCGGCCGCGCCGGCCGGGCGGCCGAGCACGGTGACCGTGCCCGAGCTGACGGTCTGCACCCCGACCACGGCCCGCATCAGGGTGGTCTTTCCGCTGCCGCTCGGGCCGAGCAACCCGGTGACCGCGCCGCGCGGCACCGCGCAGTCGATGCCGTCCAGCACCCGCCGTCGGCCCCGGTCGACGACCAGGTCCCGGACGGCGATGGCGTCGTCCATCGCACCTCCTCAGAAACTCATCACTTGTTGAACTCAACGCTAGATGAATTAACCGCCGGCGCGCAACGGTTGACTTCGAGTGCGCTCTAACTGGAAACCTGGAGCAGGTGGACATCAGCACGCAGGAGACCAGCCTGTCGGTCGGCGAGGCGGCGGCCCGGGTCGGCCTGACCACCTACACGCTGCGCTGGTACGAGCAGGAGGGCCTGGTCGCCCCGGTCGGGCGCGACTCGGCCGGCCGACGCCGCTACACCGAGGGCGACCTGGACTGGCTGGTGCTGCTCACCCGGCTGCGCCGCACCGGCATGCCGGTACGCGACATGCGCCGGTACGCCGAACTCGCCCGCCTGGGCGACCGGACGCTGGCCGCCCGCCGGGCGCTGTTCGAGACCCACCGGAGCCGGGTGCTGACCCGGATGGCCGAACTGGAGGAGGACCTCAAGGTGCTCGACTACAAGATCGATCTTTACCGCCGGAACGAGGAGGGGCGATGATCCGTCGACGGATCGGGGCAGCCGGCCCGGAGGTGTCCGCCATCGGGCTGGGCTGCATGGGCATGAGCTTCGCCTACGGCGGTCCGGACGACGCCGAGTCGACGCGGACCCTGCACCGCGCCCTCGACCTGGGCGTGAACCATCTCGACACCGCCGACATGTACGGCTTCGGCGCCAACGAGCGGCTGCTCGCCCCGGTGGTGCGGGCCCGCCGCGACGAGGTGTTCCTGGCCACCAAGTTCGGCAACCGTGCCGCCGGTGACAACGTCGGCGGCACCGGCACCCCCGGTGCCTACGTCGACAGCAGCGCCGCCTGGGCCCGGGAAGCCTGCGACGCCTCGCTCGGCCGGCTCGGGGTGGACACCATCGACCTGTACTACCTGCACCGCCGCAACCCGGACACCCCGATCGAGGAGACCGTCGCGGCGATGGCCGAGCTGGTCGCGGCCGGCAAGGTACGCCTGATCGGCCTGTCGGAGGTCAGCCCGGCCACCCTGCGGGCCGCCCACGCGGTGCACCCGATCACCGCCGTGCAGATGGAGTACTCCCTGTTCACCCGTGATGTCGAGGGGGAGATGCTGGATACCTGCCGGGAGCTGGGGGTGGCACTGGTGGCGTACTCGCCGGTCGGGCGGGGGCTGCTCACCGGGGCGATCACCGGTCGGGAACAGCTCACCGAGGGTGACTGGCGGGCCGGGGCGCCGCGTTTCGCGGCGGAGAGCCTGGACGCCAACCTGCGCCTGGTGGCCGCCGTCCGGGCGGTCGCCGACGAGATCGGCTGCACCCCGGCCCAGGCCGCCCTGGCCTGGCTGCTCGCCCAGGGCGAGGACGTGCTGCCGATCCCGGGCACCAAGCGGGTCCGCTACCTGGAGGAGAACGCCGCCGCTGCCGACCTGCGGCTTTCCGCCGTACAGCAGGCCCGGTTGCGGGAGGCGGTCCCCGCCGAGGCGGTGGCCGGCGCGAGGTATCCGGTGGCCGCCATGCGCACGGTCGGGCACTAGCCTCCGGACCGGGCACTAGCCTCCGGACCGGGCACTAGCCTTCGGACCGGACAGCAAGTCCGCCTTCGGGCATTGCGTGCTGATCGGACCTACGGCACGATGGCGCGGTGGATCACGCTCCGTTGCCGGAGGGCGCCTTCCTGGCCGACTGGACCGACCGGTTGCGCGCGTCCGCCGAGCGCCCGGTGGTCGGGATCCTGCTGCGCGGCAGTCACGCCCGGCGGGCCGCCACCGTGTACAGCGACGTCGACCTCGACGTCCTGGTCACCGCGACCGGCCGACCCGCCCCGGCGGCCCCGTCGGACCAGGTGGCCCCGATGGACCCGGCCGGTTCGGCGGGGCCGCCGGACCCGGCCGACCCCGGCAGGACCGGTCGGGGCTGTGCGGGGCGGCCGGCCGAGACGCCGTACGACGCCTGTCATGCCTACCTGACCGAGGTCGACGGGCGGATCGTGCACGTCTCGGTGGCCGCCCGGGACGTCCGCTCCTGGGTCGACCGGCTCGGCGAGCCGGCCGAGTGGGCGTTCGGGCTGCCGGTGACCACCCCCGCCCGACTGCTCTGGGCCGATCCGACCTGGCGAACCCGGATCGACCTTCCGGTGCTCTGCCAGCCCGCCGACCAGCCCCGCCTGGAGGAGTTGGTCGCCACCCTCGGCAAGGTGGCCGGGGCCTGCGCCGCCGACGATCCGCTCGGCGTCCGGCTGGCCGCCACCGACCTGGCCCGGCTCTGCCCGTGCGTGCTGCGGCTGGCCAACCCGGGCGTCCGGGTGGCGTCCCGGCGGACCGCCTTCGCCGCCGCCCTGGACCTCCCGGTCGCGCCGCCCGGCTACCGCGACGACATGCTGCTCTGCCTGGGGGTACGCCCCGGGGCCACCGCCGAGGTCGGTGCCGCCGCGGCCCGCCTGGTGGCCGGGGTGCTCCCGCTGGTCCGCCCGTACGCCGACCGGATCGCCGAGACCGCCGGCCCGGACCTCGCCCTGGCCCTGCTCGACGGTCGGCTGGACCGGTACGTCGCCCAGCTGTCCCGGGCGGTCGGGGACGGGGCGCAGGTCCCCGCGCCGCGTGCGGGACAATCGGTAACTGTGCCCGTACCTGACTCTTCCCCCAGCGACGGCGGACCCACCGGCGCGGTCCGCCCGTCCCGTCTCGATCCGGCCGTCGCCGCCCGGCTGCGCCGCACCCCGGACGGCCTGGTCGCCGCGGTCGTGCGCCAGCACGACACCGGCGAGGTGCTGATGGTCGCCTGGATGGACGACGAGGCGCTGCACCGCACCCTCACCACCGGCCGGGCCACCTACTGGTCGCGCAGCCGCCAGGAGTACTGGGTCAAGGGCGCGACCTCCGGCCACCACCAGTACGTCCGCTCGGTGGCGCTGGACTGCGACGGCGACGCGGTGCTGGTCGGCGTGGACCAGGTCGGCGCGGCCTGCCACACCGGCGAGCGCACCTGCTTCTTCACCGAACTCCCGGTCACCACCGAGGGGGCCCTCTCATGACCGATGGTGCGCTCAGCCCCGACCTGGCCACCTTCACCGAGCGGGCTGCCCGATGGCGGGTGGTGCCGGTGACCCGTCGGCTGCTGGCCGACGCGGAGACCCCGGTGGGGGTCTACCGCAAGCTGGCCGGTGGGCCGGGCACCTTCCTGCTGGAGTCCGCCGAGCAGGGGGCCGGCTCGGCGGGGATGACCTGGTCGCGGTACTCGTTCATCGGGGTGCGCAGCAGCGCCACCCTGGTCGAGCGGGACGGCGTCGCGACGTGGACCGGCACCCCGCCGGCCGGCGTGCCGGTCTCCGGCGACCCGGTCCACGTGCTGCGGGAGACCGTCGCGGCGCTCGCCGGTGGGGCGCCGGACCCGGCCGCCGGCCTGCCGCCGCTGACCGGCGGCATGGTGGGCTACCTCGGGTACGACCTGATCCGCCGGTTCGAGCGGCTGCCCGAGCTGACCGAGGACGACCTCGGGGTGCCGGAGCTGGGCATGATGCTCGCCACCGACCTGGTGGTGCTGGACCACTACGACGGCTCGGCGATCCTGGTGGCCAACGCGGTGCTGCCGCCGCTGGACGACCCGGACCGGGCAACCCTGGTCACCGCCGCCTACCACCACGCGGTGGGCCGGCTCGACGCGATGACCACCGCGCTGTCCCGACCGATTCCGCCCATGATCTCGACGGTGGGCCGGCCGCCGGCCGGCGACGTGGTCAGCCGGACCCCGGACGGTGGCTACCCGAAGGCGGTCGAGGCGGCGAAGGAGGCGATCCGGGCCGGCGAGTGCTTCCAGATCGTGCTGGCCCAGCGGTTCGAGCGGGCCACCGATGCGGACCCGCTGGACGTCTACCGGGTGCTGCGGACCACCAACCCGAGCCCGTACATGTACCTGCTGCGCTTCGACGGGTTCGACATCGTCGGCTCGTCCCCGGAGGCCCACCTCAAGGTCAACGTCGACGGGGACGGGCAGCGCCGGGCGATGCTGCACCCGATCGCCGGCACCCGGCCGCGCGGGGCCACCCCGACGGCCGACGCCCGGCTCGCCACCGAGCTGCTGGCGGACCCGAAGGAGCGGGCCGAGCACGTGATGCTGGTCGACCTGGGCCGCAACGACCTGGGCCGGGTCTGCCAGCCGGGCACCGTCCAGGTGCCGGAGTTCGCCACCATCGAGCGGTACAGCCACGTGATGCACATCGTCTCCACGGTGGTGGGCACTCTGAGGGAGGACCGGACCGCCTTCGACGCGCTGGCCGCCACCTTCCCCGCCGGCACCCTGTCCGGGGCCCCGAAGGTCCGGGCCATGGAGATCATCGAAGAGTTGGAGCCGGTCCGCCGTGGCCTCTACGGCGGCACCGTCGGCTACTTCGGGTTCGGTGGCGACCTCGACATGGCGATCGCGATCCGTACCGCGCTGATCCGGGACGGTCGGGCGTACGTGCAGGCCGGGGCGGGGGTGGTGGCCGATTCCGATCCGGCCGCCGAGGACCAGGAGACCCGGAACAAGGCCGCCGCCGTGCTGGCCGCCATCGCCGCCGCCGAGACCCTGCGGCCGGCCCGGTGAGCGGGCGGCAGCGTCGGCGCGGGCGGGGGTCGCGATGAGCGACGTCGAGACCGGCGGGGCGACGACGACCGATGGCGCATCCGCCGACCGAGGCCGGCGCGAGCTGACGTACGCGGTGCTGCTCTGCCTGGCGGGTGCGGGCCTGGCCTGCTGGGCGGCGACCCGCACCTGGTCGGTGGAGGTGATCGCCCGGGGCACGCTGCCGCCGACCCGGCAGGACCGTTCCGGGGCGGACCTGCTGCCCTGGCTCTCCGCGTTGGCGCTGGTCGCGCTGGCCGGCGGCGGTGCGGTGCTGGCCACCCGGGGGTGGGTCCGACGGCTGCTGGGTGGGCTGGTCACCCTGCTCGGCCTGGCCGTGGCGGTCGGTGGCGGTTACGGGCTGGTCGCCGACCCCGGTGCCGAGACCCACCGGCAGTGGCCCGCGTTCTGCCTGCTCGGTGGGCTGGTGGCTGCTGGCGGGGGGCTGCTCACCGCGCGGCGCGGGGCGGGCTGGCCGGCGATGGGCGCCCGCTACGAGCGCACGGTGCGCGCCGATGCGCCGTCCCGGCCCGACGGTCGGCCGACCGCCGACCGGGGCAACCGGGAGGCGTGGGACGCGCTCGACCGGGGCGAGGACCCGACGGTCAGCTGACCGGCTGCGGCGTGCGGGCGGCGTGCCGGTCCCGGGCCGCGGCCCGGGTGGCGGCCAGCTCGGCGACCAGTCGGTCCAGCTCGGCGCGTTGGTCGGCGCGGGCCCGGTCGGCGCAGACCGCCTCCCAGGCGTTGCCCCGGGCGGTCCGCACCCGGCCCTCACCTGCCACGACGCGTTCGAGGGTGTGCACCACCTCGACGGCCAACGACGCGACGGTCCGGGAGATGGTGGTGAGTCCGATGCCGGCGTTCGGCCCCGCAGTGCTCATAGGTCACCCCGCACGATGAGATCCGATGGTGGGCAGGCGCATCGTCGAGTCTGCCCGAATTCGATGCTGCCGGGTTCACGTTTCGCCCGGGTGACGGGCGGGTCAACGGCCTCCACCAGCGTCGGGTGGTCGTCCTTGAGTTTGGTCACAGCCGCCGGGGAGCGGGCCCGGCTGCGCGGTGGGCCGAATCGTGATCCCATAGCGTATGGGCGTCGATCGATGGTCGGGGGAGCTTCGGGCGACGGATGTCGATGACACCGGCCGGCAGGTCCGGTGGCGCTGCGTGACATCCCGTTCACCGGAGGTCCGGCATCATGCCACAGCCCATTTCGTGAGGAGCGCCATACCCCCGGCGTCTGTCGCCAGGTGGCGCCCCCTAGCATCGGCCCATGACACCCGGAGAGGGGAGTCCGTTGGTGACTGCTGAGCATGCGCACGCAGAGGGGGACGGGGCCGATTCGGCAGCGTCCGGAAGCGTGCTCGACGAGATCCTGGCCGGCGTCCGCGAGGACGTGGCACGGCGGCAGGAGCAGGTTCCGCTGGAGCGGATCCGCGAACTGGCCGCCGCCGCGCCGCCACCGCTGGACGCGTACGCGGCCCTGCGCAAGCCCGGCGTGGCCGTGATCGCCGAGGTGAAGCGCTCCTCGCCGAGCCGGGGCCGACTGGCCGAGATCGCCGACCCGGCCGAGTTGGCCGGTGAGTACGCCTCCGGCGGCGCGCGGGTGATCAGCGTGCTGACCGAGGGGCGCTGGTTCGGCGGCTCGCTGGACGATCTGGCCGCGGTCCGGGCGGCCGTGCAGGTGCCGGTCCTGCGGAAGGACTTCGTGGTCTCCAGCTACCAGGTGCACGAGGCCCGTGCGCACGGGGCCGACCTGGTGCTGCTGATCGTCGCCGCGCTGGAGCAGAACGCCCTGGTCGGCCTGCTGGAGCGGATCGAGTCGCTCGGGATGACCGCGCTGGTCGAGGTGCACACCGAGGAGGAGGCCGACCGGGCCCTGGAGGCCGGCGCGCAGGTGATCGGGGTCAACGCCCGTGACCTGCGTACCCTGGAGGTCGACCGGTCCGTGTTCGAGCGGATCGCGCCGGGCCTGCCCAGCCGCGTCGTCAAGATCGCCGAGTCCGGCGTGCGGGGTCCGCACGACCTGATCCGGTACGCGTCGGCCGGTGCCGACGCCGTCCTGGTGGGCGAGGGCCTGGTCACCCAGAAGAGTCCCCGCGAGGCGGTCGCCGAGCTGGTCAATGCCGGGAACCACCCGGCCACGCCCCGCCCGGTGCGCTGACCGGACGGGCAGATCTGCGCAGCGAGAGGACATCGCGATGAGCGAGCGCGAGCGATTCGGCAGGGACGACGCGACGAGGCGTCGGAGCGCGGCCCGGCGGGGAGCGACGGCATGAGCGCCGACGTGTCGACGCCGGCCGAGCGGTTCCCCGACTCCGCCGGTCACTTCGGCCGGTTCGGGGGCCGGTTCGTCCCCGAGGCGCTGGTTGCGGCGCTCGACGAGCTGGACGCCGCGTACCGCAAGGCGATGACCGACGAGGAGTTCCTCGCCGAGTTCGACGCCCTGCTGCGTGACTACGCCGGCACCCCCTCGCTGCTGTACTCCGCCGAGCGGTTCTCCGCCGAGATCGGCGCCCGGGTGCTGCTCAAGCGGGAGGACCTCAACCACACCGGCGCGCACAAGGTGCGCAACGTGCTAGGCCAGGCGCTGCTCACCCGGCGGATGGGCAAGCGTCGGGTGATCGCCGAGACCGGCGCCGGCCAGCACGGGGTGGCCACCGCCACCGCCGCCGCCCTGTTCGACCTCGAATGCGTGGTCTACATGGGCGAGGTCGACACCGAGCGGCAGGCGCTCAACGTGGCCCGGATGCGGATGCTGGGCGCCACCGTGGTCCCGGTGACCAACGGCTCGCGCACCCTCAAGGACGCGATGAACGAGGCGATGCGGGACTGGGTCGCCAACGTCGACGACACCCACTACCTGATCGGCACCGCCGCCGGCCCGCACCCGTTCCCGGAGATGGTCCGGGACTTCGTGCGCGGCATCGGCGACGAGGCCCGCCGGCAGTGCCTCGACCTGACCGGCGCGCTGCCGGACGCGGTGCTGGCCTGTGTCGGCGGCGGTTCCAACGCGCTGGGCATCTTCCACGCCTTCGTGCCCGACACCGACGTCCGGTTGTACGGCTTCGAGGCCGGCGGCGAGGGCGTGGACACCGACCGGCACGCCGCCAGCATCACCGGCGGCACCCCCGGGGTGCTGCACGGCGCGCGCACGTACGTGCTCCAGAACGCCGACGGTCAGACCGTCGAGTCGCACTCGATCTCCGCCGGGCTGGACTATCCGGGCGTCGGGCCGGAGCACGCCTGGCTGCACGACAGCGGCCGGGCCCGCTACCAGCCGGTGACCGACCGGGAGGCGATGGCCGCGTTCGAGCTGCTCTGTCGTACCGAGGGGATCATCCCGGCGATCGAGAGCGCGCACGCGCTGGCCGGTGCGGTGCGGATCGCCCCGCAGCTCGCCGCCGAGCTGGGCCGGGAACCGGTCCTGGTGGTCAACCTCTCCGGTCGGGGCGACAAGGACGTGCACACCGCCGGTGAGTACTTCGGCATCCTCGACAAGGAGCAGTGAGATCGTGAGCCGGATCGGGGTGGCCTTCGACAAGGCCCGTGCCGACGGGCGGGCCGTGCTGGTCGGCTGCATGCCGGCCGGGTTCCCCACCGTCGAGGGCAGCATCGCCGCGATGACCGCCATGGTCGAGGCCGGGGTGGACGTCATCGAGGTGGAGATCCCCTACTCCGACCCGGTGATGGACGGCCCGGTGATCCAGAAGGCCAGCGACATCGCCCTGGCCGGCGGCGTCCGTACCGCCGACACGCTGCGCATCATCGAGGCGGTCGCGGCCACCGGAGCGCCGGTGGTCACCATGACCTACTGGAACCCGATCGAGCAGTACGGCGTGGACGCGTTCGCCCGGGACCTGGCCGCCGCCGGGGGCACCGGCCTGATCACCCCCGACCTCATCCCGGACGAGGCCGGCGAGTGGCTGGCCGGCTCGGACGCGCACGGGCTGGACCGGACGTTCCTGGTCTCCCCGTCGTCCACCGACGCCCGGCTGCGGATGACTGTCGAGCACTGTCGGGGCTTCGTCTACGCCACCGCCATCATGGGGGTCACCGGGGCCCGGTCGCAGACCTCGGACGCCGCGCCGGTGCTGGTCTCCCGGCTGCGGGAGGTCACCGAGCTGCCCGTCGGGGTGGGGCTCGGCGTCGGCACCGGCGCCCAGGCGGCCACCGTCGCCGGGTACGCCGACGGGGTGATCGTGGGCAGCGCGTTGATCCGTCGCCTGCTGGACGCGCCGGACCTCGACACCGGCCTGGCCGCCCTGCGGGGCCTCTCCGCCGAGCTCGCCGAGGGCGTCCGTAACCCGACCCGCTGACCCACCGGCGGCCACCGGGCCACGGGTGGGCGGGCCGGGCCGTGTCGCGCTGCCGGGCCACCGCCCCGACCAACTCGTCCCGGCGGGGTGGCGGTGTCCTGTGCTGCGGATACCGCGACCCCGCCCCACCGGCGACGCCCTGTGACCGGACCGGGGTGCCGCGATGAGGGCCGCAGCGGTAGCCTGTGCACCCGTGACCCTCGTCTCGATGACCCCCCTGGCGGCGCTGCCCAGCCCGACGACCGCCGTCTGGCAGCTCGGGCCGGTCCCGATCCGGGCGTACGCCCTCTGCATCGTCGCCGGCATCGTGATCGCCTGCCTGGTGACCGATCGCCGGCTGCGTCAGCGTGGTGTCGCCCCCGGCGCGGTGCTCGACATCGCGGTGTGGGCGGTCCCGACCGGCATCATCGGCGCCCGGATCTACCACGTCATCACCTCGCCCGAGAAGTACTTCGGCACCGGTGGCGACCCGTGGAAGGCGTTCGCCATCTGGGAGGGCGGTCTCGGCATCTGGGGGGCGGTCGCCGGTGGCGCGGTCGGCGCCTGGATCGCCGCCCGGCAGTTCGGCATCCCGCTCTCGGTGGTGGCCGACGCCCTGGCCCCGGGTCTGCCGCTGGCCCAGGCGGTGGGCCGGTTCGGCAACTGGTTCAACAACGAGCTGTACGGCGGTCAGACCAGCCTGCCGTGGGGCCTGAGGATCCACCGGATGGACCCGGACAATCCCGGGCACGCGCTGCGCGACGACGCCAACCAGCCCATCCTGGAGCCGGGTCTCTATCACCCGACGTTCGCCTACGAGGCGTTGTGGAACCTCGGCGTCGCCGGCCTGGTGTTCGCCCTGGACCGACGGTTCAAGCTGGGGCGCGGCCGGGCCTTCGCGCTCTACGTGATGGGGTACACCGCCGGCCGGTTCTGGATCGAGCTGATGCGCAGCGACGAGGCGAACCACATCCTCGGCGTACGACTCAACGTGTGGACCGCCGCGCTGGTCTTCGTCGGCGCGTTGATCTACTTCCTGCGGGTCCGTGGCCCCCGCGAGTACCTGATCCCGATCGACGCCCCGGCCCTGGCCCCGGCCACCGCCCCGGCCCCGGGGGCCGGCGACGTCTCCCAGATCGACCTGTCGAGCACCGGGAAGGGGTCCGCGACGGTCGCCCCGGTGGGCTACCGGGTGGTCGACGAGGAACAGTTCACCGCGTACCGGGAAACCGGGGTGCTGCCCGACGGGCCCGCCGACGCGGACCTGACGGCGACCGACGACGGGCTCGCGGAGCCGGCCCCGACGGCCGGCGACGAGCCCTCGGGCACTGCCGACGCGCCGCAGCGGGATGACCCGGCCGACGCCACCGGCAGCCGGTCCGCCGACCGGGACAGCTGAGCGGGCACGGCATGCGCAGCGCGGTGGTGGTCGGTGCCGGGCTCGGCGGTCTGGCGGTGGCCGGCGCGCTGGCCCGCTCCGGGTGGCGGGTCACCCTGCTGGAACGCGCCGACCGGGTCCGGCCCGAGCCCACGGCCGTGGTGCTCTGGCCCAACGGGGTACGCGCGTTGCAGGTGCTCGGCCTCGGTGCCGGCCTGGACGCCATCGCCACCCCGCTGCCCGACGGCGGCATCCGTCGCCCCGACGGTCACTGGCTGGTGCAGCCCCGGCCCACCCCGGCCGACCGGATGCCGGTGGTCGTACACCGGGAGGACCTGCACGACGCCCTGATCGCCGGCCTCGGTGACCGGGTCGAGCTGCGGACCGGGGTCGCGGTGGACAGCGTCCGGGCGAGCGCCGGCGATCGGCCCGGGGTGGGGCTGGGCGGGCAGTTCGTCGAGGCGGACCTGGTCGTCGCCGCCGACGGTACGGAGAGTGTGCTGCGCCGTCAGCTGGCCCCCGAGGCCGCCGTGGTCAGCTCCGGCTGCGCCGCCTGGCGTGCGGTGATTCCCTGGTACCGGGCACCCCTGCCGGCCGACCAGCCGGTCGGGGGTGAGGTGCTGGGTGCCGGCTACCGTTTCGTGGCCGCGTCGCTCGGTGAGCGGGGCTCCTCCGGCGCGTCCCGCCGGGGCGGTATCTACTGGGTGGCCACCGCCGCCGGTGCGCCCCGACCGGAGCCCCCGGAGACCCAGCTCGCCCTGCTCAAACGCTGGTACGCCGGCTGGCCCGCGCCGATCGGCGACCTGTTGGCGGCCACCGAACCAGCCGACCTGGTGCAGCAGGAGGTCCGCGAGCTGCGTCCGCTGCCCCGGTCGTACGGTTTCCCGGCCGGGCCGGGCGGGGTGGTGCTGCTCGGCGACGCCGCGCACGCCATGCCGCCACACCTCGGGCAGGGCGCCTGCCTGGCCTTCGAGGACGCGGCCACCCTGGCGTCGCTGCTGCGGGAGTCCCGGCTCCCCGACGCCGTGCAGGCGTACGACCGGCTGCGTCGTCCCCGCGCGGCCACCGTGGTCCGGCAGACCCGCCGGATGTCGGCGGTGCTCCAGACCCGGGGCCGGCTGGCCCTGCGCGCCCGGGACGCCGCCCTCGGCACGATCAGCCCCCGACTGCTCTCCGGCGCCGCCGCAGCAGCCGCCGCCTGGCGCCCCCCACCCACCCCCTAACCCCCCACCCCCTAACCCCCCACCCCCTGCCCCCTCCCCTCTCCCCCCGCTCGTGTCCTCGCCCCGATCACGTTGATCAAGAGGTTTACGTCACGAGACGCGAGCGGGGTGACGTAAACCTCTTGATCAACGTGATCGGGTGGGCGGGGGAGGGGGAGGGGTGGAGCTGTCAGATGAGGGCGGTGGGTTCGGCGATGCAGGCGGTGCCGATGCGGCGGAAGCCGACGCGCAGGTAGATCCGGGCGACGTCCTCGCTGCCGGCGGAGAGGAACACCAGGTCGGTGCCGGCGTCGCGCAGGGCGCGGGCGAGGGTGGCGGTGACCGCCGCGGCGAGCCCCCGGCGGCGGGCGGCCGGCAGGGTGGCCACCCCGGCGATTTCGGCGACGTCGTCGACCCGCATCGCCATTCCGCTGGCCAGCGCACCGTCGGCGGGCGTGCCGGCGATCGCCGACAGTCGCCGGCCGTCGGCGATCCGGGCCCGCTCCTCGTCCAGCGCCGCCACGTCCAACTCGGTCATCGCGGCGTCCCGCTGCGACGGGCCGGCGTCGCCCGGCGCGGTGCCGGCGGCGGAGAACCCGACCGCGGCGACCGCCCGCCGGGCCGCCACGTCGAGCGCGAAGCCGGGCGCGTCCGGGTCCAGCACCCGCACCGGTACGTCGGTGAGCGTCGCCGGGTCGGGCAGGGCTGCCGGGTCGAGCACCATCAGCGGCGCCTCGAGCACGCCCAGTCCGGCGGCGCGGGCGGTGGCCAGCAGGTCCGGGGTGGTCTCGTGCACCCACTCGAACGCCTCCGGCAGGCCCAGCTCCCGTTGCCGTTCCCGCACCATGTGCACGTCGGCCAGCGACGGCGGCACGGTGGCGTCGAGCCGGGGGCGGGCGTAGAACGGCCAACCGGCCCCGTCCCGGGCGAACAGCACCAGCCCACCGTGCTCCTCGGGGCGGGCGGCGTCGCGGGGCACCGCGTCGTAGAAGCGTTCCAACCGGTCGAACAGGTCGCGGTGTGCAGAATCCACCGCGCGAGACTACACGTCCCAGAGTCTGGACGGTGTGATCAATCCGCACTGGCCTAGCCAGGGTCGCCCTAACGTAGACTCAACAGACCGCCAAGGGCCGACGTCGTCCCGACCATGAAACAACCTGAGTGACGACAGGAGACCCGGTGGCCCTTCCGTACCCGCACACACCGCAGCCGGTCCCGTCCGCGACCGGTCTGTACGACCCGGCGCACGAGCATGACGCGTGCGGGGTGGCCTTCGTGGCCGACCTGTACGGGCGGCGCTCCCATGCGGTGGTGGCGAACGGCCTCGGTGCGCTCTGCCGCCTGGATCATCGCGGCGCCCGGGGTGCCGAGCAGAACACCGGCGACGGCGCGGGCATCATGATCCAGATTCCGGACGCGTTCCTGCGCGCGGTGGTGGACTTCCCGCTGCCCCCCGCCGGCCAGTACGCCACCGGCCTGGTCTTCCTCCCCGACGACGACGGCGGCGAGGCCCGCGCCCGTCGGGTGGTGGAGAAGTACGCCCTCGTCGAGGGGGCCGAGGTGCTCGGCTGGCGGGACGTGCCGACCAACCCCGGTGGGCTGGGCGAGACGGCGCTGGCGGCGATGCCCCGGATCCGGCAGCTCTTCCTGGCCGCACACCGGCTGACCGACACCCCGGCCGGGCCGGCCGGCTCCCCGCTGGCCGGTCTCGACCTGGACCGGGTGGCGTTCTGCGTCCGCAAGCAGGCCGAGCGGGAGACCGCCGAGCGGGGGGTGACCGCGTACTTCCCGTCGCTGTCGGCGCGGACGATGACCTGGAAGGGCATGCTCACCCCCGACCAGCTGCCGGAGTACTTCCCGGAGCTGACCGACGAGCGGGTCGACAGCGCGATCGCGCTGGTGCACTCCCGGTTCTCCACCAACACCTTCCCGTCCTGGCCGCTGGCCCACCCGTACCGGTTCATCGCGCACAACGGCGAGATCAACACGATCCGGGGCAACCGGAACTGGATGCAGGCCCGTGAGGCGCTGCTGCGCAGCCCGGAGATCCCCGGCAACATCCGGCGGGTCTTCCCGGTCTGCACCCCGGCCGCCTCCGACTCGGCCAACTTCGACGAGGTCCTCGAACTGCTGCACCTGGCCGGCCGGAGCCTGCCGCACGCGGTGCTGATGATGATCCCGGAGGCCTGGGAGAACGACCCGGGCATGCGCCCGGACAAGCGCGCGTTCTACCGGTTCCACGCCAGCCTGATGGAGCCGTGGGACGGCCCGGCGTCGGTCGCCTTCACCGACGGCGAGATCGTCGGCGCGGTGCTGGACCGCAACGGCCTGCGGCCCGGCCGCTGGTGGCGTACCGCCGACGGGCTGGTGGTGCTGGGCAGCGAGGCGGGGGTGCTCGACCTCGACCCGGCCACGGTGGTCGCCAAGGGCCGCCTCCAGCCCGGCCGGATGTTCCTCGTCGACACGGTCAACGGCCGGATCGTCTCCGACGACGAGATCAAGACCGAGCTGGCCGCCGCCCAGCCGTACGACGAGTGGCTGCACGCCGGCCTGATCGAGCTGGACGACCTCCCGCACCGCGAGCACGTGGTCTACACCCACGACTCGGTGCGCCGCCGGCAGCAGACCTTCGGCTACACCGAGGAGGAGCTGAAGATCCTGCTCGCCCCGATGGCGCGTACCGGCGCGGAGCCGCTCGGGTCGATGGGCACCGACACCCCGATCGCGCCGCTGTCGACCCGGCCCCGGCTGCTCTACGACTACTTCCACCAGCTCTTCGCCCAGGTCACCAACCCGCCGCTGGACGCCATCCGGGAGGAGTTGGTGACCAGCCTCGCGTCGACCATCGGCCCGGAGGGCAACCTGCTGGACCCGGGTGCGGCGAGCTGCCGGCAGATCGTGCTGCCCTACCCGGTGATCGACAACGACGAGCTGGCGAAGATCCTCTCCGTCGACGAGGACGGCGACCTGCCCGGCTTCAAGGCGGTCCGGGTCTCCGGGCTCTACCGCATCCGCGACGGCGGGGCCGGCATCAAGGCCCGGCTGACCGAGATCTGCCGGCACGTCTCCGAGGCCATCGAGGACGGCGTACGCATCCTGGTGCTCTCCGACCGGGACTCCAACGCCGACCTGGCGCCGATCCCGTCGCTGCTGCTCACCGCAGCGGTGCACCAGCACCTGGTCCGGGAGCAGACCCGGACCCAGGTGGCGCTGATCGTGGAGTCCGGCGACTGCCGGGAGGTGCACCACGCGGCGGTGCTCATCGGGTACGGCGCGGCGGCGGTCAACCCCTACCTGGCCTTCGAGTCGGTGGAGGACATGATCGCCACCGGAGTGCTGGGCGGCACCGAGCCGGCCAAGGCGGTCCGCAACTACGTCAAGGCGCTCGGCAAGGGCGTCCTGAAGATCATGTCCAAGATGGGCATCTCGACGGTGTCGTCGTACTGCGGCGCGCAGGTCTTCGAGGCCGTCGGCCTGGACACCCGCCTGGTCGACCGCTACTTCCGGGGCACCCCCAGCACCATCGGCGGGATCGGGCTGCACGAGATCCACGCCGAGGTCGCCGCCCGGCACGGGCAGGCCTGGCCGGTGGCCGGCGCGGTCGGCTCCGACCGGCTGGAGGTGGGCGGCGAGTACCAGTGGCGGCGTGAGGGTGAGCTGCACCTGTTCAACCCGGAGACGGTCTTCCTGCTCCAGCACGCCACCCGCAGCCGCCAGTACGACGTGTTCCGCCAGTACACCGCCAAGGTCGACGAGCTGGCCGCGCGGGCCGGTTCGCTGCGCGGGCTGTTCACCCTGCGTACCGGGCTGCGCCCGGCGGTGCCGATCGAGGAGGTCGAGCCGGCCACCGAGATCGTCAAGCGGTTCGCCACCGGGGCCATGTCGTACGGGTCGATCTCGGCCGAGGCGCACGAGACCCTGGCCATCGCGATGAACCGGCTCGGCGGCAAGTCCAACACCGGCGAGGGCGGCGAGGACGTCGAGCGGCTGCACGACCCGGCCCGCCGCTCGGCGGTCAAGCAGATCGCCAGCGGTCGGTTCGGGGTGACCAGCGAGTACCTGGTCAACGCCGACGACCTCCAGATCAAGATGGCGCAGGGCGCGAAGCCCGGCGAGGGCGGGCAGCTGCCCGGCAACAAGGTCTGGCCGTGGATCGCCCGGACCCGGCACGCCACCCCCGGCGTCGGCCTGATCTCCCCGCCGCCGCACCACGACATCTACTCCATCGAGGACCTCGCCCAGCTGGTGCACGACCTCAAGTGTGTGAACCCGGCCGCCCGGGTGCACGTCAAGCTGGTCAGCGAGGTCGGTGTGGGCACCGTCGCGGCCGGGGTGGCCAAGCTGAAGGCCGACGTCATCCTGATCTCCGGGCACGACGGCGGCACCGGCGCGTCCCCGCTCAACTCGCTCAAGCACGCCGGCACCCCCTGGGAGCTGGGCCTGGCCGAGGCACAGCAGACGCTGCTGCTCAACAAGCTGCGTGACCGGGTCACCGTGCAGGTCGACGGCCAGCTCAAGACCGGCCGGGACGTGGTGGTGGCCATGCTGCTCGGCGCGGAGGAGTTCGGCTTCGCCACCGCCCCGCTGATCGTCGAGGGCTGCGTGATGATGCGGGTCTGCCACCTGGACACCTGCCCGGTCGGCATCGCCACCCAGAACCCGGTGCTGCGGGAGCGGTTCTCCGGCCGGCCGGAGTTCGTGGAGAACTTCTTCCTCTTCCTCGCCGAGGAGGTCCGCGGCTACCTGGCCGAGCTGGGCTTCCGCAGCATCGAAGAGGCGATCGGGCAGACCGAGGTGCTCGACGTCGTCCCGGCGATCGACCACTGGAAGGGCCACGGGCTCGACCTGGCGCGCGTCCTGCACACCCCGGAGCTGCCGGAGGGTGCCGCCCGGCGCGGCATCCGGGCCCAGGACCACGGCCTGGAGCTGGCCCTGGACAACGAGCTGATCGCGCTGGCCCAACCGGCGCTGCGCGACGGCAGCCCGGTCCGGGTGGAGGTGGCGGTGCGCAACGAGCACCGCAGCGTCGGCGCGATGCTCGGCGGTGAGGTGACCCGCCGCCACGGCGGGGCGGGCCTGCCCGACGACACCATCGAGTTCGTGCTGCGCGGCACCGCCGGGCAGTCCTTCGGCGCGTTCCTGCCGCGCGGGGTGACCCTGCGGCTGCACGGCGACGCCAACGACTACGTCGGCAAGGGGCTCTCCGGCGGCCGGATCGTCGTCCGCCCGGACGCCGCCGCGCCGTTCGTCGACCCCGACGCCACCGCCGGGCAGCGGGCCGAGGACCAGATCATCGCCGGCAACACCATCCTGTACGGGGCCACCGGCGGCGAGCTGTTCCTGCGCGGCCGGGTGGGGGAACGCTTCGCGGTCCGCAACTCCGGCGCGGTGGCCGTCGTCGAGGGCGTCGGTGACCACGGTTGCGAGTACATGACCGGTGGCACGGTGGTGGTGCTCGGCGCGACCGGTCGCAATTTCGCCGCCGGCATGTCCGGCGGTACGGCGTACGTGCACCGGTTGGACACCGCCCGGGTCAACGCGGAGCTGGTCGACCTGGCCCCGCTGCGTGACACCGAGCGTGAGCTGCTGCACGACCTGGTGCAGCGGCACGTCGCGGAGACCGACTCGGCGATCGGCGCGGAGCTGCTCAAGCGCTGGCCGGAGGCGGTGGAGGAGTTCACCGCCGTGGTACCCCGGGACTACCGCCGGGTGATGGAGATCATGAAGGCCGCCGAAGCCGCCGGCCGCGACGTCGACGACGCGGTCATGTCTGCGCTGACCGCGTCGGTGCCGCCCGTCCCGCGGGTGGTCGCCCAGGAGGTGGCTCGTGCCTGACCCGAACGGTTTCCTGCGCTACGACCGGCGGCTGCCGGCCCGTCGTCCGGTGGCGGTGCGGATCACCGACTGGCGTGAGGTCTACCCGCCCGCCGGTGCCGAGCTGATCCGGGAGCAGGCCACCCGCTGCATGGACTGCGGCATCCCGTTCTGCCACGAGGGCTGCCCGCTGGGCAACCGCATCCCGGACTGGAACGACCTGGTCCGCACCGGCAGCTGGGACGCCGCGGTGGAGTCGCTGCACGCCACCAACAACTTCCCCGAGTTCACCGGCCGGCTCTGCCCGGCGCCCTGCGAGGCGGCCTGTGTGCTGGGCCTGGGTGGCCAGCAGCCGGTCACCATCAAGCAGGTCGAGGTGGAGATCGCCGACGCGGCGGTGGCCCGGGGCGGGCTGAACCCCCGCCCGGTGCCGGCGTCGACCGGCCGCTCCGTCGCCGTGGTCGGCTCCGGGCCCGCCGGGCTCGCCGCCGCCCAGCAGCTCGCCCGCGCCGGTCACGCCGTCACCGTGTACGAGCGGGACGACGCGATCGGCGGCCTGCTCCGCTACGGCATCCCCGACTTCAAGCTGGAGAAGCAGCACATCGACAAGCGGTTGGCCCAGCTGGCCGCCGAGGGCGTGCAGTTCCGTACCGGGGTGGACGTCGGCGTCGACGTGACCGCCGAGGAACTGCGGGCCCGGCACGACGCGGTGCTGCTGGCCTGCGGCGCGTTGCAGGGCCGGGACACCCCGGAGACCCCGGGTCGGCCGCTGCGGGGCGTACACCAGGCGATGACCCACCTGGTCGCCGCCAACCGGGTGGTCGCGGCGGCCGGGGACGGACGGCCCGCGCCGGCCGTGCTGCCCGACGGCACGCCGATCGACGCGGCCGGCAAGCACGTGGTGATCATCGGTGGTGGCGACACCGCCGCCGACTGCCTGGGCGTGGCCCACCGGCAGGGCGCGGCCGGCGTCCACCAGCTCGACCTCTACCCGGAGCCGCCGCACGGCCGGGACGCCGAGCGGGACCCGTGGCCGACCTGGCCGTGGGTGCTGCGCAACTACCCGGCGCACGAGGAGGGCGGCGAGCGGGTCTTCGCGGTGGCCGTGCAGGAGTTCGTGGACGACGGCACCGGCCAGGTCAAGGGGGTCCGGATCGCCGAGGTGACCGTGGAGCGGCGGGACGGCCGGCGGGTCGTCACCGCGCTGCCCGGCTCCGAACGCGAACTGCCGGCGGACCTGGTGCTGCTGGCCATCGGCTTCGAGGGCACCGAGGAGCAGCCGCTGCTGGCCCAGTTCGGGGTGGCCCGCAACGCCCGGGGCGCGGTCGACGCCCGCGCCGACTGGCAGACCGACACCGACGGCGTCTTCGTCGCCGGTGACATGCACCGGGGGGCGTCGCTGATCGTCTGGGCGATCGCCGAGGGCCGGGCCGCCGCCGCCGCGATCCACTCCTACCTGGGCGGGGTCGGCACCCTGCCCGCCCCCGTCGACCCGGCCCGCCAACCGCTCGCCGCCCGCTGACCGATCCGGGTCACCGGCCGCACCGCCGCGTACGTCAGCCGGGGGTGGGGCCGGTCCGGGCTGCCCGCGCCGGTGCCAGGGGCGGGCAGCCCGAACCGGGTTCGGTCAACGCGCCATCAGCTGGTGCGCCGTCCGGATCTGGGACCACGACCTCGGCTGCGCCGGGGCGGTCGAGGTGCGGGTGGCGGCGGCCGGGGTGGGGCGGCCGGCGGTGAACAGCCAGGTGGTGAAGACCGAGTCCAGATCGACGCCGGAGATCCGTTCGGCGAGGGCCTGGAACTGGGCGATGGTGCCGTTGCCGTACCGGTGCTCGGCCGTCCAGGCGGGCAGGAGCCGGAAGAACGCGTCGTCGCCGATGGTCAGCCGGAGCTGGTGCAGCGCCATCGCGCCCCGGTCGTAGACCGCGTCGTCGAAGACCGCACCGGCCCCCGGGTTGCCCGGCAGGACCTGCCAGAACGCGTCGTCGGCCGGGTAGCCGTCGTAGGTGAAGTCGAACAGCTCCTGCGCGGTGCCCTCACCCTGCGCCTCCGACCAGAGCCACTCGGCGTACGAGGCGAAGCCCTCGTTCAACCAGATGTTGCTCCAGTTCGCCACCGAGACCGAGTCGCCGAACCACTGGTGGGCGTTCTCGTGCACCACCACGTACGGGTTGCTGCCGCGTCGCCAGAAGCCCGGCCCGTACACCGGGCGGGTCTGCGTCTCCAGCGCGAAGCCGATGCCGTCGACCGGCCCGGCCACGCCGCCCTGCGCCTCGAACGGGTACGGCCCGAAGATGCCGCTCTCCCAGTCGACGATCTCGGCGGTCCGTTCGATGCTGGCCCGCGCGGCGGGCCCCCCTTCGCCCAACGTGGTGCTGTAGGCGTTCACCACCGGCTGCCCGTTCGGCGCGGTGTCGGTGACGATGTCGTACTGGCCGATCGCCAGGAACGCCAGGTAGGTGGCGCCCGGCTTGGTGCTGCGCCAGCTCCAGCGGGTCCGGTTGCCGGCCTCGGCCAGCGGGGGCCGGGGTTGGACGCCGTTGCTGACCACCTCGACACCGGTGGGCACCGACACCGAGATGTCCCAGGTGGCCTTGTCGAGCGGATGGTCGTTGGCCGGGAACCACCACCAGGCCGACTCGGGCTCGTTGACGGCGAGCGCGCCGTCGGCGGTGCGGGTCCACCCGGTGTAGCCGTCGACCAGGGTCTCCGACGGCACCCCGGAGTACGTCACCACGATGGTCAGCGCCTGGCCCGTCGTGATGCCGCGCGGCGCGGTCACCGCGAGCTCGTGGGCGCCCTCCCGGGCGAACCGGGCGGTCCAACCGTTGACCTTCACCGACTCGACGTCGAGCAGGAAGTCGAGGTTGAACCGGGAGAGGTCCTGGATGGCCGTCGCCAGGATGGTGGTGGTGCCACTGAGCCGGTCGGTGGCCGGCTCGTAGCGCAGCCGCACGTCGTAGTGGTCGACGTCGTAGCCGCCGTTGCCGTAGTCGGGGAAGTAGGGGTCGCCGAGGCCGGGGCTGCCGGGTTTCGGCCCGGCCGAGACCGCGACCGACCGGCTCTTGCCCGGTCGGGCGTCGGCCTGGCCGGGGGTGCCGGTCACCAGGGTGCCGGCGGTGGTGACGGTCAGGGCGGCGATGGCCGCCGTGAAAACACGTCGCACGGGGTGGACTCCCTCCATCGGGGTGTTCGCACCGACAACCTAATCGACGACGGTGAAACCGTCCGCCCCGGATCGGCGGTCCCCGCCGCGGCGGGTCGTGCGCCGCAACCCCGTTGGGCGCTAGGGTTCCCTCGATTCGTTCGGACGTCGGTGGGGAGCAGTGGGTGGGCAGGCTCGCATCGGCGTACGGGCAGGCGGTCGCCGCGCACCGGCAGGCCCGGCAGCGGTGGACCGTCGCCCGTACGCTGCTGGACCGGTTGACCGGGCAGCCCGTCCCGGAACGCACCGCCGACCTGGTCGCCCGGCTGGCCCGGCTGGCCGACGCGCTGGCCGCCCCGCCGGCGCTCGGCGGACCGGCCCCGGTGCGCATCGGTGAGGCGTCCACGGCGGACGGTCGGTTCCCGCTGCTGCTGCCGTTGGGCGCCGGCCGGCACCTGGCGGTCGACAGTGACGCCCGCGATCCCCGGGTGGCGGTGCTGCTGCGGGTGCTGGTGCTGCGGCTGCTCAGCACGGCCGCGCCGGGCACGGTGCGGGTGGTCGGCATCGACCCGGCCGCGCTGGGCGCCACCTTCATGCCGTTGCGTCCGCTGCGCGACGCCGGGGTCCTCGGCGGCGTTGCCACCACCGAGGCGGAGATCGGCGCGCTGCTGGACGTGGCCGAGGCGCACGCCCGCGCCGCCCAGCACGCCGGCCCGGGACAGCTCGGCCCGCGCCAGCTCGGCCCGGGACACTTCGGGGCTGGCCAGGCCGGCGCTGGCCAGGTCGGCAGTGGACAGGTCGGCCCGGGACAGTCCGGCACAGGGCAGGTCGGTGCGGGGGAGGGCGGGCTGCTGCTGGTGGTGGCCGCGTCCGCGCCCGGCCCGCGCGAGCTGGCCCGGCTCGCCGCGCTGACCCACGCCGGGCCGTCCGCCGGGGTGTGCGTGCTGTTCGCCGGGCGCGCGGTGACCGGGCCCGGCCAGGCCCCGCCGTCGCTGGGCGGCACCACCGAGGTACGCCTCGACGAACGCTACGCCCGCATCGGAGATCCGCCGGGGCAACCGTTCAGCGACGACGGCACCGGGCTGGCCGTACCGGTGCTGCTCGACGGCGATCCGCCCGCCGCCGCCGTCCAGGCGCTGGCCGACCGGCTGGGCGCGCAACTGCGCCGGGACACCGCCCTGCACCTGGCCGACCTGCTGCCCGAACGGCGCTGGACCGAGTCCGCCCGCGCCGGCCTGCGGACCGTGGTCGGCCGCTCCGGTCGTACCCCGGTGACGCTGGCCTTCGACGACGCGACCCCGCACTGGCTGGTCGGTGGCCGCACCGGCGCGGGCAAGACGGTCTTCTTGCTCGACGTGCTGTACGGGCTGGCGGCCCGCTACCCCCCGACCGCGCTCCAGCTCTGGCTGCTCGACTTCAAGGAAGGGGTCAGCTTCACCGAGTTCGTCCCCACCGAACGTGACCCGTCGTTCCTGCCGCACGCCCGTGCCGTCGGCGTCGAGTCCGATCGCGAGTACGGCCTGGCCGTGCTGCGGGAGCTGCGCCGTGAGCTGGGCCGGCGGGCCGGGCTGTTCAAGCGGCACGGGGTGACCAAGCTGGCCGACCTGCCGGACACCGAGCCGGTGCCCCGCACGGTGGCCGTGATCGACGAGTTCCACGTCCTGTTCGCCGGCAACGACCGGCTGGCCCGGGAGGCCGTCGACCTGCTGGAGGAGCTGGCCCGCAAGGGCCGCTCGTACGGCGTACACCTGGTGCTGGCCAGCCAGAGCACCACCGGCGTGGAAGCCCTGTACGGCCGGGCCGAGTCGCTGTTCGGGCAGTTCGCCCTGCGGGTGGCGCTGCCCGGCGGCGAGGCGGTGCTCGGCCCGCGCGGGGTCGTCGCCGGCGCGACCGAGATCGGCACGGCGGTGGTCAACACCGCCGCCGGGGCAGCGGGCGCGGACACCCTGCTGCGGTTCCCCGACGCGCACGCCGACGCCCGGCAGCTCGCCCGGCTGCGCTACGAGCTGTGGGACGCCCGTCCCGACGACGTGGGACCGCCCGCGGTCTTCCGTGGCTACGCCACCGCGCACCTGGAGGACGAGCCGGTCCCGGCCGTTGCCGCCGTCCGCCGCCCGGCGGTGCTGGTGGGCCGGACGGTCGACGTGGCCGGCAGCACCGCCCGGTTCGACCTGGACGCCTCGCCCGGCCGGCACCTGGGCGTGGTGGGCACCTCGGCGACCGGCGGGCACGTGCTGCGGGCCGCCGCACTGAGCCTCGCCGGTCAGCACCGGCCCGGGGAGGCCGAGTTCGTGCTGGCCCCGCTGGTCGCCGCCGCCGACGACCTGGCCGACGACACGGCCGCCGGGTTGAAGGCCGCCGGGCATCCGGTGACCCAGGTCGACGCGGCCGGGCTACGCGCCCGGATCGGCGAGCTGGCGACCGGCCCGGGGAAACGCGGCCGGACGTACCTGGTGGTCTTCGGGGTGGATGCGGCCGGCGCGGTCCTCGCCGCCGCCGACCCCGACACGTACCGCTCGGGCCACGACGACCTGCGGGCGTTGCTGCGGGAGGGGCCGGGGCACGGGGTGCACCTGCTCGGCTGGTGGCGGGGGCTGCGTCGGCTCGCCGACGACCTCGGCGGCACCCAGAACCGGGACGACGTGGCGTGTCTGGTGGCGTTGAACGTGTCCGCCGACGATCTCGGGCTGCATCTCGGGGTGACCGACCTGTCCTGGACCCCACGCCCGGACCGGGCCCTGCTGGTCGACCGGCACGACCAGCGCAGCACGCTGATCGTGCCGTTCGTCCGCCCCGGGTACCAGCCCGACGAGGAGGAACGCTGAGTGGCCGGCTACGACGAGTACGCGGCGGCCGTCCGCCAGCTCTCCGCCCGGATCCGGGAGGGTGAGCGGGGTGCCGCCGCCGAGACGGAGCGCCGCCGCACCCTGCACGCCGGGGTGGCCCAGCTCGGGCAGCGGCTGGCCGCCCAGGAGCAGCGCCTCACCCAGCTCGGCGCGGCGGCCGGCCTACCCCCGGTGACCGACCCGGCCCCCGGTCCCGGGGCAGCCGGTTCCGGGGTGGAGATCGCGTCCGGGGTGGACGGTGATCCGGCCGTGGTGTTGGCGGAGGTCGGGCGACTGGTCGACGAGGCGGACCGGTGGGGCCAGCAGGCCGAGGCGCTGGCCCAGCGGCCCGCCCTGCTGCCCACCTGGTCACCGACGGCCCGCGCGGTCGCCGTCTACGTCGGCTGTGCCGCCGTCGGGGCGCTGACCATGCTGGTGCTGGTGGTCGCCAACGGCATCGGCGTGGTCGACGGCGTCACCCTGGGCGCGCTGACCTGCGCCGGCCTGCCGCTACTCTCCTTCGTGGCCGGCTGGCTGGTCCTCGGCCGCTGGGGACGGCCGGCTCTGGCCGACACCGACCCGCCCCGGTACGCCCCGCTCGGCTTCGTCGTCTGCGCCCTGCTGGTGCCGCTGGCGTACTGCGTGACCCTGCTGCTGTTCCGCCTGGTGCGCTGAGGTGCCTGCGGGGCCGTTGGCGGCTGCTGCGGCAGCCGTTTCGGCGGCGGTGAAGAAGGGACCTCGTCCCGGTGGTCGTCCGGGAACGACCACCGGGAATGCTGGTCAGCCGGCCCGGTAGGAGAGGTAGTAGCCCTCGTACGGCCAGCTGTGGAAGTTGTTCAGTTCGGACGCGGTACCGGTGCAGTCGGAGGTCCGGTAGCCGGAGACGGAACCGAAGCCGTTCCAGCCGATCGCCCAGATCGCCTCTGCCGGGACCGGGCGGCAGATACCGTCGGGCGTGGCCTGCCTGCCGACGATGATCTGCGTGGTGGCCTGGTAGAAGACGAGGCCGACGTCGGGGACCTTGAGCGTCTCGACAGCGGCTGCGGGCGACGCCGGTACCGTCACGGCCAGTGTGGTGATCAGTGCGGCGGCGAGACCCGCAGCGATACGGCTGGTGAAACTGCGCATGAGCTTCCCTTCCTAACGGTGTTCAGGAACGGGGCCGGAGCGCGTTCAGCCCCGAAGAAATTGGTCTGGATCGATTGTATTCCCCGTGTCAACCATCCCCGTCGCGGATCTCGACCGGTGCTCGGGGGCGCCAGGTGCTTGACCGTGCAACTTTCCGGCGGTAGTTTGAATTCCGATCCATCTACATCAATGGAAGTAGGTTGCCGTGCTGTTGAAATCACTCGCCATCGCCGGGGCCGTCGCAGGTGTGCTGGCCGTTGCCCCACCTGCCTCGGCGGCACCCCAGTTGGGCGCCGGCGTCTACCCGCCCGGGAACTGCCAGCCGGGCACATTCTGCGTCTGGCCCCACTGGGATCACCCGAACGGGGTTCCCACGGCGACTCCGTCCCTGGTGACCACCACCGAGTGGACCGGCAACATCACGGGTTTCAACTACTACAACTACACGAACCGGAACGCCGCGATTAGCTGGCGCTTCAACGCTGCCGGAACGATTATGACCGGCACGGACTGTGCTACCCCCGGCGACGGATTCTTCTATGTGCCCATGGGCGTGACGAAGGTGAGTTGGAATACGGCGAACGTCTGCTGATCTCCGCCGTTCTCTGATCTCCCGAATTCGGTGCCTCCGCTTTCCCGGTGGTCTTCGTACGGGGACGACCAGCGGAAAAGTCGGTCGGTAAGCCCTCCGCGGCCGCTGTTGCCGACATGGTCACCGCTGGACCGCGCGGTCGGTACCTATTTCGCCTGCACCGGGTCGGGATCGTGTTGGTGCCGGTCGCCTACCTCGGTTACCTGATGCTGTTCCGGCTCGGCCGCTGACCCGCAGCCTGCCGGCCCGGCACCTACGGCGGTGTCGGTGCCTACTGAGGTGTTGGTGTCTGCGGCGGTTTCGGCTCCGGCGGCGGTTTCGGCGGCGGTGAGGAAGGCGTCCAGCTCGGCGGGGAGCAGCCCCTCGTCCTCCAGCAGCCCGAGCAGCAGCACCGTCCGGGCGACCACGGCCGCCGGATCGTCCGGCACCGGTGGGCGTTCGCCGAGCGCCGCCCAGATCAGCGCCTCGGCGCGTACCGGGTCGACGTCGCGGCCCGTCGGGTCGTAGCGTTCCCGGGCCGCCGCCACGAACCGGATCACCGGGGCGCGGTCCTGGCCGGCCACGAACCGCCGTCGCACGGCGACCAGCAGCGCCCCGGCGAGCAGGTCGCCGTACCGTCGCCACTGTGGTTCGCTGAACCGGCGCAGCCGCCGGTCGTGGCTGCGGAGCCGGCCGGTGAGCAGACCGCGCAGGGCGGCCGTCGGATCGTTCACCAGGTGTCCTCTCGGGGTCGGCGGCGGGTCTGGTCGCGGAGTAGGCCCAACGGGCCGGGGCGCTGGCGGCGGCGTCGGGCGGCGATCAGGCGTACCGCCGAGCGGGTGCCCACCGCCACGGCGGTGACCGCACCGGTGGCCGGCGGTGGCGGCGGCTCCGGCTCCGGCCGACCGGCCAGGTTCGCGGTGTAACGGTCGACGCGTCGGCCGCCGACCGCGAGCCGGGCGGCGGCCAGGTCGAGCCGGTGCCGGGCCGCCCCGAGCCGCCGGGCCGCGACCAGTTCCGCCGCCCCGCCGGTACGCCGAAGCCGGTCCTCGGCCGCCCCGAGCCGGTGCCGGACCACGCCGATGAGCGCGGTGGCAAGCTCCGCGTCGAGTCGCGCCCTCCCTAGCTCGGCCAGCAGCTCACCGGCCGAACCGCCCTGCTCGTCCGGTACCGCGTAGGCCAGGTTCAACGCCCGCCAGCACTCGACCACGGCGTCCTGCCAGGGCACCCGCCGCCCCGGCGGCACCGCCCCGTGCAACTGCGCCCCGGCCCGGTCAGCCGCCGCGAGCGTCACCAGCCAGGCGGCCCGCAGATCGTCCACCGTCCCGCCATAGTGGGCCAACCAGGCCCGCGCCGCCCGCTGCGCGTCGCACGGTCCGGGCCGCCCACAGCTCCGACAGATCCCGGTGTACGCCTCGGTGCCGTGCTCGGCGAGCGTCCGCCGCGCTTCGGTGGCCCGTTCGGCGGCGTACCGGCGCAGGTCGGTGGCGTTCACCGGCGTCTCCGGGGCGCGGCGGCCTTGATCAGCCGGGCGTACCGCACCTGCTCGCAGGGGTAGTCCTCGCCGCAGCCGCAGAGCTGGCGGGTCACCACGCGCGGGAGATGGGCGAACAGGATGTCGTCGGCGTCCTCGAGGTCCTGGTCGGAGACGAGCAGACCCAGGTCGCCACCGGGCTCCGGGGGAACGTCGGTGTCCGCCGACTGGCTGTCGTACGGCCGACGGTTGTCGTGCGGTCGTTGGCTGTCGTGCGCGCGCTGGTTGTCCTGCTGTGGGCGTTGGTTGTCGTGCTGTCGTCGGGGGTTGTCGTGCTGCCGTTGGGCGGGATGCGGTCGGTGGTGCCGGTCGGCTCGGTGCTGGTGGTCGGGGCCAGGCCGGTGGTCGGCGTGGTGGTCGTGGTCGGGGTGGTTGTCGGGTCGGTCGTCCATCGGGGCAGCTCCCGGTTGGTCGGTCTCCTCGGGCGGGGTCTGATGGGTCGGGTAGGGGCCGCGTGCGGGCAGAAGCTGCCCTCCACCTAGCAGCTCTGCCAGATTCACGGCGTGTCGTCGATCGTCGTGCGCAACGCGATGCTGACCCTGAAGGCCGAAGGCCGAAGGTCTGGTCGTCGGCGTCCCAGGGGTCGGCCTGTACGTCGCCGAGCGGTAGCCGAGGGCTGAGCGGTAGTCGAGGCGTGTCGGGTGGTAGTCGAGGCACGGCGGCGACGGTCGAATTCCGTCGGTGGCAGTGGAGGCAATCGGGTCGCCATGATCAGATTGCGATTTTGCGTACTCGTATCGGCGTGTCGTGTGCAAAAGCGCAATCCGATCCTGGGTCCGCACCTGAGTGCCGGTCGTGCCGGGTAGATCGACTCAAGGGGGCTGATGTAGCGGTGTCCGGGCCGGTCCGATACCGCTACATCAGCTCCCTTGAGTCGTGGTCGGAGTGGTGCTCGGGTTGATCCCGGCCACCTGCTGCGCGAAGTGGTCCTGATCGGGCGGAAGCGGGTCTGCTTCCGAGTGGGCTGGTTCATCGGGGAGGCTCCCGGCGGTCGATCTCCTCGGGCGTGGGGCTGTTGGTGGGGTGGGCCTGGTGGGGTGAGGTGTCGTCGGGCGGGCCCGGATTGGGCGTCGTCGGCGGATGGGCAGGTGGCGGCACGCCCGGTCGGGTCGGGGGATGACCCGACCGGGCGCTCTGTGCGGGTGAGGAACAGACCAACTCCGGGTTGCAGACCTGGGAGCCGATCGATGGCAGCTTTACACATCTAGTCACGCATAGCAAGCACGACAACACGTTACTTGTCACAGGTAGTGGCACGTGATCGAATGGCGGGGCAGACCTGGGAGTACACACATGCCCGTCAAGCCCAAATGGCAACAACTCGCGGACCACATCCGTGGTCAGATCGAATCAGGAGACCTTGCGCCGGGGGACCAGTTGCCCTCCACCATCCAGCTCAAGACCGAGCACGGCGTCTCGACGACCGTCGTTCGGCAAGCCATCCTCGTCCTGCAGACGCAGGGATGGGTGCAGGGCGTCCACGGGCTCGGGGTGTTTGTCGCCGAGCGGGAGTGACCGGGATGCGTCACCGTTACGGGGTGGCTGCGTTCGGTGTTCACCTCGTAGGCTCCCCTGTGGTCATTGCCGGTGCGGCGGCGTGACTGTGGTGTGTCGGTCGACCCGGGGGAGTGTGTGTGAGCGCGGCGGAGATGATCGCGAAGCTGGCAGCAGCGTCGCAGAAGCTGGACGAGGCGCGGGCGAAGACGGCGGCGGCTGCGCAGGACGCCGCCGAGGCGCGTTCCCTGGTCGCCGGAGCGTTGCAGGGCATCGCCGCTGGCCCGTTGATCGGCATGATCGACAGCTACCGGCAGGCGCTCGCCCAGGCCGCCCAGGGTGGTCAGCCGGCCAAGCAGCAGGTCCAGGAGACGATCACGAAGGTACGCGCGCTGGGAAACTGACCTCGGGTGGTGGTAGCACGACCCACCAACCACCCGCGACCGCGCTTCCGGTCATCCGTCCAGCCGCGCCCGGCCCTATGGGAAGGCTGGATAGCTCGGACGGTGGCGTGGACAGGCAGAGGCGAAGCGAGCGTCGCGAGAACGCCAGTCCACCGGCTGCCCCACGGGCGAGAATCAGTCCGGAGGCGATCGGCTGGTGGGCATCCGCTTCTGCCGCTGGCTATGCGACCTTCCAGGAATTTCTCCCCGTACTGCCGAAAACGGTCGTTGGTACTGTCTTGGCCGTAGCCGGTGCGACAGGAGCGTTCAAGGCTTGGAAAGAGAAGCATCGCCAAGGGAGGCCGGGCAATGAAGATTGACGAGAGAATAGAGCCCCTGGTACGGGCCGTGCTGGACGCGGCCGTTCAACGGGACGCGGCCCGGTTCGACGAGGCGATCACCCGCCTGTCAGGTCCAGTTGAGCTGCAAGAAGGTGTGCAACTCGCGGTCACGATCTGCGCTTTCGTGGTCTTCGACGTCCATTCTGGTGCACCGACCTCGGTGCAGATTCAGGAGATCGCTGGCGACATCGAACGCCAGGAAAGTTGGATCGGGCCGAGCAGTGCCGAGGTCGCCAGTTTCCTGGATGCTCTGGTCCAGCGACGGTCGATCGCCGATGTCCTGTCGCAAGAAGCGGTGATCGTTTTGCCTTTCGTCATTGCTGCCAACCTGCTCACCACTGCCTCCCAGCAGGAGCAGGGGGAGTGGTGGTTCAACTACTTGGACAAGGTGGAGGCGGCGATTGAGGCGGCGGGGTGATGGCGGTGGTGGAGACGGGCGGGCGGGACGGCGGGGAGTTGGACGGGTTCCACGTCGGGCGGGTGCCGGACGGGGCCGGTGAGCTGGTCTCGGACTTCGCCTCCGAGTGGGAGGACGTCAACTTCGCCAGCCGGGTCTGGGAACGTGCGGTGGAGGACGGATACCGGGTTGACCTGCGGGTGCACGTGTTGCGCGGCGAGCGGTTGACCGGCCTCACGGAACTGCGCGACTTCCTGGCCGAGTACCACGAGCGCGACCCTGACGGGTGGCCGCTGACGGAGTTCGGCCACGGCGAGGGTGTCGGGTTCGTCGGCGAGGGGGAGGCGTTCTGGCTCGTCCGGCCCGGAGTGGCGGTCGACGTGCTGGTCGACGTCGAGCGGTTCGGTGGTGAACTGCTCCCGATCGCAGAATCGATCAGCACTGTCCGCTAGCTGATGGTGAAGCGACGATGGCCCGTCCGCCGACTGATCGCAGGGTGCTGATCGCGACGCGGGCATCAACACGACGACCGGGCGGGATTCGATCCCGCGTGCCCGCGCGCCGCGTGCTGGCCCGCCCGCGCGCCGCCCGCCCGCCTGCCCGCGCGCCGCTCCGCCGCGCGTTGGGTCGCGGTCTCCTTTGTGAAGAGTTGTTGTCGCCAGGGCGACAACAACTCTTCACAAAGAGGGCTGCCCGTCGGGTGCCGATGCTCGCAACCTGAATCCACAGCAGGGCCCGACCGCCTTGGTGCCACCACGAGGCGCGTCTCCCAGACCGTCCGGACTCCGGGTGCCGGATTGCGCTGCCGCGCCCGTGCGCGGTTGCCGTGCCCGTGCGCGGTTGCCGTGCCCGTGCGCGGTTGCCGTGCCCGTGCGCGGTTGCCGTGCCCGTGCGCCGTTGCCGCGCCCGCGCGGCCGTCATGCCGCGCCGCCGTCATGCCCGCGAGTCGTCGCTTCGGCGTGGCCGGACCGATCGCGCCGTCTTCGCCGACTGCTGGGGCTCGCCGAACTGCCAAGTCCATCCGGCCTCGTGGAACCACACCTTTTGGCGGATCTGCGCCGATCCGTACACAGCCCGCCAGGAGAGCCCACCACCTGGAAAGCATCCATGCAAATCGATTGACAGATTCTTGTCCGATCGGGACACTGAGCGAAGCCTGTCCCTGTGTTCAGGCAGCTGAGCTGCCGATACGGGAGGATCAGATGAGACTCGTTCACCGTCGGCCGCTGCTCGCGGGAGTGCTCGCCGTTGCCACCCTGGTCGGCGCGGTCGGCGTCACCACCTCGGCCTACGCCGCCACCGGTTGCCGGGTGACGTATGCGATCTCCAGCCAGTGGGGCGGCGGCTTCGGTGCGAACGTCGCCGTCACCAACCTCGGTGACCCGCTCAACGGTTGGCAACTGACCTGGTCGTTCACCGCCGGGCAGCAGGTCACCCAGTACTGGAACGGCACCCTCAGTCAGAACGGCGGACGGGTCACCGCCGGCAACACCACCTGGAACGCCTCGCTCGCCACCGGAGCGAGCGCGTCGTTCGGTTTCAACGGGTCATGGAACAACGTCAGCAACCCGACGCCGACCGATTTCGCGCTCAACGGCACCCCCTGCACCGGCAGCACCGGCCCGTCCGCCACGCCCACGGTGCCGAACTCGCCCACCCCGGGCACGCCGTCACCCACCCCCAGCACGCCACCGTCCACTCCGGGCACGCCGTCACCCACTCCGGACACGCCGTCACCCACTCCGAGCACGCCGCTACCCACCCCGAGTACGACGCCGAGCGGCGCGGAGCCGACGATCGTGCCCGACCCGTCCTGGACCTGCGGCAGATCCGGAGGCATCGTGGCACCGGCGCGCGGCCGGCTCGTCTTCCGTGCCACCGCCCAGCTCGGCGCGATCCGCGACGTGGGCACCACCCAGTACGGCCGTCGCCGCATCCTCGACATCAGGGGCGGCACGGTCACCGGTGACCGGATCAACGGCACCCTCCTCGCCGGCGGACTGGACCTGGAGCTCACCCTCAGCAACGGCGCGACCGAGCTTGAGCAGATCAACATCCTGCGCACCGGCGACGGCACCCTGATCTATCTGCGCGGCTGCGGGGTCGCACCGGCCGGAGACTCCACGGTACGGATCGTGCCCGACTTCGAGGCCCCGAACTCCAGCCCGTACGCCTGGTTGAACACCGGGACGTACGCCGGCACCCGGACGGTCAATACCACCACGGACACCCTCGAACTGGCCGTGTACGACGTCTCCGGGGTGTCCCCGGCCGAGCCGTCCAGCTCACCGACCCGGCCGGTGTCGCCAACCAGTCGTGGGACTGCGCGACGGGCAGCGGCACGAGGGGCGCCACGGTGTTCACCGAGACCGTCACGCTCGGCTCCAGCCTCGCCGTCGGCGCCAGCAAGCGCGGCACCCGCAACATCATCCCCATCACCGGCGGTACGACCAGCGGCCGGGTGACCGGATCGATCCTGGCCGGCGGCGCGGACTACCAGCTCATCGGCGCGACCACCACGCTGGACGCCCGGTACGTGCTGTCCGCCAACGACCGGGAGCTGATCCTGGTCCGTAACTGCGGGGCGTTCGGCCGGCTGGTGCCGACCTTCGAGGCCCGCGCCACCGGCCCCTACGCCTTCCTCAACGCCAACACCTGGCTCAGCTCCGACCCGGGTTCCGCCCCGGGCGGCGTGAGCATCACCTTCTACGAACGCCGATAGGTCAGCGGCGGGCGCTGCCGGATGCCGCTCCGCCCCACCACCCCGGGCCAGCCCACCACCCCGGGCCAGCCCACCACCCCGGGCCGGTGCGGCAGGAGCTGCTGGTCCGGGGGATCACCACCGAGCGCGTATGCCGGTCAGGCATATTCATGACAGCTCGGCATACCGGTCCTCCGGCATGGGTGTCGCCGGGCGAGGAACGCGCCGCTCACCGGCCGCGTCGGCGAGGATCGCGCCGCTCGCCGGCCGCGTCGGAGCAGAGCGAGCGGACGGTACAAGACAGGGTGGAGGGTGCGGACGGCACGGAGGCTCAGGTGGTGAGGGCCAGCCGGGCCACCTCGTCCGCGCACCCCCAGGCCAGGGTCACCCCCGCACCCCCGTGGCCGTAGGCGTGCACCAGCCGCCGCCCCGGCCCCGGCCCGGCCTGCACCGCCACCCTCGGCCCGCCGTGCCGGGCCGGCCGCAACCCGATCCTTGCCGCGAGTACGGGCGCGTCGGCCAGCTCCGGCACCAGCGCCACGCACCGGTCGCGGATCGCCGTCGCGGTGACCGGGTCGGGGCGGGTGTCCCACTCGTCCGGTTGGAAGGTGCCGCCGAGCACCACGTCGTGCCGGCGGGGGTGCACGTAGGTGATGCCGGCCGGGTTCTCCTCGTCGCGTACCGAGGTGGTCAGGCCCGGGTTCGCCACCAGCACCAGGTGTCCCCGTACCGGATGCACGGCCGGATCCCCGGCGAGCCGGCCGGCGGCCAGGCCGGTGGCGTTGACCACCGTCGGGGCCAGCGCGAAGCCGTCGTCGAGCCGGGCCAGCCGGCCGCGCCGCAGCAGGCCGCCGGCCTCGGTGAACCGGTCCCGCAGCCAGTCCAGGTAGGGCGGCATCTCCACCGTCGGCGCGGTGAACCGCAGCTCCGTGGCGTACGGGCCGAAGCCGGGGTGGGCGACCAGGTCGCCGGTCGCCGCCGCCCACCACGGCGGGCCGTCCCACGGCTGGCGCAGCAGCATCCGGGTCGGCCGGGCCACCACCCCCGGTACGCCTGCCCCGGCCTGCCGGTGCAACTCCGCGTGGGTGTCGGCGGCCCAGCGCAGCACCCGGGGATCCGCGTCGGTGTGGCTGGGATACCAGACGGCGGCGGCCACCGCCGACACGGTGTCGCCGGGTTCGTCGGCGCTCAGCACGGCCACCCGTGCGCCCCGTTCCCGCAACCGCAGGGCCGCCGTCAACCCGATGATGCCACCGCCGACCACCAGCACGTCCGTGTCCATCGTGCGCCTCCCGACGGGCCGCCGGGGCAGCGGCCGGACCTGGATCGTCTCCCCGTCCGGCGGCCACTGTCCAAGACGGAATCTCCCGTCGGCGACAAGTCACACTTCTGCTGACCAGGCGGCTGGGTGCGCGGTGAGGTGCCTGCTGTGCCCGTTTGTGCAGTGAGCGCGACAATGGGTTACCGGTGCGTAACTTTCCATTGACGGGCGTGAAACAGGCCACGCATCATCGTTCCCACGATCGATCGGATCCCCCGCCCGCCGTCCCCGGCTCACCGGGTACCTCGCACCGGAGGCGCAGCCATGCTGCTCCGTACGATCCTCGCCGCGACCACCCTCGCCGCCGCCCTGCTCGTCCCGGCCACCGCCGCCGTGGCCACCCCGCCCACCGCCACCGATCGGACCAGCACCACCGCCACCGGCCGGGCCACCGCCACCACCGACCAGGCCGCCACTTCCAGCGCTACCACCGCCGATCAGGCCGCCACTTCCGCCGGTCGGGCCGGCGGTACCGGCACCGACCAGGCTGCCGCCGCCACCGGCGGTCGGGCCGGTGGCGATCCGGCGTCCGCCCGGGTCGCCGCGACCGCCAACCCGGTCATCGTGGTCGGCGGCCTGGTCGGCGTCGCCATCGCCTACGAGCCGATCGCCGCCCGGCTGCGCGCCGACGGCTTCCGGGTGTACGTCTACCAACTGCCCGGCCTCGGGTTCGGCGACATCACCGAGTCCGCCCGCGCCTTCGCCACCTACGTCGACCAGGTGCGTGCCGCCACCGGGGCTGCCCGGGTGGACGTCGTCGGCCACTCCGAGGGTGGCCTGGTCGCCCGCTGGTACGCCAAGTTCCTCGGCGGCACCGACCGGATCGGCCGCTACGTCAGCCTGGGCAGCCCCCAACAGGGCACCTACGTGGCCAACATCCTCGCGTTCGTCGGCCTGGGCAGTTGCGTCGGCATCATCGCCTGCCAGCAGATGTCCATCGGCTCGGACTTCCTCACCGACCTCAACGCCGGTGACGACACCCCGGGCGCGGTGCGCTGGACCACCATCCGCACCAACCAGGACGAACTCGTCCGTCCGGTCGACAACGCCATCCTCGCCGACGGGGCCACCAACGTCCTGGTGCAGGCGTCGTGCCCGCTGCGGGTGGTCGGCCACCTGGGCCTCGTGCTCGACGGCACCACGTACACGGTGGTCCGCCAGGCGCTCACCGACGCCCCGATCCGCCCCAACTGCCTCGCCCTGTAGCGGGTACGCCGACGGCCGGCCACCCCTGTTCGGGGTGACCGGCCGTCGGCGTACCGTCAGGCGGCCTTCGCCAGGGCGTCGTACTCGTCGTCGGTGAGCTGCACCTGGGCGGCGGCGACGTTCTCCTCCAGGTGACCGACCGAGGACGTACCCGGAATGGGCAGCATGACCGGCGAGCGGCGCAACAGCCAGGCGAGCGCGAGCTGGGCGGGCGTCGCGTCGTGGCCGGTGGCGATGGCGTCCAGCGGGCCGCCCGGCTTGGCGAGGTTGCCGGTGGCGATCGGGAACCACGGGATGAACGCCAGGTCGTTGCGCTCACAGTGGTCCAGGACGTCCTCGGCGCTGCGGTCGGCCAGGTTGTAGAGGTTTTGCACCGACACGATCGGGGTGATCTTCTGGGCCGCCTCGATCTGCGCGACGGTCACCTCGGACAGCCCGATGTGCCGGATCTTGCCCTCCTGCTGGAGCAGGGCAAGTTCGCCGAGCTGATCCGCCAGCGGCACCTTCGCGTCGATCCGGTGCAGCTGGTAGAGGCCGATGGACTCCAGGCCCAGGTGGCGCAGGCTCAGTTCGCACTGCTGGCGCAGGTACTCCGGTCGCCCCACCGGCCGCCAGTCGCCCGGCCCGGACCGGGTCAGCCCGGCCTTGGTCGCGATCACCAGGTCGTCGGCGTACGGGTGCAGCGCCTCCCTGATCAGCAGCTCGGAGACGAACGGCCCGTACGAGTCGGCGGTGTCGATGAACGTGACGCCCAACTCGTACGCCCGGCGCAGCACCCGGACCGCCTCGGCCGGGTCCTTCGGGTCGCCCCACACCCCCGGCCCGGTGATCTGCATGGCCCCGTAGCCGAGCCGGTCGACCTGGAGATCGCCGCCGATCCGGTAGGTGCCTGACGCCTTCGCGGGCGGTGCGCTGGTCCCCATCAGAAGTACTCCGATCATGTCCGTCGTCGTCAGCGGCAAATGTAGCCACCGGCGATACCGGCTTTCCCGCAGATCGCCGTCCGCAACACCCACGGATCGAACGTGTGCGCCGACACCATGCCCGACACCGGCGGCGACACTCAGGGCGTCAGGTGGAGCAGGCCGTCGACGTCAGCGGGGTCGACGTGCGCGAACGCCGTGGTGAGCAGCGCGCAGTCGAGGTGCAGCGCGGTCAGGACGGCGTGGTGCTGTCGCTCCGCGAAGAGCCGGGGCGCGTCGTCGGGCGGCACCTCCCCGCGGAGCGCCGCGCCCAGCGGGGCCAGGTCGACCGGGCCGCTGCCGAACAGGGCGAATCTCTCCGGATCGGCCCCGCCCGGCCCGGTCGGCGGGGTGGACCCCAGCGGGTACCGGGTGCCGTCGAACCCGGCCAGATACTCGGTGCCGTCGTCGTCTGAGAAGACATCGACGAACGACCGGTCGGAGACGTACCCGTGGATCTCCTCGCCGGCGACGAAGATCGACGCCGACATCACGTCCGAGTCGAAGACCACGAACGACACGGCCGGCGAACCCGTCGCCTGGCTGAGGAACGAGGCCAACAGGTCGGTGTCGGCATAGCCGTCCCGGTCCCGGGGGACGACCGCCCACCGCAACTTGCCGACCGGCGCGACGTACGCCTCCCATTCCGCCTCGGCCATGGCCGCCCGCAGGGGTGCCAACTCGCCCGTGGCGAGCACCGTCTGATAGCTCGTACCCATGGACCGGAGCGTAGGGGCCGGGTCCGACACTCAGCCGACGTGCCGGATGACCACCAGGGCCTGGTCGTCGTCGGAGCCGGAGAGCTTGGTCAGGATGGTGTCCGCGATGACCTCCGCCGGCTGGTCCCGCACCGGCACGATCACCTCGTGCAGCGCCGCCACCCCGGCTTCGTACGTCTGGTCGCGCCGCTCCACCAGCCCGTCGGTGTACGCCACCAGCAGGTCACCCGGGCCGAACGCCACGGTGGTCACCGGCACCGGGTCGCGGACCAGCCCGAGCGGCAGCGAGTGCCCGGTCCAGACCGTCTCCGGCGGTCGGCCCGGCCGCAGCAGCACCGGGTGCGGATGCCCCACCCGGGCGATCTGCGCCGCGCCGGCCACCGGGTCGACCACCATCGCCAGGCAGGTGCCGAGGAACCCGACCCCGAGCAACCCGGTCAACCGGGGGAACACCTCGGCCAGGGGCACCCCGGACCGGATCAGGGTGTTCACCACCGTACGGAGCTGGGCCATGTCGGCCGCCGCCTCGACCTGGTGGCCCACCACGTCCCCGACCACCACGGCCAGCCGGCCGTCGTCCAGGTCGACCAGGTCGTACCAGTCACCGCCCAGGTGCAGGCCGCTCATCGCCGGCTGGTACCGGGTGGCCAACTCCAGACCGGGTGGCCCGACCGTGTCCGAGGCGCGCAGCCGACCCGCCAACCGGGTCACCAGGTCGTGCTCGGCGGCGGCCAACCGGACCCGCTCCAGGGTCTGCTCACACAGGTCGGCGATGGTGTCCAGCAACGCCAGGTCGTCGTCGTGCAGCGGACGTTCCCGGGGCCAGCCGAAGCCCAGCGCGGCGATGGGTCGCCGAGACGCGTCCAGCAGCGGCAGCACGACCGTGGTCACCATGCCGTACGCGCCCGCCGGGTCCGGCAGGCCGGGATGCCGGGCGGCGAACTCGGCCCGGTTGCGCAGGATGATCCGCTCACCGGTGCGCAGCGCATGGGCGAGCGGTCGCGGATCGTCGATGGTCAGGTCGTCGAAGGTGGCGATCAGCCCGGTCGGCAGTTCGCCGTGCCACAGCCGGATGCGCCGGCCCTCGTCCCGGGTCGCCAGGCCGGGCAGCGCCGCGCCGAGCGCCATCGGCGCGACGTCCAGGATCACCTCGATCGCCTCGTCGGTGGACCGGGTGACGCTGAGCCGGGCGGCGAACTCCGCCATCGCCCGCGCCGACGCGGTCAGCTCGGCCCGCCGCAACGCCTGGCTGCACAGCCCCGCCACCGCGTCGAGCAGGGTGCGTCGGGCCTCCTCGTCGGCGACCGGCCCGTCCCACCGCACCTCCAGCGCGCCGAGCACCGCGCCGCCACCGTCGCGCAGCGGCAGGCAGACCCCGTCGGGCAGCGGCACGGTCGTCTCCTCGCGTACCGCACGGGCCAGCGGTTCGTCGTCGGCGACCGCCAGCCGTCCGGGCCGGGTGCCGCCGGCCACCGTCAAGTCCAGCGCGCCCGCCGTGGCGACCGCGATCCGGAGTTCGGCCGCGCCGACCAGTGCCGGGGTGACCGTGGTGACCACGTCCGTCACCGCCTCCCGGCTCCCGGCGGCGCTGAGCGACCCGGCGAGCCGGGCCAGCCCCTCGGCCTGCCGCAGCGCCCGCCGTCGATCCCCGGCGTGATCAGCGGGAACGTCGGCCTCGGTGGCGGCTTCGGTGATCGTGGTGAAGACGCCGCCCGGGTGGCCGGCGGCGTCGACGATCGGGCTCGACGAGAAGACCAGCCGGTGCCGCCCCGCGCCGGAGTCGACCTCCCGTTCGTGCCGGCAGGTGACCCGGGCGGCGGTCAGCACCTCGGTCAGCGCCGGCACGGCCGCCGGCCAGATCGCCGTGCCGGGCCGGCCCGGCACGTCCCGTCCGGCCGGGTCGAGCAGGGCCAGGTACCCGTCGTTGGGCAGCAGCACGAGTTCCGGGCCCCACCAGATCGCGGTCGGGGCCGGGGTGTGCAGGCAGATGACCAGGGCGGTGCGCAGGCTCTGCGGCCAGGAGCCCAGCGGCCCGAGCGGGGTGCCGGTCCAGTCGTGGTCGACGATCCGCCGGCCGGCGTGTCCGGCGCAGGAGAGGAGGCCCCGCCAGCGTGCGTCGTCCGGTGGCCGGGGGATGACGGCGGCGGAGCGAGTCATGTCGGGACCTCCGCTCTGCGGATCGAGCGCTTCCCCATCAGTCGGACCGTACCAGCGCCGGCCGACGAGTACGTCTGTCGATCACCGAGGTCGTGCCGGTCGCCCGCGCGCGGGCCGGTGACCGGGCGACCACACGGGCAGTTGCCCCGACCGGCAGCCAGGGGCGGCCCCACCGTGGGAGGCTGGCCGGGTCCGGGGGAGACCGGCGCGGTGTGGCGCCGACGCGGGAGGGGACGCCATGACGGGTACGCCGCAGCTGGACTTCGCACTGGACACCTACGAGTGCATCGTGCTCTATCCCGGCCCGGCCGGTCGGGTGCTGCCGGAGGAGACCGTGCAACGGCTCCAGGCCGAGCACGCCGCGCACATGCGGGCCCTGCAACGTCGGGGACTGGTGCTGGTGGCCGGTTCGATCGACGGTCCGGCCCGGGAGCCCGCCCCGCCGATCGGCATCGGCCTGGCCCGCACCGGCTCGGTCGACGACGTACGCAGCGTGATGGAGGCCGACCCGGCGGTGCAGGCCGGGCTCTACATGGTCGACGTGCTGACTTTCCTGTGCCCGGCCGGCTCGCTGGAGTTCCCGCTGGTCAAGACCGACAGCTAGGACCGGTGGGCGTGGGCGTCGGGCGGCGGCGGCCAGCGGTGTCGTCGGCGGGGCGGATGAGCCACGGGAGCGCCCGGACGGCGATTGCCCCCGGGCGGTACGATTCCCGGCGCGCGGTCGCCGAAGCCCGCGCCTCCCCGACGTCCCGGCGTGGCCCGCGTCCCGCCGGCCACGCGCCCACCCCGCGCGTCGTCGGACCCCTGTTCCTCAGTCCGCAAGGGGTCGGCCAGCAGGTCGACCCGGAGGAGAGACTAGCCTGATGGGCGTGACACGCCGCGCGAAGATCGTCTGCACCCTTGGCCCCGCCACCTCGTCCCCGGAGCGGATCCGGGGCCTTGTCGAGGCGGGCATGAACGTGGCCAGGCTGAACTTCAGCCACGGCAGTCACGCCGACCACGAGTCGGTGTACCGCCTGGTCCGCGAGGCATCCGAGGCGGTCGGCATCCCGGTCGCCATCCTGGCCGATCTGCAGGGCCCGAAGATCCGGCTCGGCAAGTTCGCCGACGGGCCGCACGAGTGGCGCACCGGCGACTCGGTGGTGATCACCGGGGACGACATCCTCGGCACCAAGGAGCGGGTCTCCTGCACCTACCGCAAGCTGCCCCAGGAGGTGAAGCCGGGTGACCGGCTGCTGATCGACGACGGCCGGGTCGCCGTCGAGGTCAGCGACGTCACCGGCAACGACATCCGGTGTCTGGTCACCGAGGGCGGTCCGGTCTCCAACAACAAGGGCGTCTCGCTGCCGAACGTGGCGGTCAGCGTCCCGGCCATGTCGGACAAGGACGCCGAGGACCTGCGCTTCGCCCTCGGCCTGGGCGTCGACCTGGTCGCGCTCTCCTTCGTCCGCTCGGCGGAGGACATCAAGCTCGTCCACGGGATCATGGACGAGGAGGGTGTGCGTCGCCCGGTGCTGGCCAAGGTCGAGAAGCCCGAGGCGGTCGACCACCTGGAGGCGATCGTGCTCGCCTTCGACGGTGTCATGGTGGCCCGGGGCGACCTCGGTGTCGAGCTGCCGCTGGACCAGGTGCCGCTGGTGCAGAAGCGGGCCGTGCAGCTGTGCCGGGAGAACGCCAAGCCGGTCATCGTGGCCACCCAGATGCTCGACTCCATGATCGAGAATTCCCGCCCGACCCGCGCCGAGGCTTCCGACGTGGCCAACGCGGTGCTCGACGGCGCGGACGCGGTGATGCTCTCCGGCGAGACCAGCGTCGGCAAGTACCCGGTGCTCACCGTCAGCACCATGGCGAAGATCATCACCACCACCGAGGCCGGTTCGATCGGTGTGCCCCGGCTCCAGCACGATCCGCGTACCCACGGCGGCGCGCTCACCGTGGCGGCGTCCTCGATCGCCCGCGCCATCGGCGCGAAGGCGCTGGTCGCCTTCTCGCAGACCGGTGACACCGTCAAGCGGCTCAGCCGGCTGCACTGCGACCTGCCGCTGCTGGCGTTCACCCCGGTCCCCGAGGTCCGCAGCCAGCTCGCGCTCTGCTGGGGCGTGGAGACCTTCCTGATGCCGTTCGTGCAGCACACCGACGACATGTTCCGCCAGGTCGACCAGGCCCTGCTCGGCCTCAACCAGGCGACCCCCGGCGACTACGTGGTGATCGTCGCGGGCAGCCCGCCCGGCACCCCGGGCTCCACCAACACCCTGCGTGTGCACCAGCTCGGTTCGCTGGTCGACGCCGCCTCCGCCCGGGCGTTGCAGTGAGCGTGAGGAGTGAGCCGGGTTTGCGAGCCCCGCAGTCGCGAACCGGGTTGGCACAGTGAGCGTGAGGAGTGAGCCGGGTTTGCGAGCCCCGCAGTCGCGAACCGGGTTGGCACAGTGAGCGACGCGTCGGGTCCGCCGGTCCCGGAGACGGCACCGTGACCGAGCGCCCGGTGGCGACCGGCCAGGCCGCGGTCGACCAGCTCCTCGGGGTCCTCGACCTCGACCACATCGGCGAGATGACCTTCCGGGGGATCAGCCCCCCGGTCGGCCCTCAGCGGGTGTACGGGGGGCAGGTCGCCGGTCAGGCACTGGTCGCCGCCGGGCGCACCGTCGACCCGGAGCGGTTCGTCCACTCGTTGCACGGCTACTTCGTCCGCCCCGGCGACCCGGCCGAGCCGATCGAATACCAGGTGGAGAACGTCCGTGACGGGCGGTCCTTCTCGGTACGCCGCTCGGTGGCGTTGCAGCACGACGTGCCGATCTTCTTCATGTCGGCCTCGTTCCAGCGGCAGGAACAGGATCTGGAACACCAGGCTCCCACCCCGCCCGACGTGCCCGGCCCGGACGACGTCCCGACGATGTCCGACCGGCTCGCCCGCTACCCGGAACGGCTCGGCATCTGGGGGCAGATTCCCCGTCCGATCGACGTCCGCTACGTCGGTGAGCCCGGCTGGGTCCGCCCCGGCGACCGTCCGGCCGACCCGCACCAGCGGGTCTGGATGCGCATCGACGGCAAGCTGCCCGACGACCCGCTGCTGCACGCCTGCGCCCTCACCTACGCCTCCGACCTGACCCTGCTGGACTCGGTCCTGTCGGTGCACGGCGAGGTCTGGGGGCCCGGCGGCGTGGTGGGGGTGAGCCTGGACCACGCGTTGTGGTTCCACCGGTCGTTCCGGGCCGACGAGTGGTTCCTCTACGACTGCTGGAGCCCGTCCGCCTCCGGCGCGCGTGGCCTGGCCACCGGCCGGATGTTCACCACCGACGGCCGGCACATCGCCAGCGCCGTGCAGGAGGGCCTGCTGCGCCGCGCCGGCGCCTGACCGGACGCTGCAGACCAGCGGCCGGGCCGCTGCCGACCCGGCGGCCTGATCGGCGACCGCGCCGACCAGAGCGGCCGGGTCAGCGACTGCCGACCCGGCGGCCTGGTCAGAAGCTGCTGACCACCTTCACCAACGCGTCGTCGATGGTGGTCGGGTCCTTGGCGTCGAACGCCTTGCCGGCCGACGCCTTGGCGATCCGGTCCAGGGCGTCCAGGTCCGAATCCTGGTCGAAGGCCACGCAGAAGACCTTGACCGGCTTCTTCGGGTCCAGCGCGATGTCCCGCAGCAGTCGGTCGAGGTCACTGTCCTTCTGGTACTCGTTCTTGCCGTCGGTGAGCACCACCACCGCGTTGATCCGGTTCGGGTCGTACTTGTCGAGCAGGGTGCGGTGCGCCGCGCGGACCGTGGCGTACAGCGCGGTGTTGCCGCCGATCCGCAGCCCGGTCAGCTTGCTGTTGAACGTTTTCCGGTTCAGCGGCGCGAGCCGTACCTCCTCGCTGTACGGCCTCCTCGGCCGCTGCGGGGTCTCGCTCGAGAACGACCAGAGCGCCACCTGGTCGGCGGAGTTCAGCAGCTCGATCGCCTTGCCGGCGGCCTCGGTCGCCGCCTGGAACCGGGTCTGGTCGGCGACCTTGGCCTTCATCGAGCCGGAGGTGTCCACGGCGAGCAGGATGTTGGCCTTCTTGCGCAGGGTGTCCCAGCGGCCGAGGATCGCGCCGACCACCTCCGGGGTGGGCGGGTCGAAGTAGTTGAGTCGGTCGCCGCCCGGCCCGGGGACCGCGGCCAGCAGTGTGTCGGCGGGCCGGCGCTCGCTGTCCCGGAAGCCCAGTGCGGCGAAGCTGCGCTGCTGCGGGGCGTCCTGGAGGAACGTGAGGAAGTCCTCGGCGGCCTCGCGCTGTGCCGGGTCGGCCGAGGGCAGCACCACGTACGGGTGGTCGAGGTTGAAGGTGCCCTCCTTGGGGTGCACCGCCACCAGCGGAACCCGGGGCTTGCTGCCGTTCGGGCTGAGCTTGCCCTGGTTGTAGAGGTAGACCAGCTCCTCCTGGAGGACGATCGCGCTCATGTCCGTCGCCGGGGCGTCCCCGGTGGCGGCGGCGTCGGCCTCGGCGAGGTTGCGCAGCAGGTCCACCGAGTCGTCGCTGTAGTGCGAGACGTTGGCCTCGATCCGCCGGACGAACTGGGTCACCGCGGGCTGGGCGAGGTCCTCGCTGGTCAGGTCGCTGGCCCGGTTGACCGCCGCGTAGTAGGTGGCGATGGTGGCCGCCAGGCCGGAGGTGGACAGGTGCGGGTTGTCCTTGCCGAAGGTGAACCGGCCCCACTCGGGCTTTCCGAACGCCGCCCAGCCGGTGTCGCCGGAGAGGCCGAGGACGTCCGCCCAGCCGAGCTGGCCGCGCTGCTGCACCAGCTCGCCCTTGTCCTTCGGCATGGCGATGACCAGGGGGCTGTTGGCGATCGAGGGGTACTGGCCGGGGGTCTGCGCCGCCCGGCCGGCCGTCTGGTCCAGCAGCCGTAGCTGGCCGGTCCACAGTGACGAGGTGGGCAGCCACACCTGCGGTTCCGCGACCTGCGGCTGGGTGAGCGACCAGCCACCGGCCAGTGCCTCCATCGCCTCGCCGGAGTTGAGGCCGTGCACGGTCACCTGCGCGCAGCGTCCGCCGAAACGTCGGTCGGCGGCGTTGTACCGGTCGGCGAGCTGGGTGACCAGCTCGCTCTTCTCGGTGGAGGAGTTGACCTCCAACCGTACGCAGTCGGCCCGGTCCGTGGTGGGCGTCGGCCGGACGAACAGGTACGCCGCGGCGATCACCGCGAGCCCCGCGACGACGGCCACCGCGTTCGGCAGCCACGACCGGGCGGGACGCTCAGCGGTGGCCATCGGGTCCTCCAGGGGTTGGTTCGGCGGGTCAGGCGTCGGTACGGGGTGCCGGCACGGGCCGTTCGGCGGCCTCCGGCGCAGGTGCGTCCGACGGCGCGGACGGGGTCAGCGCGGTGGCGACCAGCAGACGGACACCGTAGACCACGACGAGGGTGACGGAGCCGACGGCGGCGGCGGTGCCCACGGCGGTCGTGGCGACGTACCCGGCGGCGGCGCCCACCGAGCCGAGGAAGATCGCGGTGGACATCCCCCAGGGATCGGCCCACTGCCGACGCATCCGCCGGGCGAAGCCGTCCGGGCGGGCCGGCGGTGACGCCGCCGTGGCCGGGCGGTCCGGCGTCGGCCGGTTCGCCATCAGGGTGACCGGTGGGCCCGCAGTCGTCGGCGTCGGCGCGGATGCGGTGGTCGCTCTGGTCGCCGGGAGTGTCGCCGGCTCGGTGGGGGCTGGCGGGGCGGTCCAGGCTGTCGCCGGACGACTCGCCGCCGGGGTGGTCGGCTCGGGCGGTGTCCGCCGGGCGGTCGAGGTGCCCGGGTCACCCGCCGTCGGGCCCCCCGCCGTCGGGAGCGGGTCGTCCGATGCCGGACGGGTCGCCGGCAGGGTGGGTGGCGGAGGTGCCGGCGGGGTGGCGCTCAGCGTCCGGGGCGGCGGTACGGCGGGCAGTTGCTGGGTGGCCGCGGCGTCGGTGCCGGCCCGCAGCACGGTCTGCAGCGGCACGTCGACGCTCGGGTGGGTGTCCCGCCCGAGTAGCCGTAGCAGCACCTCCTGGGCGGTCGGCCGGGCCCGGTGGTCCTTGTCCAGGCACTGTCCGATCAGGGTGGCCAGCGGGCCGGATAGCCCGGTCAGCTCCGGGGGGTCGTGCAGGACCCGGTGCATCACCACCGCGACGGCCCCGGTGCCGAACGGTGGGCTTCCACCCGCGGCGAAGGCGATGGTCCCCGCCCAGGCGAACACGTCGCTGGCCGGCCCGACCGCGTCGTCGCGGAACCGCTCCGGGGCCATGTAGGGGGCGGTGCCCATGATCCGACTGGTCATCGTCTCGGTGACGTCGAGCGCGCGGGCGATGCCGAAGTCGATGACGCGAGGGCCGTCCGCCCCGAGGATCACGTTGTCCGGCTTCAGGTCGCAGTGCACCACGTCGGACTGGTGGATCGCGGCGAGCGCGGTGGCGGTGCCCACGGCCAGCCGGTGCAGCGCGTTGCCGCCGATCGGGCCCTGCTCCCGTACGTGCCGTTGCAGGGTGACGCCCTCGATGAACTCGCTGACCACGTACGGCAGTTCGCCGTCCACGTCGGCGAAGAGGATCTGCGCGGTGCAGAACGGCGCGACCCGGCGGGCGGCGGCGATCTCCTTGGTGAACTGGGACTTCGCCCGGGGATGCTGGTGCAGGTCCACGTTGATCACTTTGACCGCGACCCACCGGCCCTGCTCGTCACGGCCCAGGTAGACCACACCCTGACCGCCCGCGCCGAGTCGACCGATCAGCTCGTACGGCCCGGCCTGGCGCGGATCCCGTGGGTTCAGCGGTGTCACGTCCGGCATCGCTGTCGCTGCCCCTATCGGCCGGTGCTCCGGTGCGCTGGTGTGTGTCGTCCACCGGCGACCCTGCCGGCGACACCGGTATGATGCCATGCCCGCGCCACCGGGTGCCGTCGCCCGGCTGGCGGCGGGGACGTCCCGGCCCCGGTGGACCGTCCCGTCGTCGAGCGCATCGCCGGTCCCACCCGGGGTGATCCGTCGTCGCCGGCGTCGGCGAACCGCCTGCACGGGCGGGGTGGACAGCCGACGCCGCTCGACCGTTCGGTGGAGGGCGGCAGCCCGGCCGGTGGGGCTGCCGACTAACCTTGCGGCCATGCGTCTCTCCGCTCGGGTCGACTATGCCCTCCGTGCGGCCGCCGAACTCGCGTCGGTCGCCGATGGTGGGAACGCCGGGCGCTCCCGTCCCGTCACCGCCGAGCAGATCGCCCGGTCGCAGGAGATCCCACCCAAGTTCCTGGAGAGCATCCTGCTCCAGCTGCGCCGGGGCGGCATCGTGCACGCCCAGCGGGGTCCGGAGGGTGGCTACTGGTTGGCCAGGTCGGCGGCGGAGATCTCCCTCGCCGAGGTGATCCGGGTGATCGACGGTCCGCTCGCCCACGTCCGGGGGCAGCGCCCCGAGCAGCTCGGCTACCGCGGCGCGGCACGGGCGTTGCAGGAGGTCTGGATCGCGTTGCGGGCCAGCGAGCGGGAGATCCTGGAGCAGGTCAGCATCGCCGACGTGGCGGCCGGTGTGCTGCCGGGGCGGATCAACGAGCTGGCCGCCGACCCACGCGCCTGGAGCTGACGCGCCGACACGGGCGGTGCGCGTCTCACCTACCGATCAGGGGGTTGACCCGAGAGCGGTCGTGCCGCATTCTCGACCAAGTCGATAGGAGATGCCGATAAGTTCGGAGGGCTCGTGCGCAAGCTTCTGATCCTCGCCCTGGTCGGGCTGGCCGCGCAGCTCGTCGACGGTGCGCTCGGCATGGCGTACGGGCTCACCTCGTCCACTCTGCTGCTCGTCGTCGGAGTCGCGCCGGCCGCCGCCTCGGCGTCGGTGCACCTCGCCGAGATCGGCACCACCTTCGCCGCGGGCGTCGCGCACTGGCGGTTCGGCAACGTCGACTGGCGGGTGGTCGGGCGGATCGCCCTGCCCGGCGCGATCGGCGCGTTCGTCGGCGCTACCTTCCTCAGCTCCATCTCCACCGAGAACGCCGCCCCGTGGATGGCCGGCATCCTGTTCACCCTCGGGGCGTACCTGCTGGTGCGCTTCTCCCGACCGCTGCGCCAGCGTGCCGATGCCGGGCGGCTGCGCGGTCGGTTCCTCGGCCCGCTCGGCCTGGTCGCCGGGTTCGTCGACGCCACCGGCGGCGGGGGATGGGGTCCGGTGGCCACCCCGGCGTTGCTGGTCTCCGGTCGGATGGAGCCACGCAAGGTGATCGGCTCGGTGGACACCGCCGAGTTCGTGGTGGCCGGGGCGGCCAGCATCGGTTTCCTGATCGGTCTGGGCAGCGAGGGCTTCCTGCTGCCCACCGTCGCGGCGCTGCTGATCGGTGGCCTGATCGCCGCGCCGGTGGCCGCCTGGCTGGTGCGGATCGTCCCCGCCCAGCTGCTGGGTGCCACCATCGGCGGGGTGATCGTGCTGACCAACGCCCGTACCCTGCTCAACGCCGGCGACGCCGGGCCGACCGTCCGCCCGGTCGTCTACGCGCTGCTCGCCGTAAGCTGGTTGGCCGCCCTGGTGCTGGCCGTCCGTGCGCTGCGCCGGACCCGCCGCGCCCGCGCCATCGTCGACGCCGCGGTATCCCCGCCCCCGGCCGCGCCGGGTGCGGCCGCCGCAGCCCCGTCCCCGTCCCCGGCCGCGCCGGCTTCCGCCGCGGACACCGCACCGGCCGCGCCGGGTGAGGCCGTCGCAGCGCCGTCCCCGGCCGCGCCGGGCGGGCCTGCCACCACGGCGTCCGGGTCCGCGTCGAACGGGGCCGATGACCGTCTGGCCGTCGCCGAGCGGTGACCTCGACGGGTGCGCCCGCGGCTCAGCCCCCGGCACCGGCCAGGACGTCGGTCGCCGCCGCGGACAGCAACTCCCAGGCCCGGTCCACCTGCTCCGGCCCGGTCAGCGGCGAACCCACCGCCAGGCGCAGGGTGTACCGGCCGTTGACCCGGGTGTGGGTCAGGAGCACCTGACCGCTGTCGTTGACCCGGCCCAGCAGCGCCGCGCTGGCCTCGTCCCCGGCCCGTAGCCGGAACGTGACCAGGGAGAACGGGTGCGGGGCGGCCAGCGCGAACCGGTCGTCGGCGAGCACCCGGGCGGCGAACCGGTCGGCCAGGGCGATCCCGGAGCGGAGGTGCGCACGCAGCCCCTCGGCGCCGTACCAACGCAGGACGAACCAGAGCTTGAGCGCTCGGAACCGGCGGCCCAGCGGGACCTGCCAGTCCCGGTAGTCGATCACCGCGCCGGACTCGCTGGCGGCGTTGCGCAGGAACTCCGGCATGACGGTCAGCGCCTCGATCAGCTCGCCCCGGTCGGCCACCCAGAAGGCGTCGCAGTCGAAGCCGGTGAGCAGCCACTTGTGCGGGTCGAAGCAGTACGAGTCGGCGTGCTCGACGCCGGCGTGCGACCAGCGCAGCTCGGGGCAGACCGCTGCCGCCCCGGCGTACGCGGCGTCGACGTGCAGCCAGACGCCGTACTCGGCGCAGATCGCGCCGATCTCCGGCAGGGGGTCGACGGCGGTGGTGGAGGTGGTCCCGATGGTCGCCACCACGATCGCCGGCACCTCGCCGGCGGCCAGGTCCGCCTCGATCGCCGTGCGCAGCGCCGCCGGCCGCATCGCCTGGGTCTCCGGGTCCACCTCGATCGCGCGGACGCCCTGCTCGCCGAGGCCGGCGATGCGGGCCGCCTTCTCGATCGAGGAGTGCCCGTGCGTCGAGGTGTACGCCCGGTACCGGCGGTCGACGCCCACCTCCCGCCAGCGGCGCTTGCTGGCCCGGTGCAGGGCGGCCAGGGTGGCGACCAGCGTCGCCGAGGAGGCCGAGTCCTGGATGACGCCGCCGCCGGGGCCGGTGGAGCGGAACGTCGCCGGCAGGTCCATCAGGTCGGCCAGCCAGTCCAGCACCACCGTCTCCAGCTCGGTGCCGGCCGGGTTGGTGGCCCAGAGCATCCCCTGGACGCCGAGGCCCGAGCTGATCAGGTCGCCCAGCACGCTGGGGCCGCTGGTGTTGGCCGGGAAGTAGCCGAAGAAGCCGGGGTGCTGCCAGTGGGTGACCCGGGGCACGATGATCTCGTCCAGGTCGGCAAGCATCGCCGCGACCGGCTCACCGTGCTCGGGCGGGGTGGTCGGCAGGGCGGCGGTGACCGTGCCGGGTGGGTCCTGGGCGGTCACCGGGCGCTGGTCGAGGGTCCGCCAGTAGTCGGCGACCCAGTCGACCACCGCGTACCCGGCGCGGCGGAACTCCTCGGGGTCCATGTGCTCAGCCATGGGCCGAGTCGATCAGGTGGGTCGCCCGGGGGCAAGAGCGGGCACGGGTTGTGCGGGCGGAAAGCGTTGTCCTACGATCCACCTGCGCGGAGTCGAACTACGGATGTCGATGTAAGGTGTCCCGTCGCCACCGTCAGTAGGGCGTACCACCCGCCGGTCCGGGCAGGCCGGCGTCATCGCCGTGCGCTGACCTCTGTGAAAGGCGTTCCCGTGCTCCTGAGCCCAACCCGTCGTCGAGCCGCGCTGCTCGCCGCCGCCGCGGCCACCACCCTCGCCGCCGGTACCCTGACCGCCGTGACGGCCTCGGCCGCCGCCGCCGGCTGCCGGGTCGACTACACGATCACCAATCAGTGGGGCGGCGGCTTCGGCGCCGACGTCATCGTCACCAACCTCGGCGACCCGATCAACGGCTGGACGTTGACCTGGTCCTACACCGCCGGTCAGCAGGTCACCCAGGCGTGGAACGCCACGGTCACCCAGTCCGGCGCGCAGGTCAGCGCCAAGGACGCCGGCTACAACGCCGCCATCGGCACCAACGGCACCGCGAACTTCGGCTTCAACGCCTCGTGGAACAACAGCAGCAACCCGGTGCCGGGAAGCTTCGTCCTCAACGGCACGACCTGCACCGGCGGCACCGCGCCGACGACCGCGCCACCCACCACCGCGCCGCCGACGACCGCGCCACCCACCACCGCCCCACCGACCACGCCGCCGCCCACCACACCCCCACCGACCACGCCGCCGACCGACCCGCCGGCCGGATCGAAGCAGATGGAGAACCTCGACCGGGGACTGATCAGCGTCCGCTCCGGTAGCGGCAACCTGGTCTCCTGGCGACTGCTCGGCACCGAGACCTCCGGGGTGTCGTTCAACCTCTACCGGGGCTCCACCAAGGTCAACGCCTCGCCGATCACCGGGGCCACCAACTACCTCGACAACGGGGCGGCAGCCGGCTCGGCGTACACCGTGCGGGCCGTGGTCAACGGTGCCGAGCAGGCGGCGTCCGCATCCGCGCTCCAGTTCGCCAACGGCTACCTGGACGTGCCGATCCAGCCACCGGCCGGCGGCACGACCCCGAGCGGGGAGGCGTACACCTACTCGGCCAACGACGCCAGCGTCGGCGACCTCGACGGTGACGGCCGCTACGAGATCGTGCTCAAGTGGGACCCGTCGAATGCCAAGGACAACAGCCAGTCCGGCTACACCGGCAACGTCTACGTCGACGCGTACACCCTCACCGGCAGCCGGTTGTGGCGCATCGACCTGGGCCGCAACATCCGCGCCGGTGCCCACTACACCCAGTTCCAGGTGTACGACTACGACGGCGACGGCAAGGCCGAGGTGGCCATGAAGACCGCCGACGGCACCCGCTCGGGCACCGGTCAGTTGATCGGCTCGTCGTCGGCGGACTACCGCAACTCCAGCGGCTACGTGCTGTCCGGCCCGGAGTACCTGACCATGTTCAACGGTCAGACCGGCGCCATCGCCTCCACCGTCAACTACGACCCGGCACGCGGCACCGTCTCCTCCTGGGGCGACTCGTACGGCAACCGGGTCGACCGGTTCCTCGCCGGCACCGCCTACCTGGACGGGCAGCGCCCGTCGCTGATCATGGCGCGCGGCTACTACACCCGGGCGGTCATCGCCGCCTGGGACTTCCGCAACGGCACCCTGACCAAGCGGTGGACGTTCGACTCGAACTCCTCCGGCAACTCGGCCGCCGCCGGCCAGGGCAACCACCAGCTCTCCGTCGCCGACGTCGACGCCGACGGCCGCCAGGAGATCGTGTACGGCGCGGCCACCATCGACGACAACGGCCGGCTGCTCTACTCCACCAACAACGGCCACGGCGACGCCCTGCACGTCGGCGACCTCGACCCGAGCCGGGCCGGCCTGGAGATCTTCAAGGTCGACGAGGACGCCAGCAAGCCCAGCTCCTGGTTCGCCGACGCGCGTACCGGTCAGATCCTCTGGTCCACCGCGGCGTCCGGCGACAACGGCCGGGGCGTCTCGGCCGACATCTGGGCCGGCAGCCCCGGGGCCGAGTCGTGGTCGGCGGCGGTCTCCACGCTGTCCAACACCAAGGGGCAGAACATCGGCCGCAAGCCGTCGTCGACGAACTTCCTCGCCTGGTGGGACGGCGACCCGGTGCGGGAACTGCTCGACGCCACGAAGATCGACAAGTACGGCACCGGCGGCGAGACCCGGCTGCTCACCGGCAGCGACGTGGCGTCCAACAACGGCACCAAGTCGACCCCGGCGCTCTCCGGTGACATCCTCGGCGACTGGCGCGAGGAGGTGATCTGGCGGACCAACGACAGCCGGGCGCTGCGGATCTACAGCACCCCGACGCAGACCAGCACCCGGATCTACACGCTGATGCACGATGCCCAGTACCGCACGGCGATCGCCTGGCAGAACACCGCCTACAACCAGCCGCCGCACCCGGGCTTCTTCATCGGCGACGGCATGTCCACCCCGCCCACGCCCAACATCTACCTGCGCTGACCGGGCAGGGAGAGGGCGGTCCGTCGACCGTGTCCACCCGGCTGTCGGCTCCCGGGCCGGCAGCCGGGCCCGGACGTGGCGGGCCGGCGACCTGCCTCGGGCCCACAAGCAGGCACCGGGCCGCCAGCCGCGGAATCCGCACAGCTGGCGACCCGGTGCACCACACCGCAGCACCCCCGACCCGTCCCGACCGGGAGTGCCGTACCACCACCGGTCATAAAGTTAGAGGTCTTGCGCGACGGTGGGGTGACGCGGCTATGAAGAGCGTGTTTCAAGCGCTCCTGGAGAGCCCGCCGACCACCTTCTCGGCCACCAGCTCGAACGAGCGCACCCGGTCGGCCACGTCGTACACCATCGTGGTGAGCATCAGCTCGTCCGCGCCGGTGCGGGCCAGCAGCTCGGTCAACTGCCGACGGACCGTTTCGGGCGAACCCAGCGCCTGACCGTCACGGCGCTGCCGGACGAACTCCCGCTCCACCTCGTTGTACGGGTACCCGGCGGCGTCCTCGGGGCTGGCCAGCGGCTCGGGCCGCCCCGACCGCAGCTTGAGGAACGACAGCGCGCTCGGCCCGGACAACCACTCGGCCCGCTCGTCGGTGTCGGCGCAGACCACGTTCACCGCCACCATCGCGTACGGCTGCGCCAACCAGCGCGACGGCCGGAAGTGCTGCCGGTAGAGCTGGAGCGCGGGCAGGGTGTGCTGCGCGCTGAAGTGGTGCGCGAACGAGAACGGCAGCCCGAGCAGCCCGGCGAGCTGGGCGCTGAACCCGCTGGAGCCGAGCAGCCAGACCACGGGGGACTGGCCCAGCCCCGGGGTGGCGGTGATCGCGCCCGGGTCGTCGCCGCTGAAGTAGTTCATCAGGTCGGCGAGTTCCCGGGGGAAGCCCTCCGCCGACAGCCCTTCCATGGTGCGGCGCAACGCCAGCGCGGTCCGTTGGTCGGTGCCCGGCGCGCGGCCGATGCCCAGGTCGATCCGGCCCGGGTGCAACGCCTCCAGGGTGCCGAACTGTTCGGCGACCACCAGCGGCGCGTGGTTGGGCAGCATCACCCCGCCCGAGCCCAGCCGGATCGTGGTGGTGTGCGCCGCCAGGTGGGCGAGCAGCACCGCCGGTGCGGAGCTGGCGATCGCCGGCATGTTGTGGTGCTCGGCCACCCAGAACCGGCGGTAGCCCAGCTCCTCGGTACGGCGGGCCAGCTCGGTGGTGTGCCCGAGTGCCTCACCGGCGGTGGCCCCGGCGGCGACCGGAGCAAGATCAAGAACAGACATCGGTACGTCGATCACGACACTGGCCAACCCGTCCCGCGCCGGATTTGTTCCCCTGGCCTGCTCTCGGCTCTGCCGGGGCCCGTGGTGGTGGGGTCAGCCAACCATGATCAAGAAGCTTCACGGGTGCGGCGTGGCGCAGGTGGATGAACACGTGCGTTGCCGAACGCAGGTATGACCGAGGTGCCGGGAGCGGGATTCGAACCCGCAAGCCCTTTCGGGCAGAAGTGTTTGAGACTTCCGTGTATGCCGTTCCACCATCCCGGCGTCACCCCGAGGGGCGCGTGGCTCACTGTACCCGACTAGGCTCATGCGGGAGCATGGGCGGTAGCCGTGCGGGATCGATGGTGGGGGTAGGGCTGGTGGCCGAGACGCAGACGGATGCCGAGCGCAGGCGGGTGTTGATCGCCGAGGACGAGGCGCTCATCCGACTGGACCTGGCCGAGATGCTGGTCGAGGAGGGTTACGAGGTCGTCGGCGAGGCCGGCGACGGCGAGACCGCCGTCCGGTTGGCCGAGGAGTTGAAGCCCGATCTGGTCATCCTCGACATCAAGATGCCGATCATGGACGGGCTTGCCGCCGCCGAGCGGATCGCCGGTGCCCGGATCGCCCCGGTGATCATCCTGACCGCGTTCAGCCAGCGTGACCTGGTGGAGCGGGCGCGAGCCGCCGGCGCGATGGCGTACCTGGTGAAGCCGTTCCAGAAGAGCGACCTGGTGCCGGCGGTGGAGATCGCCCTCTCCCGCTACTCCGAGATCGCCGCCCTGGAGGCGGAGGTGGCCGGGCTCGCCGACCGGCTGGAGATCCGCAAGACGGTCGAGCGCGCCAAGGGTGCGCTGATGACGACGTACGGGATGACCGAGCCGCAGGCGTTCAAGTGGATCCAGCGCACCGCGATGGACCACCGGATGACCATGAAGGAGGTCGCCGAGCGGATCCTCGCCGAGACCGCCGGTGGCGAGGTAGCCGAACAGCCCACCTCCTGACGGCGGCGCGTCGGCGTGACGCCGGCCCCCCACGGCGGCGGTCCGCTGGCTAGCATCGATGTGTGTCTGCCCGACGCGTTCTCGCGGTGTTCGGCGTCCTCGCCATGCTGGTTGCCGGCTGCGATCGTCCTGGCACCGCAGGTGACCAGGGTGGCGCTGCGGCCGGGCGATCGGCGGGGGGCGGCGGCCGATCGGCACCGGTGGATCCCGCCTGGCAGGAGCTGACCCTGCCCGCACCGCCCGGCCCGGCCGGACGGCTGCTGCTCCGCGACGCGGTCTCCTGTGCCGGGCGTTGGTTCCTGGTCGGCGGGGTCGTCGACGCCGCCGGTGACACCCGCCCGGCGGCCTGGTCCAGCACGGACGGATCCTCCTGGAGTCCGGTGCCGATCGCGGCGCGGACCTTCTACGGCCGACAGCATGTGCTCTACGCGGCGGCCTGCGCGCCGGGCCCGGCGGGCGGACGGGGCGAGGGCCGGGTGGCGGCGCTGGGTGCCAAGAACGGTGGGGTGCACGGCAATCCGCGTACCGGCACCTGGGTGCGCGACGACGCCGGGGCGTTGCGTGAGGTGCCGGCGGCGTTCGAGCTGTTCGGTGGGCCGCGCGCCGTCAGCGCGTCCCGGCTGGCGGCCGGTGCGGGTGGTTGGTTGATCGCGGGCGGTCGGGTGGACGGCGCGGCGGTCTGGACGTCGCCGGACGCGGGCGGGTTCACCCTGGCCGAAGGGCTGCCGGAGCTGGCCGGAGACGCCCGGGGGCGGACGGCGGCGTACGACGTGGTGGCCCTGCCGGCGGGCTGGCTGGTGGTCGGGTCGCTGTTGCCGGCGGGTGGCACCGCGCTGACGCCGTTGGCCTGGACCTCGGTCGACGGGCGGTCCTGGCGGCGGGCGGAGCTGCCGACCCGGGGCGGGCGGGGTCGGGCGGAGCGGGTGACGCTGCTCGACGGCGTGCCGGTGGCGGTCGGCCCGGTTCCCGACGGCTTCGCCGTGTGGCGGGCCGACGACGGGTCACGGTGGCAGCGGGTCGGGGCGTTCGGGGCGGCCGGTCCGGGGGTGCTGTCGGTGGTGGGGCTGACCGTGGCGCGGGGGGTTCTGGTGGCGGTGACCGGTGACGGCGCCGGTCGTTCCGCGTGGGCGTCGTCGGACGGTGGCGCGTCGTGGCGGGCCGTGACGGTGCCGTTGACGGTGGCCGACGGGGGGGACACGGCCATGGCGGTGGCCGGTGGGGTAGATCGACTTCTGTTGATGGCCGACGACGGTCGAGGATCTCGGGCCTGGTGGGGGGCGGTGGCGAGTGCCGGCTGGTAGCGGGTGGCTCCTGTAATGCTCCTTACCTGTGGATAAAAAGCGAAGATCACGCGGAACCGATGGTTCTTACAGCGATCGTTTCCAATCCACCACGGCGTGTAACGGTTCGATCAACCCCGCTTGCTGGGGCTTACGTCGCAGCTTCCTGGTGGGATAACGTCCCGCCCCAGACCGGCGACGACGGTCTGGTTCGTCCGCCTCCCGCAAGGGCCAATAGGCAGCGGGTGGTTCGGGCCATGTAACGGAGGAGGGTTCCGGCCTTGAGGCAGAAGCTCGCACGCGTGATCGGTGGAGTTGCCATGCTGGCGCTCGTCGCCGGCGGCACCGCTTGCTCCAGCGGCAGCGACGACGAGGCGTCCGGGGGGGACGGCTGCGGCAGCAAGATTGCGTTCTTCGGCGCGCTGACCGGCAGCTCGGCGGCGCTGGGTATCAACGAGAAGAACGGCGCCAAGCTCGCCGTCGACAAATACAACAAGGAGAACGCCGACTGCAAGGTCGAGTTGGTCGAGCTCGACTCGCAGGGCAGCCCGGACCAGGCCCCCGGTCTGGCGCAGAAGGCCATCGACGACGCCAAGATCCTGGGCATCGTCGGCCCGGCCTACTCGGGTGAGTCCGAGGCCGCCGGCCCGCTGTTCAACGAGGCTGGCCTGGTCACCATCACCCCCTCCGCCACCCGCCCGAGCCTCGCCGACCAGAAGTGGAAGACCTTCTTCCGGGCGGTCGGCAACGACTTCAGCCAGGGCCCGGCGGCCGGCAACTACATCAAGAACGTGATGAAGGCCGACAAGGTCTACGTCATCGACGACCAGTCCGCCTACGGCACGGGTCTGGCCGACGAGGTCAAGAAGGTCCTCGGCAGCGCGGTCGTCGGCTCGGACAAGGTCCAGGGCGAGGGCAAGCAGGTCGAGTTCTCCGGCGTGGTGACCAAGGTCAAGGCCGCCAACGTCAAGGCGGTCTTCTACGGCGGCTACTACCAGGAGGCCGGCCTGATCCGCAAGCAGCTCACCGCTGCCGGCGTCACCGCCCCGCTGGTCGCCGGTGACGGCACCAACGACCCCGCGTACATCACCTCGGCCGGTGCCGCCGCCGCCGAGGGCACCATCCTCACCTGCCCGTGCGCGCCGGCCGCCGAGGCGCGCGGCACGTTCGTCGAGGAGTTCAAGGCGCTCAACGGCACCGACCCGGGCACCTACAGCGACACCGCCTACGACGCCGCGAACATCCTGCTCGCCGGCATCAAGGCCAAGAAGACCACCCGGGCCGACCTGCTGGAGTTCGTGAAGGGCTACAGCGGCGAGGGTGTCGCGGCCACCTACAAGTTCGTCGAGGGCGGCGAGCTGGACCCGGCGCAGGTCAAGGTCTGGGCGTTCAAGGTGCAGGGCGGCAAGGTCGTCCCCGACCAGGAGATCCCGAAGTCCTGACCACGGTCGCCGTGAGCGATTGACGACAGATCGCGGGTGCGGCCGGGAGCTAGCTCGCTCCCGGCCGCACCACCTTTTTCTCCACACCTGACGGAGCGGCCTCCCGTGAACTTCGACGGACTGTTCTCCAACTTCGGGGAACTCACCACGACCGGCCTGACACAGGGCGCGATCTACGCCCTGGTCGCGCTCGGCTACACGTTGGTCTACGGCGTACTCAGACTCATCAACTTCGCACACTCCGAGGTCTTCATCGCCGGCGCGTTCGCCGCCATCTGGACCTGGAACGGCTTCGGCCTCGACCAGGACTCCCAGGTCAGCGGGGTCGGCTCGGTCCTGTTCTACCTGCTCGTCGCGGTGATCGTCGCGGCCATCGCCTCGGCCGGCACGGCGACCGTGATCGAGCGGGTGGCGTACCGGCCGCTGCGCAAGCGCAACGCGCCGCCGCTGGCCTTCCTGATTACCGCGATCGGCGCGTCCATCGCGATCTCCGAGGCGTTCGGCATCTGGACCCGCCGGCTCCCCGAAGGCGCACCGATCCTGATCAGCCAGAAGCCGCTGTTCCACATCTTCGGGGTGCCGATCGACGGGGTGCAGCTGCTCACCCTCGGCGCCTCACTGGTGATGATGGTCGCGCTGGACCAGTTCATCAACCGTAGCCGGGTCGGCCGGGGCATCCGGGCGGTCGCCCAGGACCCCAACACCGCAGCGCTGATGGGCGTGAACAAGGACCGGATCATCCTGATGGTCTTCATCGCCGGTGGCACCATGGCCGGCGTCGCCGGCCTGCTCTACGACGTGCGGATCCAGACCCTGACCTACAGCGTCGGCTTCCTGCTCGGGCTCAAGGCGTTCACCGCCGCGGTGCTCGGCGGCATCGGCAACCTGCGGGGCGCGCTCCTCGGCGGCCTGCTGCTGGGCGTGGTGGAGAACTACGCGGCGGGCCTGTTCGGTAGCGAGTGGAAGGACTTCGCCGCCTTCGCCGTGCTGGTGGTGCTGCTGATGTTCCGGCCGACCGGTCTGCTGGGCGAATCGCTGGGAAGGGCACGGGCATGACAACGACCGTAAATCCGCCGACCCCGGAGCAGCAGGAAGGGATCGGGGTGCGCCTGCGGCACGGCCGCGAGGCGGTCGCCCAGCGGTGGCACGACGCTCCGCGCTGGGTGCGCTGGGTGCTGCTGGTCGCCCTGATCGCGTTCTTCTACGCGCTGCCGAACAAGGAGTTCTACCAGTACCTGGGGCCGATCCCGACCACGGGCTCCAACTTCACCCAGGTGCTGTTCACCGTCTCGATCTACGTGTTGCTGGCGGTCGGGTTGAACATCGTGGTCGGCTTCGCCGGCCTGCTCGACCTCGGCTACTTCGGCTTCTTCGCCGTCGGTGCGTACACCGTGGCGGTGTTGACCTCGCCGAGCAGCGACCTCAAGACGCTCTGGCCGTGGCTGCTGGTGGTGCCGATCGCGATCGCCCTCACCATGGTCTCCGGGATCATGCTGGGTACGCCGACGCTGCGGCTGCGCGGTGACTACCTGGCCCTGGTGACCCTCGGCTTCGCCGAGATGATCCGGATCGCGGCGGTCAGCTCCGAGTTCCTCAAGGGTCAGCGGGGTTTCAACCAGATCCCGCACCCGCCGGGCAAGTACGCCGACGGCAAGCCGTTCTTCGGGGTGCTCGACGCCCGCCCGTACTACTGGCTGGTGCTCACGCTGATCATCCTGGTGGTCATCGGGGTGCGGAACCTGACCCACAGCCGGGTCGGCCGGGCCTGGATCTCGATCCGCGAGGACGAGGACGCCGCCCAGCTGATGGGCGTGCCGACGTTCAAGTTCAAGCTTTGGGCGTTCGCCTCGGGCGCGGCGATCGCTGGCCTGGCCGGGGCGCTCTTCGCCGGCAAGCAGAACTTCGTCAACTCGCAGAACTTCGAGCTGCTCAACTCGATCATCATCCTGGCCGCGGTCATCCTCGGCGGCTCGGGCAACATCGTCGGCGCGATCGTCGGTGGTGGCCTGGTGGCGTACATGATCGAGCGGTTCCGCGGCATCGAGCTGTTCGGCGTGGAGCTGTACGAGTACCGGTTCCTCTTCTTCGGCCTGGTGCTCGTGGTGATGATGATCTTCCGGCCACAGGGCATTATTCCCAACCGACGACGGGCGGCGGAGTTCAAGGACCGTCGCAAGGAGGTGATCGTCGGTGAGTGACACCGAACAGACCCCGGCCGTTCCGGCCCAGGCGGGCGCACCCGCCGCCGAGACGATCCCGGCGCGGGAACCGCTGCTGGAGGTCGACCACGTCACGCTGCGGTTCGGCGGTGTGGTGGCGCTCAACGACGTCGACTTCACCCTCTACAAGGGCGAGATCCTCGGGCTGATCGGCCCGAACGGCGCCGGCAAGACCACCTGCTTCAACGCGATGACCGGCATCTACCAGCCCAGCGAGGGGCAGATCCGGTTCCGGGGCGAGAAGATCAGCGGTAAGAAGCGGCACCAGATCACCCAGATGGGCATGGCGCGGACGTTCCAGAACATCCGCCTCTTCCCGGAGATGACCGCGCTGGAGAACGTGCAGGTCGGTGCCGACGCGCACCACAAGACCAGCGTGGTCTCGGCGCTGTTCCGGCTGCCCCGGCACTGGCGTGAGGAACGTGAGGGCCGGGAGAAGGCCGAGCGGCTGCTGGAGTTCGTCGGCATCCGGCCCCGGATGCACGAGTTCGCCCGCAACCTCTCCTACGGCGAGCAGCGCCGGCTGGAGATCGCCCGTGCGTTGGCCACCGACCCGGTGCTGCTCTGCCTGGACGAGCCGGCCGCCGGCTTCAACCCGGCGGAAAAGGAGGAGCTGCTCCAGCTCATCCGGCAGATCCGCGACACCGGCGTGACCGTGCTGCTGATCGAGCACGACATGCGCCTGGTCATGGGTGTCACCGACCGGATCGTGGTGCTCGAGTTCGGGAAGAAGATCGCCGAGGGGTTGCCCGCCGAGGTGCGGGACAACCCGAAGGTGGTCGCGGCGTACCTGGGGGTACCGGACGATGCTGCTTGAGATTGACGACGTCAGCCTGCTGTACGGGCGCATCCAGGCGCTGCACGGGATCAGCCTGACCGTGGGCGAGGGCGAGATCGTCGCCCTGATCGGCGCGAACGGCGCCGGCAAGTCCACCACCATGCGGGCGGTCTCCGGCATCCGGCCGATCGCCTCCGGGACGATCCGTTTCGAGGGCGAGGACATTTCCAAGCTCCGGGCGGACCTGCGGGTCCGGCGGGGGCTGTGCCAGGCCCCCGAGGGGCGCGGCATCTTCCCCGGGATGAGCGTGCTGGAGAACCTCGACATGGGCGCCTACACCCGGCGGGACCGGGCCGGCATCGCCCAGGACCTCAACCGGGTGCTGGAGCTGTTCCCCCGGCTGGCCGAGCGGCGCAAGCAGGCCGGCGGCACCCTGTCCGGCGGCGAGCAGCAGATGCTGGCCGTCGGTCGGGCGCTGATGAGCCGGCCCAAGCTGCTGCTGCTCGACGAGCCGTCGATGGGGCTGGCCCCGATGCTGATCCAGCAGATCTTCACCATCATCACGGAGATCAACCAGCAGGGCACCACCATCCTGCTGGTGGAGCAGAACGCCCAGCAGGCGCTGGCCCGGGCGCACCGGGCGTACGTGCTGGAGACCGGCCGCATCGTCAAGAGCGGCACCGGCGCGGAGTTGCTGCACGACCCGTCGGTCAAAGAGGCCTACCTCGGCGTGGCCTGACCGTCGCCCCCCTCGCGAAGGAGTACACCCATGTTCCACCTCTCCCCTGGTCGGCGGGCGGCGTTCGGCGTCGCCGGTGCGACCGCCCTGCTGCTCTCCCTCGCCGCCTGCGGCGAGGAGGAGAGCACCGAGCAGCCCGGCGGCGGCCCCTCGGTCAGCGCCTCGGCGGACACCTCCCTGGCCGACAAGGTGCCGGCCGCGATCAAGGCCGACGGCAAGATCGTCGTGGGCACCGACTCCACCTACGCCCCGGCGGAGTTCCTCGACGCCGACGGCAAGACGGTCATCGGCTTCGACGTGGAGCTGTTCCGCGCCGTCGCCCAGAAGCTGGGCCTGCAGGCGGAGTTCGTCTCCGCTCCGTTCGGCGACATCATCTCCGGCGTGGGCACCGGCAAGTACGAGGTCGGCGTCTCGTCGTTCACCATCAACGACGAGCGTAAGCAGCAGGCCAACATGGTCAGCTACTTCCAGGTCGGCACCCAGTGGGTGACCAAGAAGGGCAACCCGGCCGGGATCACCCTGGACGGTGCCTGCGGCAAGAAGATCGCCGTGCAGAAGGACACCGTCCAGGTCGATGACATCAAGAAGCGGTCCACGGCGTGCACCGACGCCGGCAAGCCGGCGATCACCATCGAGCAGTTCCCCGGCCAGGACGCCGCGACCGCCGCGGTGGTCTCCGGCAAGGACGACGCGATGCTCGCCGACTACCCGGTCGGGGTGTACGCGGTGACCCAGTCCAACGGCGCGCTCGACCTGCTCGACAAGCAGTACGAGGCGGCCCCGTACGGCTACGTGGTCAGCAAGGACCAGGCGGCGTTCGCCGAGGCGGTCCGGGACGCGACCAAGGCGCTGATCGCCGACGGGTCGTACAAGTCGGTGCTGGACAAGTGGAAGGTGGCGGACGGCGCGATCACGGACCCCGCGATCAACCCGTAACGGTCATGGAATCCCACGAGACAACCACCGTACGGGCGCGGCCGGAGCCTCTCCGCGCCGTGCCCGTACGGCACCCGGGGCGCTGGGTCGCGGTCGCCGTGCTGGCCGTGCTGGTCGCCATGTTCGTCCACCTGCTGGTCACCAACGCCGCCTTCAACTGGTCGTTCATGGTGGACAAGATGTTCCGTCCGCCGATCATCGAGGGGCTGCTGCGCGGCACGGTGCTGATGACGGTGAGCGCGATGCTCATCGGCGTCACGCTGGGCGTGGTGGTCGCGGTGATGCGGCTGTCCGACAACCCGATCCTGCGCGGGGTGGCCTGGCTCTACACCTGGTTCTTCCGGGCGGTGCCCCGGCTGGTGCTGCTGGCGGTCTTCGGCAACATCGGCATCCTGTGGAGCCGGATCGAGTTCGGGGTGCCGTTCGACACCCAGCTCGGCCAGCTCTTCGGCATCGACAACCTGCACCTGCGGCTGTTCGGATTCTCCTCCCGGGACATCCTCACCGGCTTCATGGCCGGCCTGCTGGGGCTCGCGCTGTCCGAGGCGGCCTACATGGCCGAGATCGTCCGGGCCGGCATCCAGTCGGTCGACGAGGGACAGACCGAAGCGGCCCAGGCGTTGGGCATGAGTCGGGGTCAGCTGCTGCGCCGGGTGGTGCTGCCGCAGGCCATGCGGGTGATCATCCCGCCGACCGGCAACGAGACCATCGCGATGCTCAAGGACACCTCGCTGCTGCTCTACGTGCCGGTGAGCGTGGAGCTGTTCTTCCAGCTCGACGCGGTCGGCAAGCGCACCTTCCAGATCTTCCCGATGTACGTCGCGGCCTGCCTGTGGTACCTCTTCCTGACCAGCATCCTGCTGGTCGGGCAGTACTTCCTGGAGCGGCACTTCGGCAAGGGTTACGGCCCGGCCGGCCGGGCCCGGCTGCGGCTGCGGGGGATGGCGGCGGAGGCCGGCGGCGGCGGAAACGCGGGGACGGTGGGTCCGGCATGAGCGAGCTGATTCCGGGCCAGACCGCCGCGCCGACGGTGGAGTCGGGCCTGATGGTCCGGGCCGAGCAGGTGCACAAGTCGTTCGGCCCCCTCGACGTGCTCAAGGGCATCGACCTGGAGGTCCGCGCGGGGGAGGTGTGCTGCCTGCTGGGGCCGTCCGGCTCCGGCAAGTCGACCTTCCTGCGCTGCATCAACCACCTGGAGAAGATCAACGCCGGCTCGATCCGGGTGGACGGCGACCTGATCGGCTACCGGGAGCGCGGCGGGAAGCTGCACGAGATGCGGGAGAAGGAGGTGGCCGCGCAGCGCCGGGCGATCGGCATGGTGTTCCAGCGGTTCAACCTCTTCCCGCACATGACCGTGCTCGGCAACGTGGTCGAGGCCCCGGTGCTGCTCCGCCGGGAGAAGAAGGCGGCGGCCCGGGAGCGGGCCGCGCAGCTGCTGGAGCGGGTGGGGCTGGGCGACAAGCTCGGGGCGTACCCGGGTCAGCTCTCCGGTGGGCAGCAGCAGCGGGTGGCGATCGCCCGCGCGTTGGCCATGCGGCCGAAGCTGATGCTCTTCGACGAGCCGACCAGCGCGCTCGACCCGGAGTTGGTGGGCGAGGTCCTCGACGTGATGAAGGACCTGGCCCGGGACGGGATGACCATGATCGTGGTGACCCACGAGATCGGCTTCGCCCGGGAGGTCGGCGACAAGCTGGTCTTCATGGACGGCGGCGTGGTGGTCGAGGCCGGCGATCCGCGCGAGGTGATCGCCAACCCGCAGCACGAGCGGACCAGGGCCTTCCTGGCCAAGGTGCTCTGACCGTGGGCCCGGCGCGGCGTCCGTCGCCGCGCCGGGCCGCCGGCTCCGCCCGGCACCTTCGCGCCGAACCGCCCGCTGGCCGGTTCTGCCAAGGTGCCGTCCGTCCTGCTCCCGGGGCGGTCCGGCGTCGACCGGGGGTGTCGGCCGTGCCGCCGCCCGGGGTTGTCGGGGGTACGGACTAGAGTCGCTGCCGTGACAGCTACGACGCCGCGCCTGCTTCTCGTCGACGGACACTCCCTGGCATACCGGGCGTTCTTCGCCCTGCCGGTGGAGAACTTCTCCACCACGACCGGGCAGCCGACCAACGCGGTCTACGGCTTCACCTCGATGCTGATCAACGTGCTCCGCGACGAGCAGCCGACCCACATCGTGGTCGCCTTCGACGTGTCCCGCCGCTCCTTCCGCACCGAGAAGTACGCGGAGTACAAGGCCGGCCGCAGCGAGACGCCGACCGACTTCAAGGGCCAGGTCAGCCTGGTCAAGGAGGTGCTCGACGCGCTGCGCATCCCGGTCGTCGAGCGGGAGGGCTACGAGGCCGACGACGTCATCGCCACCCTCGCCTGTCAGGCCCGTGACCAGGGCATGCAGGTGTTGATCAGCACCGGCGACCGGGACGCGTTCCAGCTCGTCGGCGACCAGGTCACCGTGCTCTACCCGCGTAAGGGCGTCTCCGACCTGGCCCGGATGGACCCGGCCGCGATCGAGGCCAAGTACGGCGTCGGCCCGCAGCGCTACCGCGACCTGGCCGCCCTGGTCGGCGAGACCAGCGACAACCTGCCCGGCGTCCCGGGTGTCGGCCCGAAGACGGCCGCCAAGTGGATCACCACGTACGGCGGGGTCGAGGGTGTGATCGCCCGCGCCGACGAGATCAAGGGGAAGGCCGGCGAGAGCCTGCGCGAGCGGCTCGCCGACGTGATCCGCAACTACGAGATCAACTGCCTGGTCTCCGACCTGGAGCTGCCGATCCGCCCCGAGGACGCCCGCTGGCAGGGCTGGGACCGCGAGGCCGTGCACCAGGTCTTCGACACCCTCCAGTTCCGGATCCTGCGCGACCGGCTCTACCAGTACCTGGAGGCGGTGGAGCCGGAGGCCGAGGCCGGTTTCGACCTGGCCGGCGAGGTGCTCACCGAGCCCGGCGCGCTGGCCGACTGGCTGACCACGCACGCCCCGGTCGGCACCCAGGTCGGCGTGGCGGTGAAGACCCCGGCCAAGCCGACGAACCCCCGCGAGCGTTACGAGCCGCAGCTCGACGCGCTGGCCCTCGCGCTGGCCACCGGCCCGGCGGCGTGGCTCGACCCGACCACCCTGGTCGAGGCCGACGAGCGTGCCCTGGCCGCCTGGTTGGCCGACCCGGCACAGCCGAAGGTGCTGCACGACAGCAAGCACGCCCGGTTGGCGTTCGCCGGCCGGGGCTGGCCCCTGGCCGGCGTCGCCCGGGACACCGAACTCGCCGCCTACCTGGCCCGCCCCGACCAGCGCTCCTACGACCTGGCCGATCTGGCGCTGCGCTACCTGCACCGCGAGCTGCGGGTCGACGCGCCGGAGACCGGGCAGCTCACCTTCGACGGCCTCGGCGACGACGGCGTGGCCGAGCAGAACCTGATGCTCCAGGCCCGAGCCACCCTCGACCTGGCCGACGCGATCGACGCCGAGCTGTCCCGTGACGGCGAGCAGTCCGCCCGGTTGATGGCGGAGGTGGAGCTGCCCCTGTCCGAGGTGCTCGCCGGGATGCAGCGCGTCGGCATCGGTGCCGACCTGGACTATCTCCAGGAGTTGGAGGCCCACTTCGCAGGCGAGGTGAAGTCCGCCGCGCAGAGCGCATACGCCGCGGTGGGGCGGGAGTTCAACCTGGGCTCGCCCAAGCAGCTCCAGGAGCTGCTCTTCGGGGAGCTGGGGCTGCCGAAGACCAAGAAGATCAAGACCGGCTACACCACCGACGCCGACGCCCTCCAGTGGCTGTACGCCCAGAACCCGCACCCGGTGCTGGAGCACCTGCTGCGCCACCGGGACGTGGCGAAACTCAAGACCACCGTGGACGGCCTGCTCAAGTCGGTCGCCGAGGACGGCCGCATCCACACCACGTTCAAGCAGACCGTGGCGGCCACCGGTCGACTCTCCTCCACCGACCCTAACCTCCAGAACATCCCGATCCGCACCGAGGAGGGGCGGCGCATCCGCCGGGCCTTCGTGGTGGGTGACGGCTACCAGACGCTGCTCACCGCCGACTACAGTCAGATCGAGATGCGGATCATGGCGCACCTGTCACTGGACGAGGCGCTGATCGAGGCGTTCAACTCCGGTCACGACTTCCACGCCGCCACCGCGTCCTCGGTCTTCGAGGTCCCGGTCGGCGAGGTCACCCCCGACCAGCGTCGCAAGATCAAGGCGATGAACTACGGCCTGGCGTACGGGCTGAGCGCCTTCGGCCTGTCCCAACAGCTCGGCATCACCGCCGAGGAGGCACGCGGCCTGATGGAGAACTACTTCGCCGGCTTCGGCGGGGTCCGCGACTACCTGCACGAGGTGGTGGCCCGGGCCCGCCAGGACGGCTACACCTCCACCGTCCTGGGGCGCCGCCGCTACCTGCCCGACCTGGTCAGCGACAACCGGCAGCGCCGGGACATGGCCGAGCGGATGGCGCTCAACGCCCCCATCCAGGGCTCGGCGGCCGACATCATCAAGGTCGCCATGCTGCGCGTCGACACCGCGCTGCGCGACGCCGGCCTGCGGTCCCGGATGCTGCTCCAGGTGCACGACGAGCTGGTCTTCGAGGTCGCCCCCGGTGAGCGGGAGGCACTGGAGGCGCTGGTCCGGCGGGAGATGGGTGCCGCGTACCCGCTGTCGGTGCCGCTGGAGGTCTCCGTCGGCGAGGGCCGGGACTGGAACAGCGCCGACCACTAGCCCTGTGGGGCCCGCCAGCCTCAGCCACTCGTGGACCGCTCTCGCGGGAGAAATCGAGCCTGGCCTGCGGGAGCCGGTCGAGACCGGGGACGTCGACCTCACCGGTCCGGCCTGACATCCCCGGCCGGCGGGCCGTTTGCCTGCCACGCGGCACCGTGCTCAGCGCAGCGGGTCGTGGCCCCAGTTCATCAGCGACCAGCGCCACTTCGTCTCCCGGACGTCGCCGGCGGGCCGCTGCGCCAGGTGCCGGTGCACGTAGCCGACCACGGTGCGCATGTGCTGGTAGTCGGCGGCGGAGAGTTCGGCCCGCTTGCGGCGGAGCAGGTCGACGATCCGTCGGCCGGACGAGTGCCCGACCGACTCGCCGCCGCCGGCCCGGCCGCCCTTGTGCCAGCCGACCCGCTTGGACTCGTCGGTCTGCAACCAGGAGGACAACTCGCCGGGTTTCATGTTCACCGCCTCGGTGAACTCCCGGTAGGTCTCCTGCGGGTCGTCACCGCAGCTCATGACGCAGCGCCTCCGGCCGGTGGGCGACGTCCCGCCCCGAGTCGTCGTTGCGGATCCGGTACTGCGGGTCGTCCGGCGCGGCGTTCACGGTGTGTCCGCGGACGTGCGTACGTTCGGTGATCTCCTCCTGCACCACCCCGTGGGCGCGACCGCTGTGGCTGGCCCAGGAGACGTGGTCACCCTTGCGAAACCGCTGCTTACCCATGCTCGGGGATACCCGACGCCGATGCCCCGAAACGACGGGCGTCGGCCGCGTGCGGGTCGATCCCGCCGGCCACCTGTCGATCCCGCCGGCTGCAGGGGCGGGGCTACGGGGTGATCTCGGCGATCGGCAGCTTGATGTCGAACGGCTCGGCCAACTCGATCAGCTCGGCGCTGTCGGCGACCAGTTCGTACTGCCGCTCGCCGCCGGGGCCGACCCGGTCGCCGACCCGGTACGCGTAGAGGTGCACCGGGTCCTGCTCGACGCGCCAGTAGAACGGGATGCCGGCGGCGGCGTACTCACCCGGTTTGGCGAACCGGTCGACCCGCCGGGTGCCGGGCGAGACGATCTCCACGGCGAGCACGACGTCCGACGGCCGCAACCGGAACCGGTCGGCCGGCACCTCGGCCCGGTACAGCAGCACATCCGGCTGACGGCTGGTGTTGGGGCTCAAGCCGACCCCGACCGCCTGGGCGACGCGGAGGTGGTCCGGCGCGTGAGAGCGCAACCACAGCCACAGCAGGCTCGCGGTGTCCTGATGGCCCAGGGTGGGGGAGGGTGTCACCTGGATTACTCCGTCGACGAGTTCGACGCGGGGGGCGTCGTCCGGCAGGGCGAGCAGATCCTCCAGCGTGTAGTCGGCACGCTGCTGCCGCATCGGGTCCGGACACCAGGGGCCAGGTGATGTCGGGATGGGCTCGGCGCTCATGGGGGGAGCGTACCGCCGGGGAGGGAAGGCCGTGTCGCACCGACGGTGCGACTCCGGTCAGGTGTCGGCCGGCTTCTCGGTGACGAAGATGGCGGTGCCGGGGAAGAGCCGCCCGCGTAGCGGACTCCACTGTCCCCAGGTCTCCCGGTGTCCCGCCGGCCACTCCGGCTCCACCAGGTCGACCAGGCGGAAACCCGCGTCGACCAGCTCGCGGATCCGGTCGCCGAGGGTGCGGTGCTGCTCCACGTAGCTGGCCACCCCCCGCTCGTCCTGTTCCACGTAGGGTGAGCGGTCGAAGTACGAGTGCACCGCGGTCAGCCCGCCCGCGCCCGGGTCGTCCAGGAAGATCCAGCGCATCAAGTGGGTATGATCTTGCAATATCAAAAACGCCTGCTCAGATGCCCGACGTGCTCAACGCGCCGTCAACGCGGCCGTTCTCAGCCTGCGTCACGAGGCATCCGGCCGAAGCGCCTTGAAGATCGCGGTGCCGGGAAAGAGTCGGCCACGCATGGGGCTCCACTGTCCCCATGCCTCTTCGTGGCCTGCCGGCCACTCGGGTTCGATGACGTCAAGAAGGTAGAAGCCTGCGGCGTTGAGTACGCGGATGTGATCACCGAAGGTGCGGTGCTGCTCGACGTAGGTGGGCACCCCCGCCGGGTCATGCTCCACGTACGGGCGGCGATCAAAGTAGGAGTTGACCGCCATGAGACCGGCCTCGCCTGGTTCGTCCAGGAAAACCCAGCGCATCGGGTGATAGGTGGCAAAGACCCACGTGCCGCCGGGGCGCAGGACTCGGAACACCTCGCGTATGAGCGCTTCGGTATCGGTGACGAAGGGAACGGCACCGAAAGCCGTGTGGACGGCGTCGAAGGTGCCGGTAGGAAACGGCATCGCCAGAGCGTCAGCTTGCACCAGCGGCACGGATACGCCTGAGCGTTCGGCGGCGAGCCTGGCATGGCGCAACATGCCGTCGGACAGGTCCAGGGCGGTCACGTCGGCTCCCTGGCCGTCGAGCCATCGGGAGCCGGCCGCCGCGCCACAGCCGATCTCCAGGACCCGGGTCCCCTTGACGTCGCCGAGCAACCGAGCGTCGGCTTCGCGAAGACCCTCGGGGCACCACACCAGGTCAACATCGCCTAGGAATGCCCGGTGCGCCTCCTGGTAGTTGTCGGCGTCCCTGTCCCACCAACGTCGGTTTGCCGCCCTCGTCTCCCTGTCCGACACGGTTCGACGGATGACTAGGGGTTCAGTCGGCTCCGGGTGCTGGGTCATCCCGGTAACGTTACGGTTCGCGGCACCTGGCAGGGCTTATAGCGCGCCCAACTGAACCGGGACGGCCCCGGGAGGGACCGTCCCGTGACGCGCCTGCGAGGTCAGGACAGGTTCTCCCACGGAGCCGAGCCAGCAGCGGCGAAGGTCCTCAACTCGTCCAACTCGTCTGAGCGGTAGCCGGCGGGGACGGCGGTGAGCAGGTCACTCACGCCGAGGCCGACAACCCGGACGTCATGACGGAGACGCCTGATCGCGTCCAGGGCGAAAGCCACGCCGCCGGCCGTGTCGCCGTGACTCACCCTTGCCCGTCCGTAGTAGATCCGGGCGTCGGCCAGCCATACCGGCACGGGGCGTAGCACGGGCTCGGCCTCGGAGAAGGCTCGTTCGGCTTCCTTCATCGACCCGATCCGACACTCTAGGTAGCTGTTGAAGGACGCCGTTCGTTGGACCGGGCCGGCAACCTTCAACACGTCAGCCTCGGGCAGCCCATCCGCGACCCTGCGCATGCCGATCACCGCCCGCCGCCCCTCCGCCAGGTTGCCGGTCAGGGCGTGCACGTGCACGAGGGCGGAGTACGCCTCAAGCGCGCCGAGCGTGGGAACCTTGGAAAGGCTGAGGGTTTCGTCTACTCCGTCGATGGTTTCCCTCACCGTGTAGCCCTCATAGATCCCCCGTGAGAGTGCACGACCACGTACGTAGACGCGCGTCGGGGTGTGCTCACTGCGGTCCGCGAGGTGGGCGGCGGTCCGGTACCAATTGCGAGCCGCCGACACGTCGCCCTGGTTGCCGAGCCACAGCCCGTACAACTGCCCCAGCTCGGCAACGGCTCTCAACCGCTCGGGCGTCTTGCCCTGGTCCGCGATCTGGTGCCGGGCGAGCATGAGCTGACTCAGCAGTGAGCGGCCGAACTCGGTGGAGGGCTCAGTTACGAAGCGCCGGTTGTACGCCGCAATCGTGGCATCCCAGTCCTCGCCTCCCTCGGCGGCGTCGAGTAGGCCATCCCGCACTAGATCGGCAAGGACGGTCAACCCGAGGCCACCCATCGTTGTGGCCGCGCCGATGCTTGCCAACATCGCTCGTCGCTTCACGTTGTCTCCCTGTCCGTCGTCAAGTTCCAGAAGGACGGAGAGCAGCGGGGAGGTTCCTAGTTCCCGATCGCAGGCAGCGGCAAGAGCAAAGCTCGCTCGTCTGCGACCGGTCTCGACGTGGCCGATCTCTGATTTGTGGTACCGGGTGCGCGTTGCCAGTGCCGAGAGACTGAGGCCCGCTGCCTCACGTATCGATCTCAGCACTTGCCCGAAGGTATCGACCACAGGAACGCCCCAACTGTCGACGCTTGTAGACGGCGCGGTACTTCAACAAGCGTGCTCGTCTCGCAACGCTGTGTCCAGGCGCGGCGACCGACGAACCCGACACGTGTCGGCCGCCGCGACCCCAGATTAGCGACTGTCGATCATGAGTAGGTGCGCGGATGGGTGCGCCCCGGCTGCTGACGAGGCCAGACCACCCCCGAACGAACGATCCGCGTGCCGGCTCACCTGAGGGGGACGGGATGAGCGCCACCACCTACTACGCGAACTCCGCCGAGGAACAGCTATCCGATGCACAGCGCACGCTCGACACGCACATCACCTCCAGCGCCACCGGCCGATGCCTGGCGTGCGGCACACACGGCCCCTGCTACAAGAGGGAGGGGGCGGTGACGGTGTTCTCTCGGACGCTCCGCCTTCCGAGTCGACGGCCCGGCGCGACGCGTCCGGAGTTGATCAACGCGCGCCGTGTCGGTGCGCCCGCGCTGTTCCCGGTTCCGTAGATGAGTACCGACGCCGTGATGCTGTCGCTCGCCGCTGCGGAGTGCGTGACTGCTGATCCGGTACCTCGGCACGTGACGCCGGAGGCGCTGGCGGATGCTCGTCGGCTGCTGGGCACTCAGTTGAGAGCGGCGCGCAGGGGTCTGGGCGTCACTCAGTCGCGGCTCGCCAAGGAGGTGCGGTGGTCGCGGAGCACGATCGCGAATGTGGAGATCGGGCGGCAGCCGGCTCCCCGGGAGTTCTGGGTGGCGTGCGACATCGCGTTGGGCGCGAATGGAGTGCTGGTAGCGAGGTCTGTTGCTGCGGCGGAACTGGCGCGGCGGCTGCGTGATCAGGCAACAGCGGAGCGGATTCGACAGGTTCCGTTTCAAGCGCCGCACATGTGCGTGTGTCGGGATCTTCACCGCCTGCTAAGAGAACTGGCCGCGATGTCGTTCCTTGATGCCCCGTCCGCTGCGTCCGGCCTAGCGGACGAACGGGGTCACGGATGACGGCGACGCGGACCCCCGGCGAGTCGCCCCGGGAGCGTGGCCGACTCGGCCGCGCGCAACGAATCACTTATGGAAAGGAGTGGATCACCTCGCACGTCAGCTTGTGGCACCAATCCGTCAGCTCTATCGAAGGAGGCACGGCATCATGACCGACACGATCACTGGTAACCCGACCATCGAGGCGTACTCCGGCCCTATCGACCTGTCTCGTCCGCACTTCGTGGGCGTGGGCGGGTCCGCGATGTCCGGCCTGGCCCGGCTGTTGGCCGAACTGGGCCACCAGGTCAGCGGCAGCGACGCCCAGGACTCGGCCACCGTCGCGGCGCTGCGTACGGCTGGTGTGCGGGTGTACGTGGGCCACGACGCGGCGCAGATCGAGGGCGCAAGCTGCGTGGTGTACACCACGGTTGTGAAGTGCACGCCGGAGGTTCGCGCGGCCCGCGTCGCCGGTATCCCGGTGGTGCACCGGGCGCAGGTGCTCGACACGTTGGCCGCCTCGCGCCGGTTGGTGGCGGTGTCCGGATCGCACGGCAAGTCCACCACGGCAGGCATGCTCGCTCACGTCCTGCGCACGCTGGGTCAGGACCCGACGTACCTGGTCGGTGCGGACCTGAGGGGGCACGGGTCGGGTGCCCGGCTCGGGCGGTCGCGGTTGGTGGTCGCGGAGGCGGACGAGTCGGACCGGTCGTTCCACTTCCTTTCCCCGTCGTTGGCGGTGATCACGAACGTGACCGATGACCACCCGGAGAACTTTGTTAACCATGCCGATGTGCTGCGTGCCTACGTGGGGTTCGGCTGCCGGATCGCGTCGGGCGGGTTCCTGATCGTCAACGCCGATTGTGTGGGCGCGACGGTGGCTGCTCAGGTCATCGCAGACGAGCGGCCCGACGTGACGGTGCTGCGGTATGGCCGGGACCGGGCGGCGGACGTGCGGCTCCTGGACGTGCATGCCGAGGGGTGGAGCGCGTCGGCGACGGTGCGGGTACCGGATGGTGCCGAGGTGCGGCTGACCCTGCCGACCCCGGCGGGCCACCACTTGGACAACGCGGCGGCGGTCGTGGCGTGCGCGGTGGCTCTCGGTCTGGACCCCGCCGAGGTGGCCGGGGCGGCGTGCACCTTCGCGGGGGTGCGTCGCCGGTTCGAGCACGTCGACACCCGGGCCGGGGTGACGGTGATCGACTCGTACGCCGATCACCCGAACGAGATCGCCGCCGATCTGGACGGCGTGCGGACCCTGGCGCGGGGGCGGGTGTTCGTGGTGTTCCAGCCGTCCGGACATGCCCGCGTCCTGGCGTTCGGAGATCGGATCGGCGGGATTCTCGCGGAGAAGGCCGATCACGTCCTGCTGCTCGACGTGCACGGCACGGTGCCGGACGGCCGATCTCCGGCGGACACCACGGCGATTCTGGCCCGGCTGCGCGAGGGTGACTTCTGCATGCCTCTCGGACCCGACCATGCGGCCCGGGTGATCGCCTCCAAGGCCGGGCGGGGTGACGTGGTGCTCACGATGGGGACCGGTGACGTGTCCGGCTACGCTGCCGCGATCCTGGACGCCCTGAGCAGCCGATCCGAGGTGGCTCTGTCCGCCTGAGTCCTTCCCCTGTCAGGCGGTGACAGCGCCGGGTTCCTCGATCAGCTTGTCCGCGAGCGCGAGGAGCCCGGCGCTGTTGGCCGCCTTGACCAACACGACATCACCGGGCCGTAGCCCGTCGCGGAGCAACTCCCACGCCTCGGCCACGTTCGCCGCACGGTCCACCGTCGTGCCGTTGCTGGCGGCTCCGGCCGTGTACTGGGCGGCGTCGGCTCCGCCGATCGCTACGAGCCATCCGGCCCCGATCTCGGCTACCTGCTGCCCGATCTCCCGGTGCACCTGGGGGGCGTGCTCGCCCAGTTCCGCCATCTCGCCCAGCACCGCGACCGCCCGGCGGCTGTCCCCGGTCATCGTGTGTAGGGCGCGCAGCGCGGCGCGCATGGCGTCGGGGGCGGCGTTGTAGGCGTCGTTGATGATCGTCACGCCGTCGCCCCGGGTGGTGACCTGCATCCGGCCCGGCGACACCGCCTCGGCGTGCGATACCGCGTCGGCTACCGCCTCGATGGGGTGGCCGAGCCCGAGCGCGACGGTGGCGGCGGCCAGGGCGTTGGATGCCTGGTGCAGCCCGTAGAGACGCAACCGCACCTCGGCGGCCTGGCCGTCATAGGTCAGCCGGAAGCCGGCGCGGCCCAGTTCGTCCATGGTCAGGTTCTCGGCACGCACGTCGGCCGGGTTCTCGATGCCGTAGGTCAGCACGCGGGCGCTGGTGCGGCTCGCCATGGCGGCCACCAACGCGTCGTCGGCGTTGAGAACCGCCAACCCGCCGTCGTGGGTGTCGGGCAGGGCTTCCACGATCTCGCCCTTTGCCTGGGCGATGTTCTCCACCGACCCGAACTCGCCCAGGTGCGCGTGCCCGACGCGGGTCACGACGCTGATCGTGGGCGGGGCGATACGGGTTAGGTAGGCCACGTGCCCGATCCCGCGCGCTCCCATCTCCAACACGAGATACCGCGTGTCGGCGGTGGCGCGGGTGACCGTGTACGGCAATCCCAGCTCGTTGTTGTTCGACGCCCGGTTGGCCACCGTCTCACCCCAGGTGGGGAGAACCTGGGCAAGGATGTCCTTGGTCGAGGTCTTGCCCACCGATCCGGTCACCCCGATCACCGTGGTCTGCGGCAACCGGCCCACCACGGCGCGGGCCAGCCGCCCATACGCGGCCGGAACGTCCTCGACGACCACCGCAGGTACCCCGACCGGCCGTGACGCCAGCACTCCCGCCGCACCAGCCTCGATCGCCTGGGCGGCGTAGTCGTGCCCGTCGACGCGCTCACCGGGCAACGCCACGTACATCCCGCCGGGCTCCACGCGCCGGCTGTCGAACACCACCGGGGCCGTTACCGTCACTGCTCCGGGGGCGTCGTGGACGGCCCCGCCGACAACGGCCGCGATCTCCTGCAAGGTCATCGGAAGCACAAGGTGAACCTACCGTGCGGGGATGAGCGGAGTGGGGTGGGTCACCGACGGGTGTAGTCGGAATTGTGGGGCCTTGACCGTCGACAGCTACTCGCGGAAGGTCAACTGTCGCTAGGCCAGCTGCGGCTATGCCAAGCTATATTTTATGTACCGCATTTCGCCCGTCCGCCGGACCGCCTGGGCTCGGCTGGCAGCGCGTCGGCGCTTGCGTTCCTCGCGCTGGGCGCTGCCGAAGCCGCGCGCTCGGGCGGCCTGGGCGACGTGGGCTGATGATCTCTACAACGCGCGGACTGCGGCCATCCACGACGAGGTGTGGCGGGCTCAAGCGGCCGGCGAGGACACGCCGATGATGGTGCTGCCGGTGGGTGATCCGGCGATGCCGTTCGCCGAGCTGGCAGCGGAGCCGGAAGGGCTGTCGGAGGCGGCGCGGCGGCGTCGGGCGCTGGCGGAGCAGGTGTGCGACGCGTTGGTGAACCCGCTGCCGCGCGGGGTGTGGCACGGCGAGGCGGACGTGATCGCGCAACGGGTGATGCCGTCGCGGGTGGGCGATGATCCCGCGATGCGGCAACCCCTGTCGGATGCTCCCGGTGTGGTGGAGCGCGGCGGGCCTGGAGTGCTGCGGGTCGACTCCGGCTCCGGTGGGGTCGTGCTGCGGGTTCATGGGCCGTCGTGGTCGCTGGTGGTCCGGATCAGTCCGGTGGTGGACGCGATCGTGGTCTTCCTGGATTCGGCTTCCCGCTACGGGTGGCGGATCGAAGACGACGCGGAGTCGCGGGAGTTGATCGAAGGGGCAGTGACGCGGGTGGTGGCGGAGGCAGCCCGCTACGGCTGGGGCGGGGACAAGCACGCTTCGCCGGTTACTCCGGTCGGGTGAGGATGACCCCGGCCCTCCGTGGATGAGGTCCCGCGCCACGGACGGCCGGACTCCGGCGCCTAGCTGTGCGGCTGTTGGCGGGGATCGCTCTTGTTGGCGGCGATGACGCGTCGGAGCTGCCGAACGGCGGTCGCGCGGCGTTTGGACGCGTTGCTCTGCGACAGGTTCAGCTCGGCGGCGACGTGGCCGAGCGGTTCGCCTCCGAGGTAGGTGCGGGCGAGTAGTTCGGCGTTGGTGGCGTCGATGCGATACGCGGCCGGCATCTGCGCGGACTGCGCGACGTACTCCTGTAGGCGGGCTATGACAGCGTCAATGCCTCGGGGGTCGGGGTCGGGCTGACGCTCGGCGGCACGGGCGTTGATCTCGCTGTCTCCCATGGGCACCTCGCGGGGCTGTTCCTCTTTGAGGCGCGCGATGCGGGCTTGGTGCTCTGCTGCGGTTTCGTCGTGGCGGCGGGTGCGTTGCTTGCGGCGGTGTTCGGTGCGTCCGCTGGCGTGGTCGTACGCGCCGCCGAGAAGCCGGGAGAACACGTTGGGCCGGTCGATGTCCAGCCGCCATCGGGTGTGACCGGCCGCGGTGGTCACGGTGGCCTGCATCCGTTCGAGAAGGGCGACGATCAGCACGAACTGCGCTTTGCCGAAGCGTTCGTCGGGGTCGTGTTCGTCTGGTAGCGCGAGCCGGACAGCGCGGGTGAGGAGTCCGGGGGTGGCGACGCCGAGGGCGTAGAGGTTCCAGTCCTCGCGGTTGTCGGGGTCGTCGCGGACCTGGGTGATGATGTGCCGCCACACCTGGTCTTTCGTCTCTGGGGCGGTGCCGTCTGACAACATGTGGCGGAGCACCTCGTCCGCGCGGGCCGGGCTGCTGTCGTCGGTGCCGGTGATCAATCCCTTCGGCACGCCGACCCGGTGGACGGTGATAGCTGCGGCCAGGACCCGCCCGGCGGGCAGCTTCTTTTCTTTGGCGAGCGCCGTCACCAGGTCGGGCGGCTCGTCGGTGGCGGGTGGCGTCTGGAACTTGAGGTGGCCGGGCAGAACGATGCCGTAGGGGTGCCTTGTGGGCACTCGGTGTTCGGGCACGGGTTCGTGTCCTCCCAACGTCGCCGTGGGCTGGGTGGGACACGCCGGGCCGCCTGTCGGCGGTGGGGCCGGGATCGACACTGACCCCTGTGCGGCCCCCGGCGTGCTGCGGACACCGCCGGGGGCCGCACAAGCGTACGAAGGATCGCGTGCGGCTGCCATGCCGTTTGCGTGGCCCCCACCGCGAGCGCTCGCCGTCGCCCGACTCCACACCGACAGCCGGACCGGCACCCTCACCGGCCTGACCTTGATCTCACGAGCGTACGCGGAGGCCAGAAATAACCTTCGCCGAGCATCGAGTTAATTGTTGATCTTGGAATATTCGGCCCCGGAACGGTCCCCTTTCATAAGTGAGAGCACCCGTGTGGGTCGGCGTCACTCGGGAAGGAGGCAAGGCTGGCGATGCGAGACGGCGCGTAGCCGGCGGTAGTCCCCTGGCCTGCCGGCTTGGTGTCTGCGGTGCTCAGCCCGGTATTCGAGGGCAAGCCGGCTTGCCGGCGCGGCAGCACCTCAAAGCCGGACCGCTGCTGTGCCTGGCGGCGTCGGCGGCGTCGGCGTATCGCGGCCTGCGGGTTCTGGCCGATGTTGGCCGCTTCGGTGAGGTGCGGTGGCGGCGAGGTGCCTGGCGTCCCGACGACGGCTGCCGTTCGGCTCGTGCCCAGTCCCGCCGGGTGCGGTGACTGTCGGCTCGTGCCGTCGCCCGCTGTGGTCGGTGGCGGGGTGGTGTGTGTCCGTGCTCAGGGTTCGCCGTCTGGCTCCCTACGTCGGATCGCCGTGCCTGCTGGTCGTCGCCGGTGTCCTGTGCGTTCTGTTTCCTTCTGGGGCGGGGCGGGGGACCGGCCGAAGGCCGCAGCCCCCGACCCCGCCCACGCCCTTTCCTCCCTTCCTTCCTTCTTCGCGGGATCGGCCTTGCCGATCCCGCTTCTTGACTAATACTCCAACGTCACCTGGCCTGTCTGCGCTGGTAGTGGGATCGTCGGGCTCGGGCTTGGGATGTTCGCCGCCAGTACGACCAGTGCAGGAT